>NZ_JBIAZN010000015.1:0-204997 GCF_042899225.1 Streptomyces sp. NPDC000134
CCAGACTCGAACGAGGTCTCAGCAGAGACGACGACCTCACCTACGCCTACCGCGACTGGCTGCAAACCGCTTGACAGCAATAGGAGCATCAACGGCCCCGCGAGCGGGCGGATCACTGGACGGCGGGGCCGGTGACCGGGTGGCCCGGCGACGGCCGCCGCGCGGCAGGCCGGGCGCTCGTCTGGCACTCTGGCCGCAGGGCACCCACGCGGGGAAGGACCGGCATGATCATCTTTGGCACCAAGGGCTATCTGTACCAACTGGCGATACTGACGCTGGTGTGCGGCCACTGCGGCAACCCGGCCGCGCACACGCTCCGCAAGCGCGTCACGAAGTTCACGCTGTTCTTCGTGCCGCTGTTCCCGTTCTCCACGTCGTACTCGACCCAGTGCACCTTCTGCGGCGCGGAGCAGAAGGTGCCCAGGGAGCAGGCCGAGCAGCTCCGGGCGCAGGCCCAGGGCGGTCCCGGCGGCGAGGTGTCCGGGCAGCCGCAGCAGCAGTACCGGCCCTGACCGTCAGGCGCCCCGGCGCCGGGCGCGGGAGCGCCGCACCAGGTCGGCGGCGGCCCCGGCCCAGGCGGGCCGGTCGAAGGCGAAGCCCGCGTCGAGGAGCCGGCCGGGCACCACGCGGCGGCTCTTGAGCAGCAGCTCGGTGTCGGACCGCAGGACGAACGCGCCGGCCTCCGCCATCCACCGGGTGGCGGGCAGCCCGACCGGCACGCCCCAGGCGGCGCGCAGCTCCCGCATGAACGCCCGCTGGGGCAGCGGTGCGGGAGCGGCCACGTTGACCGGGCCGGCGAGATCCTCCCGGTCGATCAGGAACTCGGCGGCGCGCACGAAGTCCCGCTCGTGCACCCAGGACACGTACTGGGCGCCGCCCGCGACCGGACCGCCGAGGCCGGTGCGCGCGAGCCGGGACAGCACGTCGAAGACACCGCCCCGGTCGGGGCTCATCACCATCGCCGAGCGCAGCGCGACCTTGCGGGTGTGCGGGGTCGGCGCCTCCTCCAGGGCGCGTTCCCAGGCCGTGGCGATGCCGACGCTGTACGACCAGTAGCCGGGCACACCGGGCTCGTGGCCGCCGAGCACGCCGGTGGCCTCGTCGTGGGCGGTGTCGAAGCTGTGGGCGTAGACGGTGGCGGTGCTCATCTGCAGCCAGACCCGGGGCGGCCGCGCGGCGGCGGCGACGGCCTCGCCCACGACACGGGTGGAACGGACCCGCGAGTCCATCATCTCCCGCAGATTCGCCCGCGTGTACCGGCAGTCGACGCTCCGTCCGGCGAGGTTGACCAGCACGTCACAGCCGTCGACGGTGTCCGTCCAGGCGCCCGGTGTCTCGCCGTCCCAGTACACCTGGCCCGCGCCCGCCGGCCGCCGGGTCAGGACGACGACGTCGTGTCCGGCGGCCGTGAACGCCCGCTCGAGGACCCGGCCCACCTGCCCGGTACCCCCGGGCATCACGATCCTCATGGGCTCCCCCTTCTTTCGTACAGGGGGAGCCTAGCGCAGTTTTTTGAACTTGTTCAAAAATAGCGGCCGGCGGTCAGCCGGTGCGGGCCACCACCACGGACAGGTCGTTGTCGACCGTGTAGTAGGGGCGTACGAGCGTCTCGCCGACCGGGATCTCCGGGTACACCTGGATGTCCTTGCGGTCGGCCACGTCGTCGAGGAACCGGCCGACCCGGGCCGGCGGCGCCGTCCCGCCGGGACGGACGAAGACGTCCCAGACGCACCGCCCGGAGCGGGCCGTGGCGGCCGGTGCGGCGAGGTCGGCGAGGTCTGCGGTGAAGGAGAGGCTCCGGCGGTCGCCGGCGGCCCGGACCTCGGCGGACAGCGCGGTCCCGGCGCCGCGCAGCCTCAGCCGTACGGCCGCCCCGGGCGTCAACTCGGCGCCGTGCAGGCGGGCTTCGACCGTCATCGTCCCGTCCCCGAAGGTGATGCGGCCGGCCTCGGCGTGCGCGTCGCGCAGCCAGGTCCGCAGCGCGAGGAAGCCGCCCTTGGTGACGTACGGGACGCGGGCCGCCACCGGCGCGGACCGGTCCCGGGCGGCGCCGTCCACCAGGGCGCGCAGGTCGCGCGGTCCGGGGCGCGCTCGCTGCCGGTCGCCGTCCGGTTCCGGGACCACGTACAGGTCCCACCGGCCCTCGGGGAGCCGCTGCGCCACCGGCAGGACGGCGGTGCGGCGGTGTGTGCCGTCCGCCGGGCCGAGGTCGAGGAGCCGGGTGACGGTGACCCGCTCGGGCTCGCCCTTCGCCGGGCGCAGCGCGAGGAGGAGCCGGGCGTCCGGGTCGGCCGGGGCCGGGCGGAGGCCGAAGACGACGCGGCCGTCGGCGTCCACCGTGCAGTCGATCCGGGGTTCGAGGTCCTGGTCCGTGCTCATCGGCGTCCCCTCCGGATGGTGCGCAGGGCGTGGCCGCCCGTGGTGCGCAGGGCGTCGCGGGCGGCGAAGCCCTGGCCCGCCAGGACCCGGCGCACCGGGTCGCGGCCCTCGGTGACGGGCCGGCCGGCCCGGCGGGCGGCGACGGCCCGCTCGAAGAGGTCCTCGGCCTGTTCCAGGACGGGGCCGGGCGCGAAGCGGCGGGCGTTCTCGATCGCCGACCGGCCCATGCGCCGGCGCCGCTCGTCGTCGCGGACGAGGTCCAGCAGGGCGCCGGCGAAGGCGGCGGTGTCGCCGACCGGGACCAGGCGGCCGTCGACGCCGTCCTGGATGATCTCCCCGGGGCCGTAGGGGCAGTCGGTGCTCACCACCGGCAGCCCGCACCGCATGGCCTCCACGAGGGTCATCCCGAACGGTTCGAAGTTCGACGCGGCGGCGCCGATCGAGCCCTTGACCCACTCCGCCTCCATGGGAGCGGCGGGACCCATGAGGAAAACGTTGTCGCCGAGGCCGAGCCGGTGGACGAGGGCGCGCAGCCGGTCGCGTTCCTCGCCCTTGCCGTAGACGCGCAACTGCCAGTCGGGGTGTTCGGCGGCGACCCGGGCGAACGCCTCGATGATCAGGTCGTAGCGCTTGACGGGGACCAGCCGGCCGGCCGCGACGACGACCTTGGCGTTGCCGTCGGCGGGCGGCAGCACGGGGTCGGGGACGCTGTTGGGCAGGGCCGCGATCCGGACGCCGGGCAGGCGCATCTTGCGGCGGTAGGCGTCGGCGTCGGCCTCGGTGACCGTGGTGAGGACGTCGAGCCGCCGGTAGGCCCGGCGCAGCGCGGTGCGCAGTCGCGGGGGGTGGTTGTCCAGGGTGAGGTGCTCCTGGCCGACGCGGGCGACGTGCGGCGGTGCCTGGAGGGCGAGATGGACGTTGAGCCCGGGGCGGGTGCCCACGACCACATCGGCGTCGGTCGACTCCAGGCAGGCGCCGATCCGCTGGTCGGTCAGCTCGCTGTACTGGTCGTAGCGGTACTCGGCGGCCGGGAACACCTCGGCGGGCCGCAGGTGCAGCGGGTGCTCCTTCTCCTGCCTGAGGTCCACCAGCGGCCGCAGGGTCACCCGGGGGTCGAGGGTGTAGTGCGGGCGCTCCCGGTGCCGGAGCACGGAGACGATCTCCACGGTGTGCCGCCCGGCCAGTGCCTGGGCCAGGTTGAAGGTGGTGGTGATCGTGCCTCCGATCCCGTACGCGTTGTGCAGGAGGAAAGAGATCTTCATGCCGGACTAGACCCGGCCCCGCGCGGTTGGGTTGTCCGCCGTTATCACTTCGTGGTCCCGGAGTTCACCTCATGTTCGCGCCGTCCCGGTGACCGGTCGACACCTGCTCAACGTTTCGTGGTCATGACAGGTTTGTTGACATACGTTCAACCCCTTGTCCTACGCGCGTAGTTGGTCGACGCTGTTCCACGGCCCGGGGCGGAACGCGACGCCTGCGGGCCGTGTGCGCGGGCACGCGCGCACCCCCCACAGACGCGCGCCACACCCGGGCGCGCGCCGCCTAGAGGAGGACTCCCTCACATGGCACCACTGCGGAGCAAGAAGATACGGTTCGCCGCGATCGCCGGCGTGGCGGCCGCCGCCCTGACGGGCGGCTTCACCGCGATACCCGCCCAGGCCGCCCCGGCCGAGGGCACCGTGATCGCCGCCGGTTCGCCCACGGCGGTCAAGGACAGCTACATCGTGACCCTCAAGAAGGGCGCGGGTCTCAAGGCGTCCTCCGCCGCCGGCAAGAACCTCGTCCGGGAGTACGGCGGCACGGTGAAGAAGACGTTCGGCAGCGCCCTGAACGGCTACACCGCCACCCTCTCCGCCGCCGAGGCCAGACGCCTCGCCGCCGACCCGTCGGTGGCCTCGGTCGAGCAGAACCAGCGCGTCGGGCTCACCGACACCACGCAGACGAACGCGCCGTGGGGCCTGGACCGCATCGACCAGACCTCGCTGCCGCTCTCCGGCACGTACACCTACCCGGACAGCGCGGGCGGCGGCGTGACGGCGTACGTCATCGACACCGGCGTCCGGATCACCCACTCGCAGATCAGCGGCCGGGCCTCCTACGGCTACGACGCGGTCGACGGCGACACCGTCGCCTCCGACGGCAACGGCCACGGCACCCACGTGGCCACGACGATCGCGGGCACCACGTACGGCGTCGCCAAGCAGGCGAAGATCGTCGCGGTGCGGGTGCTGAACAACAGCGGTTCGGGCACCACGGCCGGTGTCATCGCGGGCGTCGACTGGGTGACCGCCAACCACTCCGGCCCCTCGGTGGCCAACATGTCCCTCGGCGGCGGCATCTCCACCGCCCTGGACACGGCGGTCCGCAACTCCATCGCCAGCGGGGTCACCTACGCCCTCGCCGCGGGCAACAGCTCCGCCAACGCCTCCTCGTCCTCCCCCGCCCGGGTCACCGAGGCCCTCACCGTCGGCGCCACCACCAGCACCGACGCCCGCGCCAGCTACTCCAACTACGGCTCCGTGCTGGACCTCTTCGCCCCCGGCTCCTCCATCACGGCCGGCTGGAACACCAGCGACACGGCGACCAACACCATCTCCGGTACGTCGATGGCGACCCCGCACGTCGCGGGCGCGGCGGCGGTCTACCTCGCGAACCACAGCTCCGCCACCCCGGCCCAGGTCGCCTCCGCACTGATCGCGGGCGCCACCACCGGCAAGGTCACCAACCCCGGCAGCGGCTCCCCGAACCGCCTCCTCAAGATCGTCCCGTAACACCCCCGTCCGCCTCACCGCCGCGCCCCGGAGCCTGCCCGCTCCGGGGCACGGCGCCGCCGCGCTTGACCCGCAGAAGTGTGAGTGGTTGACTACACCTCAACGGAGAGCTTCGAACGGGCGACCCTACGGTTCTTGTGAGACCGATGGCCGCCCTTTCCGAGAACTCGTGAGTGAGTGATCGACCACTCATTATGCCACCAGTGACCGACCAGGGAGACCGTCATGCGTACCACCGAGATCGTCCTGCCGGGTGTCGGCGAACCCGAGAGCCTCGAAGTGCGGGTCCGTGACCTGCCCGCGCCGGGACCGGGCCAGGCGCTCGTCCGGACCGAGGCCAGCGGCGTCACCTTCGCGGAGCAGCAGATGCGCCGGGGTAAGTACTACGACATGCCCGCCTTCCCCTTCGTCCCCGGCTACGACCTCGTCGGCACCGTCGAGGCGCTCGGCTCCCCCGCGCCGGGGCTGGCCCCGGGGCAGCGGGTCGCCGCGCTCACCAAGACCGGAGGCTGGGCGGAGTACGCGCTGCTGGACGCCGCCGACCTGGTGCCGGTGCCCGACGGCGTGGACGCGGCCGAGGCCGAGACGATGGTGACCAACGGCGCGACGGCCTGGCGGATGCTGCACCGGACGGCCCGGGTGCGCCCCGGGGACACCGTCGTCGTGCACGGCGCCAACGGCGGAGTCGGCAGCGTCCTGGTGCAGTTGGCACGGGCGCACGGCGTCGAGGTCATCGGCACCGCCTCCGCCCGCAACCAGGAAGCCGTCCGGGCCATGGGCGCCGTACCCGTCGACTACCGCGGGGACGTCCTGGCCCGGGTCCGGGAACTCGCGCCGGGCGGGGTGGCCGCCGTCTTCGACCACGTCGGCGGCAAGGGCATCGAGGACTCCTGGCGGATGCTCGCCCCCGGCGGCACCCTCGTGTCGTACGGCAGCGCCGCCACCCGGGACCAGCCGGGCAACGGCGCGCTGCCGGTGCTGAAGCTGGTCGCCCGGCTGATGCTGTGGAACGCGCTGCCCAACGGCCGCCGTGCCCACTTCTTCAACCTGTGGGCGGGCCGCGCCCGCCACCTCGCCGCCTACCGCGCCGAGTTGCGCGAGGACCTCACCCGCGTCTTCGGCCTGCTCCGCGACGGCACCGTCACGGCCCGGATCGACCGTGTCTACCCGCTCGCCCAGGCCGCCGAGGCCATGCGGTACGCCGAGTCCGGTGCCGTGGTCGGCAAGGTGGTCCTCGCTCCCGGCGCCCCGGCCGTCGCGTTCGGGTGAGCACCGGCGCCGGTCAGGACGCGCCCCGCTGTTCGGCGGCGGGGGCCGGGCCGGGCGCCCGGGGCCGTCGCCCCCGGTCGCGGACGAGGGCGATCAGCGAGGGCCCGCCGCGGAAGCACCACAGCGCGATGACCGGGTCGCAGATCGCACAGGCCATCGAGGAGCCGTGGTAGAAGGGCATGATCGGATTGCCCTTGAAGTGGTGGACCAGGTCCCAGGCGGTGTGCAGCAGCCAGGCGAGGCCGATGAAGGTCCAGGACTCCAGGCCCCGGTAGGCGACGTAGGTGATGAGGGCGGTGGCCGGGAACTCCCAGCCTCCCAGGCCCCCGCCGCTGAGATAGGCGGCGCCCGCCCCCGCCACCATGACGGCGTTGAACCGGCGCCGGTGGGGTTCGCGCAGCAGCGACATCAGGAGGGCGTAGACGACGCCGACGGCGATCGGCGAGAGGTAGGTCATGGCTGAGTGGCCTTCACGGAGAGCGGGCGGACGAGGACGCGCAGGGCGAGCAGACCGCCGACCCCGGGGACGAGCGCCACGGCCTTCGCGCCGGCCGGGACGTTCCTGAGCCGCCAGGTGGCGAGGACGACGAACGCGTAGGCGCAGCCGTGGGTGGGTCCCAGCACGGACGAGACGGCTTCGAGGCGGGCGGTGGCCAGGTTGGCCAGCATGGCGACGAGCGTGATCAGTTCCAGGTGCGCGGCGGCGCGCAGGGGGCTCGCTCGCACGGTCACACTCCGGCGGACGGCCCGGGGCGGACGGGACCGCACGCGCCGGTGGGACCGGTGGCCGGGAGGATCTGGGCAGGCATGCGCTTCCTTGCTTCCTTCGGGTACGGGAGACGGGCCGGTGCCGGCCGGGCACGCCCGACGCTATGCGGCCACCGGTCCTTCTCCCAGTGGCACGAGCGACACCTTCCGCCGGAAAAGTGACAGGGCCCCGGGGACGTCGATGAGCTGGTGAGAAAGGGCACTTACGCCGCCGGGGGCGGCGCGCTGGTCCGGCGGCACGGTAGTTTCCCGACATGCACACCGTCGCCGTACTCGCGCTGGACCAGGTGATCCCGTTCGACCTGTCCACGCCGATCGAGGTCTTCACCCGGACCCGGCTACCGGACGGCCGGCCCGGCTACCAGATCCGGGTCTGCGCCGAACGGCCCGAGGTCGACGCGGGCGCCTTCACGCTGCGCGCGCCCTGGGGCCTGGAGGGACTGCGCGGCGCGGACACCATCATCGTGCCGGGTACGGCCGCGCCCGCGGCGCCGCTGTCCCCGGCCGTCCGGGACGCGCTGCGGACCGCCGCCGCGCAGGGCACCCGGATCGCCTCCATCTGCACGGGCACCTTCCCGCTGGCCGCCACCGGCCTCCTCGACGGGCTGCGCGCCACCACCCACTGGATCGCCGCCGACCTGCTGGCCGCCGCCCACCCGGAGGTCGAGGTCGACCCGGCCGTGCTCTACGTGGACAACGGGCAGATCCTCACCTCGGCCGGGGCCGCCGCGGGACTGGACCTGTGCCTGCACCTGATCCGCCGCGACTACGGCTCGGCCGTCGCCGCCCACGCCGCCCGGCTGTCCGTCATGCCGCTCGAACGGGAGGGCGGGCAGGCCCAGTTCATCGTCCACGACCACGCGCCCACGCCCCAGGGGTCCGCGCTGGAGCCGCTGCTGACCTGGCTCCAGGACAACCTCGGCCGGGACCTCAGCCTCGCCGACATCGCCGCCCGCGCCGGGACCAGCACCCGCACCCTGATCCGGCGCTTTCGCGAACACACCGGCACCACCCCGTTGCAGTGGCTGCACCGGGCCCGCATCCGTCAGGCGCAGCACCTGCTGGAGACCACCCGGCATCCCGTGGAACGCATCGCCGCCCAGGTCGGGTTCGGCTCCCCCACCGCCTTCCGTGACCGCTTCAAACGCACCACCGGCGTCAGCCCCCACACCTACCGCCGCAGCTTCGGCTGACTCGCGGCCGGCCGGGGCGGACGCGCCCGGCCCAGGGCCCGGCGTGAAGGGGGTCAGTGGCCGGCGGCGCGGTCCAGGACGTCGGTGACCTGTTCGCGGACGACGTCCCGGGCCCCGGGGGGCAGGGAGCCGAGGGCCGTGTGCGTCAGGCCGTCGACGGCCCGCGCGGGCGCGGCGCCGCCGTCGGTGCTCTCGCTGAGCACCTCGTAGCCGTCCCGGACGGCGACCCGCAGTCGCCGGTGTCCGTCCTCGTCGGTGCCGACCGCGGCGGCCACGACCAGCGGCGGCGGGCCGCCCGCGTCGGCGGGCAGCTTGCGGTAGCCGCTGGCCAGCGGCGCCCGCCAGCGCAGGGAGAGCAGCAGCGGCTTCTTGGCGATGAGTTCGATGAGGTCGATGTCGTGGACGCCGTCCGGGCCCAGCACCGTGGCGCGGGCGTCGAGGACCAGCGCGGCGGGCAGCAGGCAGCGCAGGGTGCTGCCGACGATGTTGCCGCCGACCGTGGCGGTGCGGCGGACGGCGCCGGTGCCGACGGTGGCGGCGGCGCGGTGCAGCACCTCGGGCACCCGGTCGTCGATCCGGTGCAGCAGGACGGCGGCGCCGAGCCGCTCCCGGCCCAGTTCGTTGGCCTCGGGCAGGTTCCGCAGCGACACGGCCAGGTCCGGGAAGCCGTCCCGCTGCCAGGCGGCCCACACGAGTGTCGCCCCGCCGACGGGCACCGCTCCTTCCGCGAGGTGTTCCCGGGCCTCTGACACGGACGTGGGCAGACGCAACAGCACGGCAGCCGACCTGCCTTCCTCGGAACTCGGTGACGGGGGGGCACCTCAGCCGGGTGATCGCGGGGGTACGGCGGGTACGGCGCATTCTGCCCGCACACGCGGGGGCGCGTACAGGGCTCACACCCTCCCTTCGTGCGCTCCGCACGCATTCGGCCACGCCCGCGGCGCCCCGGCCGCCCGCCCACCAACTCCCGCCGGCCGGACGGGCCTCCGTCCGGCGGGACGGTCACGGCAGTGCGGTCGGTTCGCCGTGCGGCGGGAGCTGGGCCGCACTGAGGCGTTCGCCGAGGACCTCGGCCAGGAAGCGGACCAGCCACCGCTGCGAGGGGCTGCGCGAGTACTCGTGCCGCGCGTACAGCGCGATCTCGATCGGCTCGGTCTCGAACGGCAGTCGCACCAGCCGCAGCCGGTGGGAGGCGGTGAACACCTCACCGACGTACTCGGGGACTATCGCGATCAGATCGGTCTGCTCCAGCAGGTACGGCAGCATCGAGAACCGGGTGGCGTCCACCACCACCCGGTCCAGCAGCCCGTGCGCGGCGAGCAGCGCCCTCGGCGCCACGTGCCCGCTGGGCCCGAACACCGTGGCGTGGTGCTCGGCGGCCAGCTCCGCCAGGGTGACCGACGCGCCGCGCACCCGGGGGTGGTCGGCCGCGACCATGCCGACGTACCGCTCCTGGAACAGCGGGATGCGCACGGTCCGGTGCGAGGTGAGCACCGGTGTGGCCACGAACGCGTCGAGGTCGCCGCGCCGCAACTGGCCCTCGGCGGCCGCCACGTCGAAGGAGCGCACGGTGAACGACACCCGGGGCGCCCGCTCGCGCGCCGCCACCAGCAGGCGCGGCAGCAGCGTCGCCTCGCCGAGGTCGGACAGGGCGATGGTGAACAGCGCGGTCATCGTCCGCGGGTCGAAGTCGTCGGCCTGCCGGACCGTGCCGTCGATCTCGGCGAGCGCGCGGCGCAGCGGTTCGTACAGGCGGCGGGCGCCCGCGGTCGGCGCCAGCCCGCGCCCGGTGCGCCGGAACAGCTCGTCACCGAAGTGCCGGCGGAGCTTGCCGAGGCTGTAGCTGACGGTGGGCTGGGTGACGTGGAGGGTCTCGGCGGTGGCCGTGACGCTGCCGGTCTCGTACAGCAGCACGAAGACCCGGGCCAGGTTGAGGTCGAAGTTCCTCATATAGAGCGACTCTATATCGCGTCGCCGAAACGTTTATTGGTGGCCATGTCGCGGCCTGCCTAGCGTGAGTTCCGCTTCACTGCGAAAGGAACCACTCGTGCCCTCCGTACGTCGCGTAGCCCATGCCTTCCTGGCACGTCAGGGGCTCACCACCGTCTTCGGGAACCCCGGCTCCAACGAACTGCCCTTCCTCGCCGGTCTGCCCGACGGCTTCCGCTACGTGCTCGGACTGCACGAGGGGGCGGTGGTCGGCATGGCCGACGGGTACGCCCAGGCGACCGGCCGGCCGGTGCTGGTGAACCTGCACGCCGCCTCCGGTTCCGGGAACGCGATGGGCGCGCTGACCAACGCCGTCGCCTCGCGCACCCCGCTGGTGGTGGTGGCCGGACAGCAGGTGCGCTCCGCGGTGGGTCCGGAGGCCAACCTGGCCAACGTGGACGCGGCGGCGCTGATGAAGCCCCTGGTGGGCTGGGCGGCGGAGCCTGCGTGCGCCGAGGACGTGCCGCGGGCGCTGGCGCAGGCCGTGTTCGAGGCCCGGTTGCAGCGGCGGCCCACCTACCTCTCCGTCCCCTACGACGACTGGGCGGCCGACGCCGGCGACAACAGCCTCGCGGTGCTCGAACGGGAGGTGGCGCGGGCCGCCGTACCGGACGCCGAGCAGGGCCGCCGGCTCGCCGAGCGGGTCGCCGCCGCCCGCCGCCCCGCCCTGGTGCTGGGCGGTGACGTGGACACCCCCGGCCTGTTCCACGACGCCGTGCGGCTCGCGGAGCGCCTGGGCTGCCCGGTGTGGGCGGCGCCCTCGCTGTTCCGGCTGCCCTTCCCCAACCGGCACCCGCTTTTCCGGGGGGTGCTGCCCGCCGGGATCGCTCCGGTCGCGGCGGCGCTCGAGGGCCATGACCTGGTGCTGGTGCTGGGCGCGCCGGTGTTCCGCTACCACGAGCACCTCCCCGGCCGGTACCTGCCCGAGGGCACCCGGCTGGTCCAGGTGACCGAGGACGCCTCGGCCGCCGCGCGGGCGCCGATGGGCGAGGCCCTGGTCGCCGACCCCGCGGCCGTGGTGGAGCACCTGCTCAAGGTCCTCGACGGGGCCGCGACCTCCGGCGCCCCCTACCGGCCGGTGCCCGAGCCGCCCGCCGGCGACGGGGCCCGGCTGCACCCCGAGGAGGTCTTCGCCGCGCTCCGCGACGAGCAGCCCGAGGACACCGCGTACGTCGTGGAGTCCACGTCGACGAACTCCGCCTGGTGGCGCCAGATGGACCTGCGCCGCCCCGGCTCGTACTACTTCCCGGCGGCCGGGGGGCTCGGGTTCGGGCTGCCCGGCGCGGTCGGGGTCGCGATGGGCCACCCGGACCGGCCCGTCGTCGGTGTCGTCGGGGACGGTTCGGCCAACTACGGCATCACCGCGCTGTGGACCGCCGCCCAGCACCGCGTCCCCCTGACGGTGGTGCTGCTGCGCAACGGCACCTACGGGGCGCTGCGCTGGTTCGGCGGCCTGCTCGGCGTGCCGGACGCGCCGGGCCTGGACATCCCCGGCCTGGACTTCACCCGGATCGCGGAGGGCTACGGCGTGCCGTCCCGGCACGTCACCGGCGCCGGGGAACTGCGCGCGGTGCTCGCCGAACGCACCGACGGGCCCCGGCTGATCCAGGTGGACACGGCGCTCACCACGCCCGCCTGACCCGAACGGCCGACCAGCCGCATCAGCACCAGCAGAAGCAGAGGAGAGGGACACGATGACATTCCTGGACAGCGACGTCTGGGGCGGGAAGTACCTCAGCGACGGGTGGCGGGCCGCCGCCGCCACGCGGCCCGTGGTCGAACCGGCCACCGGTGAGCGGCTCGGCACGGTCGGGCTGGCCGGCGCCGAGGACGCGGGCCGCGCCGCCGCCCGCGCCGCCGAGGCCCAGCGGGAGTGGGCCGCGACCCCGCCGCAGCGGCGGGCCGCGGTGCTGCGCCGCGCGGGCGAGTTGTTCACCGAGCACGCCGCCGAGATCGAGGAGTGGCTGGTCCGCGAGGCCGGTTCGGTGCGGTCCAAGGCCGGCTTCGAGGTGGGGCTCGCCATCGGGGAGTGCTTCGAGTGCGCGGGCCTGCCCAGCCATCCGCAGGGCGAGGTCCTCACCTCCGAGGAGGCCCGCTGGTCGCTGGCGCGGCGCCGCCCCGCCGGGGTGGTCAGCGTCATCGCGCCGTTCAACTTCCCGCTGATCCTCGGGCTGCGGTCGGTGGCTCCCGCGCTGGCGCTGGGCAACGCGGTGCTGCTGAAGCCGGACCCGCGGACCGCGGTGAGCGGCGGCGTGGTCATCGCCCGCGTCTTCGAGGAGGCCGGGCTGCCCGAGGGCGTGCTGCACCTGCTGCCGGGCGACGGCTCGGTGGGCCAGGCGGTCGTCGAGGCGCCCGAGGTGCGGGTCGTCTCCTTCACCGGGTCCACGCCGGTGGGCCGGACGATCGGCGAGCGCGCGGGCAGGCTGCTCAAGCGGGCCCACCTGGAACTGGGCGGGAACAACGCCCTGGTGGTGCTGCCCGGCGCCGACGTGGCGAAGGCGGCGTCGGCGGGCGCCTTCGGGTCGTATCTGCACCAGGGCCAGATCTGCATGACGACCGGGCGGCACATAGTGCACGAGTCGCTGGTCGAGGAGTACACCGCCGCGCTCGCCGCCAAGGCGCGGGCGCTGCCGGTCGGCGACCCGGCCCGCGAGGACGTGGCGCTCGGCCCGATCATCGACCGCCGCCAGTTGGAGCGGGTGCACGGCATCGTCACCGACAGCGTCGCGGCGGGCGCGCGGATCGCCGCGGGCGGCGAGATCGACGGCGCCTGCTACCGGGCCACCGTGCTGACCGGCGTGACGACGGACATGCCGGCCTGGCGGGAGGAGATCTTCGGGCCCGTCGCCCCGGTCGTCGCCTTCGGCACGCCGGAGGAGGCCGCCGAGATCGTCAACGACTGCGAGTACGGGCTGTCCGTCGGCATCCTCGGCGACGTCGGCACCGCCATGAAGCTCGCCGACCGGGTCGACTCCGGCAAGGTCCACATCAACCAGCAGACCGTCGACGACGAGCCCAACGCGCCGTTCGGCGGGGTCAAGGCGTCCGGTACCGGATCACGTTTCGGCGGGGCCGCGGCCAACGTCGAGGCGTTCACCGAGACCCAGTGGGTCACGGTCCGCCCGGACATCGCCGACTACCCGTTCTGATCCCGCCCGCTCCCGTCCCCAGGGGGAACGCCACATGGCCTCCGTCACCTCGCCCCGCACCTCCCCGGCGCCCACCGCCTCCGCTCCCGGACGCGACCGCTGGACCGTGGTCCTGTGCTGGATCACCGTCCTGCTGGAGGGCTACGACCTCGTCGTCCTCGGCGCCATCATCCCCACGCTCCTGAAGACCCACCACCTCGGCATGACCGCGGGCGACGCCACCACCGTCGCCACGCTGTCGCTGGTGGGCGTCGCCATCGGCGCGGTCTGCGTCGGCCCGCTCGCCGACCGGCTCGGCCGGCGCAAGCTGCTCATCGGCTCCGTGGTGGTGTTCTCGCTGTTCACCGTCCTGGTGCCGCTGGCGGGCTCGGTCGCGATGTTCGCCGCGCTGCGGCTGGCCGCCGGACTCGGCCTCGGCGCCTGCATGCCGGTGTCGCTGACGATGATGGCCGAGCGCATGCCGGCCGACCGGCGGGCCCGCGCCAGCACCCTGACGATGACCGGCTACCACACCGGAGCGGTCGTCACCTCGCTGCTCGCCCTGAAGGTCACCGACGACTGGGAGGTGCTGTTCTACCTCCTGGGCGCCGTCGGGTTCGTCGTCGCCGGCATCCAGTGGTTCAAGCTGCCCGAGTCGCAGGCGTTCGTCCGCGCCAAGGAGAACCAGGACCGGCGGGTGCCGTTCACCGAACTGCTCAAGCCCGCCTACCTGCGCGCGGGCATCGGCATCTGGGTCGCCTCGTTCATGGGCCTGCTGCTGGTCTACGGCCTCAACACCTGGCTGCCCAAGCTGATGAACGACGCCGGCTACCCCGTCCCCACGGCCGTCACCCAGCTCCTGGTGCTCAACGTCGGCGGTGTGGTGGGCCTGGTCCTCGGCGGCTGGGTCGCCGACCGGCGCGGCATCAAGATCACGACGCTGGGCTGGTTCGCCGTCTCGGTGGCCATGCTGGCCTGCCTCAGCGTCAAGATGGACAGCGACCTGATGCTCAACGCGGTCGTCTTCCTCACCGGCGTCTTCGTCTTCTCCGCCCAGGTCCTCGTCTACGCCTACGTCACGAGCTACTACCCGGCCCCGGTGCGCGGCACCGCGCTCGGCTCGGCCTCGGGCATCGGCCGGCTCGGCTCGATCGTCGGCCCGTCCATCACCGGCGCCCTGGTGGCGTCCGGGATCGGCCACCCGTGGGGCTTCTACTTCTTCGCGGCGGTCGCGGTCCTGGGCTTCCTGGCCGTACTGACGCTGCCCCGCCCGGCGCCGGAGGAGGAGACGCCGGCCGGCTGACGGCGCGCGCCCGGCGGCGGCCGGGGTGAGGATCGGTGGATGGGTGTCGTACTGCCGGTCCTCTTCGCGTTCGTCGCCGCGTTCAGCAACGCGCTGGCCACCGTGTTGCAGCGGCGGGCCGCGCTGAGCGTGCCGCAGTCCCGGGGGTTCCGCCTCTCGCTCATCACCGATCTGCTCCGGCGGCCGGTGTGGCTGGCCGGCATGCTCGCCGTGATCGTCGCCGGGGTGGGGCAGGCGGCGGCGCTGGCGACCGGGCCGCTCTCACTCGTCCAGCCGCTGTTCGTCCTGGAACTGCCCCTGGCCCTGCTGCTGGCCTCGCTGATGACCAAGCGGTCCCTGCCCGCCGGGATGTGGGCGGCGGTGGCCGCCGTGGTCGTCGGGCTGGGCCTGGCGCTGGCGGCGGCAAACCCGGCGGGCGGCCAGGAACAGGTGTCCCTGCCCCGCTGGCTGCCGGCGCTGTCGGCGAGCGCGGCGGCGGCCGTGCTGCTCGCCGGGGCCGGGCTGCGGCGGCCCGTCGGCAAGGCGCGGGCGGGCTGCCTGGGCGCGGCCACCGCGGTCTGCTACGCGCTGACGGCCGCGCTGATGAAGGACGCGATGCGGGTCCTGGACCAGGACGGGGTGACCGGGTTCCTGACCACCTGGCAGACGTACGCGTTCGGGGCGGCCGGGGTGGCCGCCGTCCTGCTGCTGGAGCACGCCATGCAGGGCGGCCCGCTGGTCGCCTCCCAGCCGGCCCTCACCCTCGGCGACGCCACGGTCAGCCTGCTCCTGGGCGTCCTGCTGTACCAGGAGCACATCCGTACCGGCTGGTGGCTGCTGCCCCAGGTGCTGGGCGTCGCCCTGATCGTCACCGGCGTCCTCGTCCTGGCCCGCCGCGGGGTGGACCTGCGCACCGGCCGCTGAACGGCCCCCCGCGCTCGGGCCCATGCGACGGGACGCGGAAAAAATGCCCCGGGCGATCACCTGGGGCACAGTGGTCGCAATGCCCAGCGACCCCGAGGGACGCCATGTCGCAGGCCGCCGCCCACGAAGCCGGGAACCAGGCCCCGCCCGCCGTGAAACTGCCGCTGTTCACCCTGACGGCCATGGTCGTCGGGTCGATGGTGGGCGCGGGCGTGTTCTCGCTGCCGAGCCGGTTCGCCGAGGAGACGGGTGTCGCGGGGGCGCTGATCGCCTGGGCCGTCGCCGGCACCGGCATGCTGATGCTGGCGTTCGTCTTCCAGTCCCTCGCCGTGCGCCGGCCCGACCTGGACGCCGGGGTGTACGCCTACGCCAAGGCCGGGTTCGGCGAGTACCTGGGCTTCTTCTCCGCCTTCGGCTACTGGGCCAGCACCTGCGTGGGCAACGTGACGTACTGGGTGCTGATCATGTCGACGATCGGCGCGGTCTGGCCCGGACTGGGCGACGGGGACACCGCCGTGGCGGTGGTGCTGTCCTCGGCGGGGCTGTGGGCGTTCTTCTGGATGATCCGGCGGGGCGTGAAGGAGGCCACCGCCATCAACAAGGTGGTCACGGTGGCCAAGCTGGTCCCCATCGTGATCTTCGTGATCCTGGCGCTGTTCTTCTTCGACGCGGGCGTCTTCGCCGGCAACTTCGGCGGCGCCGACTACGCGGGCTCCCTCTTCTCCCAGGTGCGCGGCACCATGCTGGCGACGGTGTTCGTCTTCCTCGGCGTGGAGGGTGCCAGCGTCTACTCGCGGCACGCCCGGCGAGGGCGGCGACATCATGCCGGTGGGCAACGGAGTGGTGCTGATGGGCATGAGCGAGCGCACCTCGCGGCAGGCCATCACACAGGTCGCGCGGGCGCTGTTCCGGGGCGGGGCGGCCGAGCACGTGGTGGTGGCCGGGATGCCGAGGCTGCGGTCCGCGATGCACCTGGACACGGTGTTCACCTTCGCCGACCGTGACGTGGTCACGCTCTACCCGAAGATCATGGGCGCCGTGCACACCTTCTCGCTGCGGCCGAGCGACCGGGCGCCGGGCCTGGACGTCGTCGACGAGGGCACGACGCCGTTCACGGAGGTGGTGGCGCGGGCGCTCGGCCTGGACGCGCTGCGGGTGGTGGAGACCGGCGGCGACGAGTACGCCTCGGAGCGCCAGCAGTGGGACAGCGGCAACAACGCGGTGGCCGTGGAGCCGGGCGTGGTGTTCACCTACGACCGCAACACGCTCACCAACGCCCTGCTCCGCGAGGCCGGCATCGAGGTGATCACCATCGTCGGCGCCGAGCTGGGCCGGGGGCGCGGCGGCGGGCACTGCATGACCTGCCCGCTGGTCCGGGACCCGGTCGACTTCTGAGCCACCGCCGCCCGACCGCCACCGCCGCCCGACCGCCACCGCCGCCTGACCGCCGCCACCACCACCGCCCGCCGCCCGCTCGCCGGCCGTCGGAGCGCCGGGGTCCGCGCCCGTTCGAGTGGTGCGGTGCCGGAGTCGGTCGTAGCGTCGTATCGACGGACACCGGTGAGGCGACGGGCCTCCCAGGACTGCCGGGAGCGTGACATGGGCGGACACCGGATCGGACACGGCACGAGGGCGGCGGTCACACTCTGCGCCGCCGCGGCACTGGCGGCCCCCGTGGGCGCCGCCTCGGCGGCCCCGGCGACGGACGGCCCCGGACGGCAGGGCACCGGGCAGGCCGCGGTGCTCGACTGCTCCGCGCGCCCGGAGGTGCGCCCCGGGGCGTTCCTGCTGGCCTGCGGCGACGGCAACAGCCGGCTGGTGTCGCTGCAGTGGGCGAGCTGGGGCACGCGGACGGCGGTGGGCCGGGGGGTGAACCAGGTCAACGACTGCGTGCCGTACTGCGCGGTCGGCACCTTCCGCTCGTACCCGGTGACGGTACGGCTGGGCTCCCCCGACGACCGCGGGCACTTCACCCGGATCAGCCTGACGTACACCGGTGACCGGCCCGACGGCGCACCGCGCACGGTGTCCTACCCGCTGCCGGGCTGAGCCCCGTCCGCGAGCGCGAGGCGGCAGGTGTCGCCGGGGCGGACGCGGACCGTCCGGTCGGGCAGCCGGACGTCGATGGGCAGCGGCCCGGAGGGCGGTACGGCGATCTCCAGGCACTCGTGCTCCAGGCTCAGCCGGACGCCCCAGTGGCCCTGGTAGCGCAGCGAGAACCCGTACGAGGACAGCTCGGGCAGCGGCACCGGGTCCAGCCAGAGGGCGCCGGAGCGGGTCTCCAGCCCGGTCAGTCCCCGCTGCACCAGGTCGAGGGTGCCCGCCATGGCGCCGAGGTGGATGCCCTCGCCGGTGGTGCCGCCCTGGAGGTCGGCGACATCGCCCTTGAGCGCCTCCTGGACGTAGGTCCACGCCTCGGCGCGGCGGGCACGGGCGAGAACCCAGCCGTGGACGAGGCCGCTGAGGGTGGAGCCGTGACTGGTGCGGGCCAGGTAGTGGTCGACGGTGCGCCGCCAGGTGTCGTCGTCCAGGCGGTGTCCCAGCCGTTCGAACAGCGAGCGGAGTTCGGCGGGTGAGAACAGGTAGCCGAGCATCAGGACGTCGGCCTGCTTCGACGCCTGGTAGCGGTTGACGGTGTCGCCCTCGGCCTCCAGGATTCGGTCCAGCCGGCGGATGTCGCCGTACCGTTCGCGG
Organism: Streptomyces sp. NPDC000134; assembly: GCF_042899225.1. NCBI lineage: Bacteria > Bacillati > Actinomycetota > Actinomycetes > Kitasatosporales > Streptomycetaceae > Streptomyces > Streptomyces sp. NPDC000134. Next base: position 18,398 of record NZ_JBIAZN010000015.1, read on the forward strand.
TAGCCGGCCCAGTCGAGTTCGGCTAGGTCGCCGTAGCCCTCGAACTGGCTGATGACGCCCCCGTGGAAGGGGATGTGCAGGGTGCGGGAGACGTCCTCCCACTGCTGGAGTTCACCGTCGTCGAGGTCGGTGCGCTCGACGAGTTCGCGGCGGCGCGGCTCGGGCAGGTCGCGCAGCACCTGAAGGGTGCGGGTGAGGACCCAGGCGGCGGTGACGTTGGTGTACGCGTTGTCGTCCAGGCCGGGTCCCGGGGCGCCCGGGTAGGCGTCGTGGTATTCGTCGGGGCCGACCACGCCCCGGATGCGGTGCCGGCCCAGACGGTCGTCCCAGACCGCGGAGTCGGCCCAGAACCGGGCGATCTGCAGCAGCGTCTCGGCGCCCTTGGTGTGCAGGAACTCGGCGTCCCCGCTCGCCTCGCAGTACCGCCACACGTTGTACGCGATGGCGGAGCCGACGTGGTACTGGAGGTGGGAGTGGTCGGGCAGCCAGCGGCCGGAGCGGGGGTTGAGGTGCAGCCGCTGGGTCTCCTCCCGGCCGTCGCTGCCGCTCTGCCACGGGTACAGCGCGCCCCGTCTGCCGATCGCGCGGGCCGCCGCGCGGGCCCGCTCCAGCCGGCGGTGCCGGTAGTGCAGCAGCGCCCGGGACACCTCCGGGAAGTGCAGGTTGAGGTACGGCAGGACGAACAGTTCGTCCCAGAAGACATGGCCCCGGTACGCCTCCCCGTGCAGGCCCCGGGCGGGTACGCCGACGTCGAGGTCGGCGGTGTGCGGGGAGAGGGTCATCAGGACGTGGAAGAGGTGCAGGCGCAGGATGGCGCCCGCCTCGCCGGGCACGTCCACGCGGGCCCGCCGCCACAGTTGCGCCCAGGCGGTGCGGTGGGTGCGCAGCAGTTCGGTGAAGCCGGGCGCGGCGCGGACCCGGTCGACGGCGGCCTGGAGCGGGTCGCTGATCGCCGGGTCGCGGGAGGTGTGCAGGGCGACGGTCTTGTCGACGGCGGCGGTGCGGCCGGGGGCCAGCCTCAGGGTGAGCCGCTGGGTGGCGCACAGGTCCCGCGAGCCGGGGGTGACGGGCACGTCGGCGGTCACCCGGGAGGCGAGGCCGACGCGGATGTCGGAGGTGCGGGTGCGGCAGCGCAGCCACACCGTGCCGGGCGCGGCCTCGCCGGTGTGCACATGGGTGAGGTGGCGGCCCGCGAGCTGCCGGTAGCGGGGCACCCCGGCGTTGGTGACCCCGCCGTCGAGCGCGGCCTCCACCTCCAGGTCCACGGCGTCCCCCTCGACGCCGAACTCGGTGCGCAGCGCGGCGAGATGCGGGTCGGCCATGTGCACCAGCCGCAGTTGCCGCACCGACAGCACCCCGTGTCCGGCGAGTGCGTAGCGGGTGGTGCGCTCCAGCAGTCCCGGGTCCAGGTGCACGACCTGGCGGTGGGAGAGGACCGGCGCGGTGTCGGGGGTGAGCCAGGCGCCGCCCGGCAGGCGGAAGCGCAGCGGCAGCCAGTCGGGGAGGTTGACCATGTCCTCGTTCTCCACCTCGCGGCCGGCGACGGTGGAGGTGAGGCGGTTGTAGCAGCCGGCCGCGTAGGTGCCCGGGTAGTGCACGTCGTCCGCGGCGCACTCGGGCAGTGCGCCGCGGGTGGCGAAGTAACCGTTGCCGAGGGTGCACAGGGACTCCCGCAGCCGTTCCTCGGCGGGGTGGTAGCCGTCGTACTCCCAGGTGGCGGCGGGGGTTGCGGTCACGGCGGTGGTTCCCTTCGCGCGTCGTCGTACGGGGCCGCTCAGCCGTCCCAGGACCAGTCGGCGACCTCGGGCAGGTCGACGCCGTACTCGCGGATGTGGTCGTGGTGGCGCAGCCGGGCGTCCTCCATGCGCTGGCGGACGGCGGCGGCCCGGACGGCGAGGCCGGGGACGCGGTCGATGACGTCCATGACCAGGCGGTAGCGGTCCATGTCGTTGCCGACGACCATGTCGAACGGGGTGGTGGTGGTGCCGATCTCCTTGTAGCCGCGCACATGCAGGTTCCGGTGGCCGTCGCGCCGGTAGGCCAGCCGGTGGATCAGCCACGGGTAGCCGTGGTAGGCGAAGATGACCGGCTTGTCGGCGGTGAACAGGCCGTCGTACTCGAAGTCGCTCATCCCGTGCGGGTGTTCGCCGCTGGGCAGCAGCCGGGCGATGTCGACGACGTTGACCACGCGGACGGCGAGTTCGGGAAGGTGGCGGCGCAGCAGTTGGGCGGCGGCCAGGATCTCCTGGGTGGGCACGTCGCCCGCGCAGGCGAGGACCACGTCGGGGTCGCGGGTGCCGTCCTCGGTGCCGGCCCAGTCCCAGATCCCGGCGCCGCGTGCGCAGTGCGCACGGGCCTGTTCCATGGTCAGCCAGTCGAAGCAGGGCTGTTTCCCGGCGACGACGACGTTGACGTAGTCGCGGCTGCGCAGGGCGTGGTCGGCGACGGAGAGCAGGGTGTTGGCGTCCGGCGGCAGATAGACCCGGACGGCCTCGGGGCTCTTGTTGAGGATGTGGTCGACGAAGCCGGGGTCCTGGTGGGAGAAGCCGTTGTGGTCCTGGCGCCACACGTGCGAGGTGAGCAGGTAGTTGAGGGAGGCGATGGGGGCCCGCCAGGGCAGCTTGCGGGTCACCCGCAGCCATTTGATGTGCTGGTTGACCATGGAGTCGACGATGTGGACGAACGCCTCGTAGCAGGAGAACAGTCCGTGCCGGCCGGTGAGGAGGTAGCCCTCCAGCCAGCCCTGGCAGGTGTGTTCGGAGAGGATCTCCATCACCCGGCCGTGCGGGTCGAGGTCCTCGTCGACGGGGAGCGTGTCCGCCTGCCACGCCTTGCCGCTGGCGGCGTAGACGGCCTGGAGGCGGTTGGAGGCGGTCTCGTCGGGGCCGACGAGGCGGAAGTCGCGCCGGTCGGCGGTGGCGGCCATGACGTCGCGCAGTACGTCGCCGAGGACCCGGGTGGGTTCGTGCATCCGGGTGCCCGGCTTGTCGACGGCGACGGCGTACTTCTCCAGCGGCGGCAGGGGCAGTTCGCGCAGCAGCAGGCCGCCGTTGGCGTACGGGGTGGCGCCGAGGCGGCGGGCGCCGGACGGGACGCAGGTGAGCACCTCGGGGCGGGGGGCGCCGTGTTCGTCGAAGAGTTCCTCCGGACGGTAGGAGCGCAGCCAGTCCTCCAGTTGCCGCAGGTGCCCGGGGTTGTCCCGGACGGTGGACAGGGGGACCTGGTGGGCGCGCCAGGTGCCCTCGACGGGCTTGCCGTCGACCTCGGCGGGGCCGGTCCAGCCCTTCGGGGTGCGCAGCACGATCACCGGCCAGCGGGGGCGTTCGGTGGCGCCGTCCTCGCGGGCGGCGCGCTGGAGGGCGGCGATGCGGTCCAGGGCGGTGTCCATGGCGCGGGCCATCGCGCGGTGCACGGCGGCGGGCTCGTCGCCGGTGACGTGGATCGGGTCGTGGCCGTAGCCGCGCAGCAGGGCGTCGAGTTCGTCCTCGGGGAGCCGGGCCAGGACCGTCGGGTTGGCGATCTTGTAGCCGTTGAGGTGGAGGATCGGCAGGACGGCGCCGTCGTGGACGGGGTCGAGGAACTTGTTGGAGTGCCAGGACGCGGCCAGCGGGCCGGTCTCCGCCTCGCCGTCGCCGATCACGCAGGCGACCACCAGGTCCGGGTGGTCGAAGGCGGCACCGTAGGCGTGCGACAGGGAGTAGCCCAGCTCACCGCCCTCGTGGATGGAGCCCGGCGTCTCGGGCGCGACATGGCTGGGCACCCCGCCCGGGAAGGAGAACTGCTTGAACAGCCGGGCCATCCCGGCCGCGTCCCGGGTGATGTCGGGATAGGTCTCGGTGTACGTGCCCTCCAGCCAGGAGTTGGCGAGCACGGCGGGCCCGCCGTGGCCCGGCCCCCAGATGCACAGGGCGTCCAGGCCGCGGGCGCGGATCACCCGGTTGAGGTGGGTGTGGACGAGGTTGAGGCCGGGTGAGGTGCCCCAGTGGCCGAGCAGCCGCGGCTTGACGTGCTCCGGGCGCAGCGGCTCGGTGAGCAGCGGGTTGGCCATCAGGTAGATCTGGCCGACGGCGAGGTAGTTCGCGGCGCGCCAGTGGGCGTCCAGGGCGGCCAGCTCCTCGTCCGGGAGGACGGCGGGCACCTGCTGCGGATCGGACATCGGGGTTCCTTTCCCTGTCGGGCAGCGGTCGGGCCGGGGTGGTGCGGGGTCCGGTGCGCGGTGTCGTGCCGCCCCGCTCATCCCACCACCCTCGGTGCGGCGGCCGGGTACCCGACAGGGCCGTTCGGGTCACGTCCCGGGACACAGGGGGTACGGTACGGCCGCCCTCGGCGCCGACTCCGACGGCGGCCGTCCCGGCGGTCGGCTACCCCCGCGTCCCCGCCGCACGCCCCGCGCGCACGCCCCACGGGGGCCGCCGGGAGAAGGAGGCCCGCCAGGGGTAATTTTGCAGAGCGTGCATCTTTGCATAGCATGCAAGTTATGTCGGAGAAGAGCGCCTCGGGGGGCGGCCTGCGGGAGCGGAAGAAGCGTGCGACGCGTGCCGCTCTCACCGAGGCCGCGGTGCGCCTGGCCGCCGAGCACGGGGCGGAGAAGGTCACCGTGGAGGCGATCAGCGCGGCGGCCGGCGTCTCCGTCCGGACGTTCTTCAACTACTTCGACACGCGCGACGACGTGTTCGTCCTCACCGACGCCGAGACCGGGGCCCGGGTGCGCCGGTCCCTGCTGGACGCGCCGGCCGCGCTGCCCCCGCTCCAGGCGCTGCGCGACGCCATGGCCGCGGAGCTGGCCGAGGCCGAGGAGCAGCACGAGCTGTGGCGGTTGCACGGCGAGGTGCTGCGCGCCGCGCCCCACCTGATGGTCCGCAGCCTCAGCGCCCACCTGGCCGACGAGACCGAACTGGCCGAGGCCGTCGCCGAGCGGCTCCGCTCCGGCCCCGGTCCCGAGGCCGGCGCACCGGCGGCACCGCCCGGCGCCGACTGCGAACGCCGCAAGGCGCTCGACCTCTACCCGAGGCTGCTGGCCGCGGTGGCGGTCACCGCCGTCCGGGTCAGCGTCGACCACTGGTGCGCCCGCCCGGAGGAACGCGCCTTCCGCGACGTGTTCCAGGAGGTGTTCGCCCACCTCGCCGCCGGACTCCCGGCGCCACCCGCGTAATCCGCCGCCCCGCACCCGGCCGGGTCACCGGCCGCCCACTGTCCGCCCCGCGCGGCCGGGGCACCCCGCGAGGTGCCCGCACGGTCCGCGCGGAGCACCGATCACCACCGTCGAAAGAGATGTCGTGACCGCACCCCAGGCGCCCGCCGGCGCGCCGCCCAGTTCCATGACCCAGAAGCAGATACTCCAGGCGATGTCGGGGCTGATGGCCGGCATGTTCGTCGCCATCCTCGCGGGCACCGTGGTGTCCAACGCGCTGCCCACGATCATCGCCGACCTCGGCGCCAGCCAGTCCTCGTACACCTGGGTCGTCACCGCCGAACTCCTGGCGATGACCGCGACGGTGCCGCTGTGGGGCAAGCTGTCGGACCTGTTCAACAAGAAGCTGCTGCTCCAGCTCTCGCTGGGCATGTTCGTGGTCGGCTCGCTGCTGGCGGGCTTCTCCCACGAGACCACGCTGCTGATCTTCAGCCGGGTCGTGCAGGGCATCGGCGCGGGCGGCCTGACCGCGCTCGCGCAGGTCGTGATGGCCGCCGTGATCCCGCCCCGGGAACTGGGCAAGTACTCCGGCATCTTCGGCGCCGTCTTCGCCGTCGGCACCGTGGCCGGACCGCTCATCGGCGGCGTGCTGGTGGACACCGACTGGCTGGGCTGGCGCTGGTGCTTCTTCATCGGCGTGCCGTTCGCGCTGCTCGCCATCCTCCTGTTGCAGCGCACGCTGAAGCTGCCCACCGTCAAGCGCCAGGTGAAGATCGACTGGCTCGGTGCCTTCCTCATCGTCGCCGGTGTCTGCGCGCTGCTCATCTGGGTGTCGCTCGCGGGCAACCGCTTCGACTGGGCGTCCTGGCAGACCGCCGCGCTCACCATCGGCGGCGTCGTGCTGCTGGTCCTCGCGGTGTTCGTCGAGGCCCGCACCGACGAGCCGGTCATCCCGCTGGACATCTTCAAGAACCGCACGGTCACCCTGACCACGGTCGCCAGCCTGCTGGTCGGTGTCGCCATGTTCGGCGGGACCGTCTTCCTCTCGCAGTACTTCCAGGTCTCGCTGGGCAAGTCGCCGACCATGGCGGGCCTGATGTCCCTGCCGATGATCCTCGGCCTGCTGGTGTCCTCCACGATCGCCGGCCAGATCATCAGCCGGACCGGCAAGTGGAAGGTGTACCTGGTGGCGGGCGCCGTCATCATGACGGCCGGCCTGGCGCTGCTCTCCCTGATCGGCGCCGACACCCACTTCGGGCTGCTCAGCCTCTACATGGCCGTGCTCGGCATCGGTGTCGGCATGCTGATGCAGAACCTGGTGCTCGCCGCGCAGAACGACGTCCCCGCCGCCGAGCTGGGCGCCGCCACCTCGGTGCTGTCCTTCTTCCGCAGCATGGGCGGCACCATCGGTACGTCCGTCCTCGGCGCGATCCTCGCCAACCGGGTCGCCGACGAGATGACCAAGGGCCTGGAGAAGGCGGGCGTCGCCGGTGCCGCCGCGGGCGGTTCGGGCGGCGGCGAGGGCAGCGTCCCGGACATGAGCACGCTGCCCGCCCCGATGCGGGAGATCGTCGAGCACGCCTACGGGGTCGCCACCGCCGACCTGTTCCTGATCGCCACGCCGTTCGCGCTGCTGGCGCTGGTCGCCGTGGTCTTCATCAAGGAGAAGCCGCTGAAGACCACCAGCGGCTTGGAGCGGCTGGCCGAGGAGGCCGGCGCGGCGTCCGCGGCGCCGACCGACAAGGGCCCGGCGGCCCCCGTCGGCTGACCAGGACCCACCGGGTGACCGGATGACCGGGACCGGATGACCGGCTGACCGGATGACCGGGAAAGAGGACGGACCGCCCGGCGGCCCGTCCTCTTTCCGCGTCCCGGGGGTCAGACCCCGAACGGCGCGGCGTAGCGCACGGTGCCCGCGGGCAGCGGGCGGGCGGGGTCCAGGCTGAGGGCCATCAGCGCCTCGTCCGGCACGTCGAAGGCGACCCCGATGCCGTGCGCGGAGGCACGGCCGAAGCCGAAGCGCGGGTAGTACGCGGGGTGCCCGAGGACGACGACATGGTGCTCGCCCCGCCGCCGGGCCGCGTCCAGCGCCGCCCGTACGACCGCCGAGCCGGCGCCGGTGCGCTGCCGCTCGGGCCGGACCGCGCACGGCCCCAGGCAGAGCGCCGGGGACTCGCCGATGTGGCAGCGCGTCAGCAGGGCCTGGGCGACCGGGCTCCCCGTGCCGTCCGCGGCGACCAGGGACAGGCCCTCGATCCACGCCGCCGGGTCGGCGCGCAGCGCGTCCACGAGGTCGGCCTCCAGGGCCGTCGGGAACGCGGCGCGGAGCACCTCCCGGATCGCGGGGACGTCGGCGGGTGTCTCGGGGCGGGTGATCCAGGGCTGCGGCATGGCGGTCCGTTCCTGCGGCGGCGGGTACGACGGCACGCCACCGTAGCCGTACACCGTCGCTCACGGACACCGAGTTGTCGCGGGGCCGCTGCACCGGCAGTCCACCGGGCGCCGGGCAGCCGCAAGGGCCTGCACCGACCGTCCACCGGACGCCGGGGCGGCAGGCCGCCGCGAGGGCCGGTTCACCGCTCGACCACCGGGGCCGACCGGGCCGACAGGCGCCGGGCCGCACGGGCCGGCTCACCGCTCGGCCACCGGGGTCGGCCGGGTCGGCGGGCGCCGGGCCGCACGGTGCCGCGAAGGCCAGTGCACCGACCGTCCACCGGACGCCGGGCGGCAAGTCATCGCGAGGGCCGCCGGGCCGGCCGGGCCGGCGGGCGCCCGCCCGGGTCAGAGCGGTGTCGCGGCCTTCAGGATCAGGAACATCGTGACCGCCGAGTTCGCGGACGACATCACCGACACCGCGGTGCCGACGGCCGCGCCCCACGCCGCCAGGCCCACCGAGGTGAACACGGGCGGGCGGCGGCGCGCCGCCGGGGCCGGGCCGAGCAGGGCCGCCACCCGGCGCGGGACCGGGCCCGGGGCGGCGAGGCCGGCCAGGGTGGCGACCGGGGTGCCCCGGGAGACGAGGGCCGCCCTGCCGATGGCGGTGGCCACCGTACGGCGGCTGCCGACCACGCCCGCCGCCGCCTCGTCGGCCCACCGCTCCGCCGTGTACGACACCGCCGTGCGCAGCGGCCGGAGGAACGGGTTGGCCAGCGCGGCGAGCCGGACGGTGAGCAGGAACCGGTGGTGCCGGGCGGCGAGGTGGGCGCGCTCGTGGGCGAACAGCGCCCGGCGCTCGGCGGGTGCGAGGCACGCCAGCAGCGCGGTCGTCACCACGACGCGGTCCCGCCGGCCGCCGCCGGGCAGCGCGTAGGCGTACGGCACCGCGTCGGGCAGCACGGCCACCGAGGTGCCGGGCAGTCCGGCCAGCGCGCGGTGGGCGCGGCGGCGTACCCGGCCGTGCCGCCACAGCGCGCGGGCGCAGGCCGTGACGACCGCGCACAGCGCCGGGATCGCGGCCTTGCCGACCACCTCGTCGTAGGGCACGGCGGCCCGCACCTCCGGGTCCGACCAGCCGTCGGGCAGCGGGTTGCCGGGCAGTTGGGCGGTGCCGACCACCATCGCCAGGGCCAGGCACACCGTGCTGCACAGGGCCATCACGGCGGCCACGCCGGTGAGCAGCCGGGTCGCGGTGCGGGGGTGCAGGTGCTGCTCGGCGAGGCGGGCGACGGGCCATGCCGTCAGCGGCAGGACCAGCGGGAGGAAGACGAAGACCCCCATGCGGCGTCAGTCTTCCTCGTCCCCGTCGGCGGCGGTGTGGCCGAGCAGTTCGCGCAGCAGCCGCTCGTCGTCCGGTTCGAGGCCGGTGACGAAGCTGGCGAGCACGGCCTCGCGGTCGCTCTCGGCGTCCAGGACCTTGCGCATCTTGCGGGCGGCCAGGCCCGCCTGGTCCGCGGCGGGCGTCCACACGAAGGACCGGCCGGCCCGCTCCCGGGTGACCGCGCCCTTGTCCAGCAGCCGGGTCAGGATCGTGATCACCGTGGTGTAGGCGAGGTCGCCGCCGAGGTGCTCCTGCACCCAGCCGGCCGTCGCCGGGCCGTCCGCCGTGCGCAGCGCCGACAGCACCAGCGCCTCCAGTTCGCCCTGTCCCCGCCGCCGGGGACGCGGGTGATCCGCCACGACCTGGCTCCCTCCGCCGCCGTCCGTTTCCCGAAGCGCCATCGTATAGACGCCCGAGCGACCGGCCCGCCGCGCCCCGGCGCCCCGGACCGCCCCGCCCGCACGACCGCACACCCCAGGGCCGTACGACCGCACACGTCACGCCCGTACGACCGCGCACCCCACGCCCGCACGACCACGCACGTCCCGTTCCCCCGCCGGACGCCCTCCCGTCACCCGGAAGGCGTCCGGGCGACCCACTGCGCCACGAAGATCAACGGCGTAACTTTTTTGTCATGTCACCGACTTCAGGAGTACCCGGCGTGACCCGACACTCCCTCAGGCGCCTGGCCGTCTGCACCCTCACCGCGGCCGTCGCCGTCCTCCCGGCCGGCCCGGCCCTGGCCGGCGGGGGCACGCTGCCCGCCGTGCATCCCCGCGCCGAGACGCCGCCGCTGCGGGACGACGAGGCCGGCGGCAACGCCGACGCCGACGACCCCGCGATCTGGCGCAACCCGGCCGACCCGGACCGCAGCCTGGTCGTCGCCACCGCGAAGGAGGCCGGACTGCGGGTCTACGACCTGGACGCCCGGCTGGTGCAGTCGGTGCCGGCCCCGCCCGGACCGGGGGCCGACGACGCGCCCGGCCGGTTCAACAACGTCGACCTGGTGCACGGCCTGAAGCTGAGCACGGGCCGGGCCGACCTCGCGGTCACCACCGACCGGGGCAACGACCGCCTGCGCGTCTACCGCATCGACCCCACGCGGCCGGACCGCCCCCTGACCGACGTCACCGACCCGGCCGCCGCCCCGGTCTTCTCCGACGGCCAGGAAGAGATCAACGAGCAGCGCACCGCGTACGGGCTGGCCACCTTGACCGACCGGTCCACCGGACGCTCCTACGCCCTGGTCAGCCAGCGCGAACGCACCCGGATCGCACTGCTCGAACTGACCCCCACCGCGCGGGGCCGCGTCGGCTACCGCACGGTCCGCACCCTGGACCTGCCGTCCGCCTTCCGGCTTCCCGACGGCACCTCCTGGTCGCCCTGCGCCGAGCCGGGCGAACTGCCGCAGGTCGAGGGCATGGTCGTCGACCCGGACAACGGGGTGCTGTACGCCGGCCAGGAGGACGTCGGCATCTGGAAGCTGCGCGCCGACCTCACCGGCGCGCCGAAGCTGCTGGACAAGGTGCGCGAGTACGGCGTCCCGGGCACCTACGACGAGAGCACCGAGGAGTGCGTGGCGGGCGCCGACCCCGGCTACGGCGGCACCCGGCTGACCGCCGACGTCGAGGGCCTGACGCTGGTCCAGGAGAAGGACGGCGACGGCTACCTGCTCGCCTCCAGCCAGGGCGACGACACCTTCGCCGCGTACGACCGCGAGACCGGTGACGCCAACGAGTACGAGGGCGGCTTCCGGGTCACCCCCGCCTCGGCCGCGCTGGACGGCTCCGAGGAGTGCGACGGGGCGGCGGCCCTCAACCAGCCGCTGGGCTCCCGCTACCCGCACGGCCTGCTCGTGGTGCAGGACGGGCACGACGCCCCCGGCGACGGCGACCCGGCCGTCACCAACTTCAAGTACGTCGACCTGGGCGACGTACTGGACGCCCTCGACGACTGAGGCCACGGCCCCGCCGGGCGCGCGGCGCGTCCGGCGGGGGCGGAGGGGGGGTTGGCCGACCGGCCGGGTCAGCGGAAGTTCACGTCACTGCACAGGAAGTACGTCTGGTCCATGTGCGACGCCTGCCAGATCGTGTAGACCACGTGCCGGCCGCTGTAGCCCGAGGTGCTGACCGGGATCTCGTAGTTCTGGCTGGGCGCGTAACGGCCCGTGGTGGCGACCAGTTGGAGGTCGTTCCAGGTCAGCGGCTGGGTGGTGGGGTCGAAGCCCTGCCGGGTGACGTAGACCCGGAAGTAGTCCGCGCCGTGGCTGGCCTGGTCGTACAGCTTGACGGTGAAGTTGGCGCCGATGTCCGTGGTCTTCCAGGCGCCCACGGCGTCCAGCGAGTTGTAGCGGCCGCTCTCCGTACGGCCACCGCTGCAGAGCTGCCCGTTGGGCACGACGGCCTGGAAGTTGCCCGCCGAGCCGTTGCGGTACAGGCCGTTCCAGTTCCACATCGCGTTGGGGTTGCTCTGCCACGCCTGCCAGCACATCGGGTCCTGCTGGGCCATCGCCGGGTTCTGGAAGTCGCTGCCCCAGCGCAGCCAGCAGCCGTAGTTGCGCGAGGCCGGGTCGACGACGGAGCCGTGCGCCACGGCGGTGCCGCTCCAGGGGATCAGGGCGAGTGTGGCGGCGGCGAACGCGCTCAGGCCGAGGGTGAGCACGCGGCGCCTTTTGCTGACACCGGTCGAGGGGTTGACGTAATCATGACAAGCCGAGGCCATGGTCTCCTTCTTTCGGGTGGGGGACGGACAGAAGGGAGTGAGAGCGTGTTGGGAGCGCTCCCAGACCACAGGCTGCGCCCTGCGAAACAAAGGGGCAACATTTGAACACGCCACCTTCCGACGGCGGTTGGCGCGTTCGACGCCGGTTTTCGACATGGCGGCGGCCCCGGCTCCCTGCGGAACCGGGGACCGCGGCGTCCGGCCGTCCCGGGGACCCGGCGGTCCCCCGCCTCACGGGCGCAGGATCAGCCGGATGGGGTTGCCCTCCTTCTTCTCCAGGCGGGCGACCGCCTCGGCGGCCTCGGCCAGCGGCAGTACGCCGCTGATGGAACCGGAGAAGTCCAGCCGCCCGTGGTCGATCAGCCGCAGCAACTGCGGCAGCGCCACCGGCATGTCGGAGCCGTAGTGGCCGAGGATGCGCTGCTGGAGATAGCTGAAGCGGGTGCCGTCGGTGACCGTGAGGGGCTGATCGGTCAGCCCCACCAGGACCAGCCGGCCCTGCGGCGCGAGGACGGAGACGGCCTGCTCGCGCACCGCCGGCACGCCCGCGAAGTCGAAGGCGGCGGCGATCCCGCCCCCGCCGGTCGCCGCGCCGACGGCCTGGCGCAGATTGGGGTCGGCGGAGTCGAGGGCGAGGTCGGCGCCGGCGGCGAGGGCGCGCTCCCGGGCGACCGGGTTGGGGTCGACGGCGATGACCGGGCAGGCCCCGGCGGCGCGGAGCAACTGCACGGCGTGCACGCCGAGTCCGCCGACGCCCCAGACGCCGACCGCCTCGGCGGGCCGGACCGCGCCGGTCTCGGTGATCGCGCCCCACGGCGTGGAGACCGCGTCGGGGATGATCGCGCCCTGGTCGAAGGGGATCGCGTCGGGCAGCAGGGTCAGGGCGTCGGCGGCGGACAGGGCGTACTCGGCCCAGCCGCCGTCGTAGTCGACGCCCCGGGTGTAGGTGACGCCGTCGCGCTTCTCGCCGGCGTGCAGGACCACGCGCTGCCCCGGCGTCCAGGCGGTGACGCCCTCGCCGGTCCCGGCGATCGTGCCGGACACCTCGTGGCCGAGGGTGACGGTGTCGCCCTGGAGGTAGAGCGGGGTGAGGGTGCCGTCGATGAGGTGGACGTCGGAGAGGCAGACCCCGGCCGCCTCGACCTTGACCAGCACCTCGCCGGGACCCGGCTGCGGGCGGGGCACCTCCTCCAGCTTCAGGGTGCGGCTCGGTACGTGCAGACGGGCGGCGAGCATCCGCGCCATGACAGGACCTCCTCGGTGCGGCGACCCCGGGCGCCCCTCGCGCTCTATCGCAGGTCGACTTGCGTTAACCGTACACCTGACGCAGGCCGGCCTGCTTTAGGCTGGGCCGATGACCGGCCCGACGACTCCTTCCCGCACTCCTTCCCCCTCTCCCGCGCCGCCGCTGCGGCGGCGCGGGGAGCGGATGCGGGGGGCCGTGCTCGCCGCCGTGGTGGAGCTGCTGTCCCGGGAGGGGCTGGCGGGCACCACCGTGGCGGCGGTCGCCCGGTCGGCCGGCGTGCACGAGACCTCGGTCTACCGCCGCTGGAAGACCCGCGAGAACCTGATCCTCGACGCGCTGACCACCCAACTGGACGCGGCCCTGCCGATCCCCGACACCGGACGGGTCCGCGAGGACCTGCTGCGCTTCTTCACCTCGCTGGCCCAGTTGCTCGGCACCGCCCAGGGGCAGGCCCTGCTGCGGCTGAGCGTGGAGCGGGACGGCACCCTGGACGACCGGCGGCTGCCCTACTGGAGCGACCGGCTGACCCGGGCCGGCGCGATGGTCCGGCGGGGTGTGGACCGGGGCGAGCTGGCCCCGGACGCCGATCCCGGTCTGCTGATCGAGGCGGTGAGCGGGCCGCTGTTCGTCCGGGTGCTGCTCAGCGGCGCCCCGCTGGACGGACCGCTGGTGGCGGGCCTGGTCGACCTGGCGCTCGACGGGGTCCGGCCCCGCGCACCGGGCGATCCGGCCGCCGTCGTTTGACCGGCGCGACCGGGGAACCCGGGCCCGGTCGCCTCCGTGCGGCCGACCCCGGCCGAGTGGGGTCGTTCCTGGTGATCGCGAAGACGTTGTGGAGACCTCCATGGAGACCGACAGGCCGCTCGCACTGGTGACCGGGGCATCCGGTGGCATCGGGTACGAACTCGCCCGCCAGTTCGCCGAGCACGGTCACGACCTGCTGATCTGCGCCGAGGACGACCGGCTGGAGCACGCCGCCGAGCGCTTGCGGCAGACGGGCGCCCGGGTCCGGACGGTACGCGCCGACCTGCGCGAGCCCGCGGGCGTGGACCGGCTGGTCGCCGCCACCACCGGGCTGACCGTGGACGTGGCGGCGCTGAACGCCGGAGTGGGGCGGGGCGGGGCCTTCGTGGACACCGACCCGGCCGACGACCGGTCCGTCATCGACCTGAACGTGACGTCGACCGTGCAACTGGCCAAGCCGCTGCTGCGGCAGATGGTGGCGCGCGGCGCGGGACGGATGGTGTTCACCTCGTCCCTCGCGTCGATGATGCCGGGCTCCTTCCAGTCGGTGTACAACGCCTCGAAGTCCTTCGTCCAGTCCTTCGCGCAGGGGCTGGCGGAGGAGGTCGGGGACACCGGCGTCACCGTCACCTCCTTCATGCCCGGACCCACGGACACCGACTTCTTCCGGCGGGCCGGGATGGAGGACACCCGGATGGGCACCATGGCCAAGGACGATCCGGCCGACGTCGCCCGGCAGGCGTTCGAGGCGGTCATGAAGGGCCGCACCAAGGTGGTCACCGGTTCGGCGAAGACCAAGGCGCAGGGGGTGGCCGACCGGCTGCTGTCCGACGGGGTGAAGTCGGCCATGCACCGCAGGATGGCGGAGCCGGGGACGGCACCGGACGACACCGGGCGGTGAACGCCGGACGGCCGGGGCGCCCTTGCCGCCGCCCGGCCCGGTGGCACGGTGCCTGCGCACCGACCAGCGCGAAGATGCCGACCGTGACCGAGGGGCAGCGGCCGGGGAGGTCCGCGGCGGCCGTGTCCGACGCGCTGGGCGCCGCCTACGAGCAGGCGTTCGCCGGGTCGGGGGCGCACCGGCGCTCCCTGGAGTGGCTGCTCGGCCGGCTCGCGCCCGGCAGCTCGGCGCTGGAGGTGGGCAGCGGGACGGGACGGCCCACGGCGGAGACCCTGGCGCGGGCGGGACACGATGGGCGGGGCGTGGACGTGTCCCCCGTGATGACGGCCCTGGCGGCGCGGCAGGTGCCCGCCGCCTCCTTCCGGTGCGCCGGCATCCGCGAACTGCCGCTGGAGGCGGAGTCCTTCGACGCGGTCCGCGGGTACTTCTCGCTGCTCCGGACGACCCGCGCCGAGCGGTCCGCCGTGCCGCGGCGCCTCGCGGGCGTCCCGCGGCCGGGCGGGTACCTGGCGCCGGCCACCGTGCCGCTGGACGTGCAGGGCGCCGACGGTGTCTTCATGGGGCAGCCGGTCCGGGTGACCGGCTTCGACGCCGGGGGCTGACGGCCGTGGCCGAGGACGCCGGGTCCGAGGTGGCGGCCCGCGAGGAGACGCTGTCCACGCCCGCCCGCCCGGACGCCGCCCCCGAGCCGCACCTCTTCCCGCACGCCCGGCGCCGGTGACCGCCCCCGGCGCCCGTATGGGGTAACAGCGCACGCGCCGGCCGGGCGGCGCGGTCAGAGTGGGACGCATGACAGAACCCGGCGCGCGCAGGCGCGGCACCACGACCCCCACCGTGCGGCGGTCCGGCACGTCCCGGTCCGGGGCGCGCGGTGCCGCCGAGGCCGCCCGGCGCGCCACCGACGGGCTGGCCGAACTCGTCCGGCACCGCCTGGAGGGCGTCTCCGCGGTCTGCCGCAACGAGGAGGACGGCTGGACCGTCGACATCGACGTGCTGGAACTCGCGCGCATCCCCGACACCACCAGCCTCCTGGCCACCTACCGGGTCGAACTGGACCCGGCGGGCGAGCTGCTCCAGTACCGGCGGATCGCCCGCTACCGGCGTGGTGCCCAGGACCAGTGACGGGCCCGCCGAGGCCCGCTCCCGGAAGGACCGTCGCATGATCACCTACGACGACGAGGTCGTGTGCGCGCCGCGCGCCGGCACCCTCTACGACGTACTGGAACTCATCCTCGACCGCGGCATGGTAATCGACGTCTTCGTGCGCGTCTCGCTCGTCGGCATCGAGATCCTCAAGGTGGACGTCCGGATCGTGGTGGCGAGCGTCGACACGTATCTGCGGTTCGCGGAGGCGTGCAACCGGCTGGACCTGGAGCACGACGTGCGGTCCAAGACGGTTCCCGAGCTGTTCGGCGCGCCGATGGCCAAGGCGGCCGGCAAGGCGGGCGTGAAGCGGACGACGCGCTCGCTGGGCGACAAGGTGCGGAACATACTCGCGCCCGAGGAGGCCGCCGCCCCCGACGACCTCGCCGAGGAGGCGGCCGAGGCGCCCGTGCCCCGCCGGACCGCCCCCGCCCCCGCCCCCGCCCGGGTGCGCGGCACGGCCCGGCGCGCCGCCCCCGCCGACCGCCCGCGTCCCCGCCCCCGCCGACGCCCGGAGCCCGAGGAATGACCGTGAGCACCACCGCGCCCCCCGCCGACGCCCTCGGCACCCTGTACGTCTACGGCATCGCCCCCGCCGGTGTGAGCGTCCCGCGCGGCCCCGGCGTGGACGGCGCCCCGGTCGGGCTGCTCACCGAGGCCGGGCTGTGCGCGGCCGTCTCGCCGGCCCCGGCACGGCCCCGGGCCCGGCGGCGCGACCTGATGGCCCATCAGGCGGTGCTGGAGGAGCTGGCGGCGCAGGGGCCCGTACTGCCCATGCGGTTCGCCGTGCTCACCCCCGAACCGGACGCCCTGCGCGCCCAGCTCCGCGCCGACGAGGCCCACTTGCGGCGGCAACTGGACGGGATCACGGGCTGTGTCGAGCTGAACGTCAAGGGCACGGTGGTGGCCGGCTGCCTCGCCGAGGTGGTCCGCCGGGACGAGGGCCTGCGGGCGCTCGCCCTGCGGACCCGGCGCCGGCCCGGCTACGAGGCCCAGGTGCGGCTCGGCGAGGCGCTCGCCCGGGGGGTGCGCCGCGAGGCCCGGCGCGCGGCTCGGGAGATCCTCGCCCGGCTCACCCCGCTCGCCGTGCGCACCGCCGAGGGGCCGCTGGACGACGAGCGGGTGCTCAGCACCTCGTTCCTGCTGCGCGCCGCCGACGAGCGGCGGTTCCGGCGGGAAGTGGCCGCGCGGGCCCGCGAGTACGGGGACAGGCTGGCGCTCGGCGTGACCGGGCCGCTGCCCTGCTACAGCTTCGTCGACGCGCGTCCCGCGCCCGCCCCGGGGCGGTGACGGCGGTGGGACTCGTCAGCGGCCTGTTGCTGCTGCCCCTGGCGCCGATGCGCGGCACCCTCTGGGTCGCCGACCACCTGTTCGCCGAGGCCCGCCGGCAGACCCGGGACCCGCGTGCCGTGCAGGCGCGACTGGCCGCGCTCGACCACGCCCTGGACGCGGGCGAGATCGACGAGGCCGCCTTCGAACGGGAGGAGGAGCGCCTGCTCACCCTCCTCGAACGCCGGACCCGGCACTCCACGACCACCGAACGATCGCAGGGAAGGCACGTATGAGCGACAACAAGGCGGCGCTGGCGGCGGCCATGGCCGGCGGATATCTGCTCGGCCGCTCCCGGAAGGCGCGGCTGGCCCTCGCGGTCGGCACGTACCTCGCGGGGCGGCGGTTCGGCCTCACCCCCGGCCAGATGCTCGGCCAGGGGCTGGGCCGGCTCCAAGGGGTGCCCCAGCTCCAGGAGCTGACGGACCAGGTGCGCGGCGAGCTGCTCACCGCCGGGCGGCAGGCCGTCGGCGCCGCCGCCGACCGCCGGCTGACCCGCCTCGCCGACGCGCTGCGCGACCGCACCGACGCGCTCGGCGGCACCCCGGACCGCCAGGAGGGGGACGCCGAGGACGACGGCCGGTACGACGACGGGCCCGAGGCCGGCGGCTCCGACGGCCCGCCCGAGCCGGTGCCGCCGCGCAAGGCGGCCGAGCGGGCCGCCGCCAGGAAGCGCCCGGCCGGCAAGGCCGTCAAGAAGGCCGCCGTGTCGGCGCGCCGGCAGGCCAGGGCGGGTGGGAGGGCATGATGGCCACCCGGGCACTGGACGACCTCAAGGACGCCCTCGGCGGCTACCTCTCCGCCCAGGGCACCGCCCTGGCCGGGCGGGCCGGCGAGCGGGTCAAGGGACTCACGGGCCGGCTGACCGACCTCGCCGCCGGCGGGGGCGGCGGCTCCGGGGGCGGTTCCGGCGGCGGTTCGGGGGGTGGCTCCGGCGGCGGTTCGGGTGGCGGCTCCGGGGGCGGTTCCGGGGGCGGGGTGAAGGCGACGCACATCCTGGAGACCGTCGACGTCCCCGTGCCGCTGCGCACCGCCTACGACCGGTGGACCCGCCTGGAGGACTTCAGCGGCTTCACCAAGGGCGTCCGCGGCGTCAACAAGAAGGGCGACACGGAGTCCGAGTGGAACGTCAAGGTCGGTCCCTCCTCCCGCAGTTGGAAGGCGACGGTCCGCGAGCAGGTCCCCGACGACCGGATCGTGTGGACCTCGGAGGGCGCCAAGGGCAGCACGACCGGCGCGGTCACCTTCCACGCGCTGGCGCCGTCCCTGACCCGGATCGTGCTGGTCGTGGAGTACTACCCGGCGGGTTTCTTCGAGAAGACCGGCAACCTCTGGCGCGCCCAGGGGCGCCGGATGCGGCTCGACCTGAAGCACTTCGCCCGGCAGGTCACGCTGCACCCGGACGAGGAGGCGGAGGGCTGGCGCGGCGAGATCCGCGACGGCGAGGTCGTCCGCACCCACGAGGAGGCGCTGGAAGAGGAGGAGAACGCCACCGACGAGTGGGACGGGGGCGAGGAAGAGGACGGGGACCGGGACGAGTACGACGACGGGGACGACGAAGAGACCTATGACGACGAGGACGGGGAGTACGACGACGAGGACGCCGAGACCGACGAGGACGAGGGCGCCGAGTACGGCGAGGACGAGGGCGGTGACTACGCGTCCGGCGACGAGGACGACGAGCCCGCTCCCCCGCCCGCCCGCCGCCGGCGCTGACTCTCCCGGAGGTACGCCGTGACCGACGTCGACCCCTGGTACGCCGACGCGCCGGCCCAGCCGTACGCGCCCGTCACCGGGAACCTCGCCGACCTGCTGGAACGGGTGCTGGACAAGG
This sequence comes from Streptomyces sp. NPDC000134, assembly GCF_042899225.1. Classification (NCBI taxonomy): domain Bacteria; kingdom Bacillati; phylum Actinomycetota; class Actinomycetes; order Kitasatosporales; family Streptomycetaceae; genus Streptomyces; species Streptomyces sp. NPDC000134. The sequence continues at coordinate 37,204 of NZ_JBIAZN010000015.1, forward strand.
GCATCGTCATCGCGGGCGACATCAAGATCGATCTGCTGGACATCGAGCTGCTGACCATCCGGCTGCGGCTGTTCATCGCCTCGGTGGACACCGCGAAGAAGGCCGGCATCGACTGGTGGGAGACGGACCCGGCGCTGTCCTCGCGGGCCGCGCGGGACGCGCTCGCCGAGGAGAACGCGCGGCTGCGGGCCCGCCTGGAAGCCCTGGAGGAGACCGCCGGCGACGAGATCGACGAGACCGACGAGTTCGAGGAGGTCCGGTGAGCGGCGCGTCCGGTTCCGTCGTCTGTGCCTTCGCCGTCACCCGTACGCCCCCGCCCGCCGGGGCGCTGGCCGCGGCGCGCGGCCACGAGGAGGGCGGTCCGCTGCGGGCGCTCGGCGCGGGCGGCCTCGGTCTGGTGGTGCAGGACGTGCCCGCCGCGTCGTTCGACGGGGCGGCCCTCACCGAGCGCCTGAACCGGCCCGAGGACCTGGAGCGATGCGCCCGCGCCCATCACCGGGGCGTCGAGGCCGCCGCCGGCACCGGCCCGGTCGTGCCGCTGCCCATGGCCACGCTCTACCGCACCGACCGCGGCGCCGTGCGGGCCGTGGCCTCCCGGGCGGCGGTGTTCGGCGCGCTGCTCGACAGGCTGGCGGGCCGTACGGAGTGGGCGGTGAAGGTGCACGCCGCCCCGCCCCCCGCCGCCGAGGCCGCCGGGCCGCCCGGGGCCGGTGACTCCCCCGCCGCCGGGCGGGCCTACCTCAGCCGGGCCAGCGCGCGCCGCCGGGTCCGGCGGGACGGGCAGGACAGGGCGGCCGCCGGGGCCGGGGCCGTCGACGCGGAACTGCGCCGGTACGCCGTCGCCGCGACCCGGCACCGGCCGCAGAACGAGCGGCTGACCGGCCGCCGCGCGCCCCAGTTGCTCAACGCCGCCTACCTGGTGGACGACGCCCGGCGCGCTGACTTCACCGCGGCGCTGGCCCGGCTCACCGGCGCCGGCGGCCCGCCGGGCGTCGAGGTCGACGCGTCGGGGCCCTGGGTCCCGTACTCCTTCGCCCGGTGGGACGAGGAGAGCGACCCGGCGGCGGAGCGGGAGGCGGTGCGGACATGACCGTCCCGGACGTCCGTGAGCCCGGCCGGCCCCGGGTGCCGTGGGAGGGCGGCGAGCAGTACGCGCCGCTCGGGGTGCCGCTGGTGGACCTGCTGGACCGGGTGCTGGCCACCGGGGTCGTGGTCAGCGGGGACCTGGTGCTGGCCGTCGCCGACGTACCGCTGGTGCGCCTCTCGCTGCGCGCGCTGCTGTCGTCGGTGAACGAGCGGGTGCCCTCCCCCTGGCCGGACAGCGGGCCGCTGTGAGCGCGCCCCGCGACCGCACCCTGGACCTGGACCCCGACCGGGTCGGCGACGACCTGGCCGCCCTGGTGCTGACCGTGGTGGAGCTGCTGCGGCAACTGATGGAGCGGCAGGCGGTGCGGCGGTTCGACGAGGGGACGCTGAGCGCGGAGCAGGAGGACCGGCTCGGCACCGCGCTGATGCTGCTGGACGAGCGGATGGACGAGCTGTGCGCGCGGCACGGGCTGAGCCGCTCCGACCTCAACCTCGATCTCGGCCCGCTGGGTCCGCTGCTGGCCGATCCCGGGCCCTGACCGGTCCCCGGCCCCTCCCCCGGGCGATCGCTAGGATGACCGGGAAACGCTCAAACGAACATTCTCGGGTGGGGAGGCCCTGTGCGGGAGCCGGTCGAGGTCAGGCGGCAGCGCATCCTGGCGGCGGTGCGGGCGCGCGGGGCCGCGCGGGTGCGGGACCTCGCCGAGGAGTTGCAGGTCTCGGTGGTGACGGTGCGCCGGGACGTGGAGGCGCTGACCCGGGAGGGCAGGCTGCGGCGCGGGCACGGGGTGGTCCGGTCGACGCTGCCCGCCGAGGAGCCGCCCGCCGGTCCGGTGACGGGCGGGGACCAGGTGGCGGTGGTGGTGCCGGTGCGGCACGCGTATCTGACCGAGGCGCTGCACGGGGCCCGCACGGTGCTGGAGGAGGCCGGGCTGCGGCTCGCCCTGCATCTCGCGCCGCAGGTGGCGGGCGCCGAACGGCCGCTGGTGGAGCGGGCGCTGGCGGACGGGGCGCGCGGGCTGCTGCTCGCGCCGCGGTGGCGGGCCCGCGCCGACGAGGAGGCCGACCACGCGTGGCTGGCGGCGGTGGACGTGCCGACGGTGCTGATGGAGCGCCGGCCGTGGCGCGGCAGCGCCCCGTACGCGCTGGACTCGGTCTGCTCGGACCACTGGTACGGGGCGCATCTGGCCGTGCGGCACCTGGTGGGGCTCGGGCACCGGCGGATCGTGTTCGCGACCCGGCACGACAGTCCGACCGCGCGCTCGCTGCGGGCCGCGTTCACCGACATCGCGGGGGCGCATCCGCTGGTGGAGCGGTGGGCGTGGGCGCTGAGCGCACCGGAGGCCGGGGCGGACGGGCCGTACCCGGCGCGGGAGACGGCCGGTCTGCCGGCGGTGCTGCGCGAGGTGGGCGCCACCGCGGTGGTGCTGCACGGCGACGTGGACGCGCTGGTGATCGTGCAGCAACTGGCCGAGGAGGGGGTGCGGGTGCCGGCGGACTGCTCGGTGGTGGCCTACGACGACGTGGTGGCCGGGCTGGGGACGCCGCCGCTGACGGCCGTGGCGCCGCCGAAGGCCGAGGTCGGCCGGGTGGCCGCGGAGCTGCTGCTGCGGCGGCTGGCCGAACCGCCGGGGAGCCGTCCGGTGCGGCGGGTGGAGCTGCTGCCGAAGCTGATCGTGCGGGGCTCCACGGACCGCCCCACTGGATGAGCGTTTGATCGTTTCATTCCTCTGATCGATCTATTGACCGCTTACCCGTGGGCGTCGAGGATTTCCGTGTCCCGAAGAGTCGTGCCGTGGACGGCGGCACGCAGGAGCCGCGGAGGCGCCATGCCCGGCCGACACCGCTGTCGTACCCGTGAGACCGCCATGGAGTTCATCGCGCGGCAGGTGCTGTTCCGGCGTTTCCGGCGCAGCGGACCGACCACCGGAGCCGTCAAGTGACCCAGCACGCCCCCGGTCCCGGATTCCGGCCCCGTGCCGCCGTGGCCATGTCCCCCGACGCCGCCGACGCCGTCCTCGGCGCCGAGTCCCTGCGCACCCTGCGCACGCTCTGCGACCTCGCGCCGCTCCCGGCCCTGGACGACCTGTCCACGCCCCGGGCCCGTTCGGTACTGGCCGGCGTCGACCTGCTGGTCACCGGCTGGGGCTGCCCGCCGCTGGACGCGGAGGTGCTGCGGGCGGCGCCGGGACTGCGGGCGGTGGTGCACACCGCGGGCAGCGTCCGGGGGCTTGTCACCGACGCCTGCTGGGAGCGCGGGATCGAGGTGTCCTCCGCCGCCGCCGCCAACGCGGTGCCGGTGGCCGAGTACACCCTCGCGATGATCCTGCTCACCGGCAAGCGGGTGCTGGAACAGGCCCGCGCCTACCGGGCGGACCGCCGCCGGGGCGACTGGCTGCGCACCCCGCGCACGGTCGGCAACCACCGCCGCCGGGTCGGCATCCTGTCGGCCTCGCTGATCGGCCGCCGGGTCGTCGAACTGCTGCGCCCGCACGACCTGGACGTGCTGCTGCACGACCCGTACCTCTCCGCCGCGGAGGCGGCCGGACTGGGGGTGCGGCGGGTGGAGTTGGCGGAGCTGTTCGCGCGCTGCGACACCGTCAGCGTGCACACCCCGCTGCTGCCCGCCACCCGGGGTCTGGTCGGCCGCGAGCTGATCGACGCGATGCCGGAGGGGGCGGTGCTCATCAACACCTCGCGCGGCGCGGTCGTCGACCAGGACGCGCTGACCGACGCCGTCCTGGCGGGCCGGGTGCGGGCCGTCCTGGACGTGACCGACCCCGAGCCGCTGCCGCCGGACCACCCGCTGTGGGACTGCGACGACGCGCTGATCACCCCGCACCTCGCCGGTTCGCTGGGCAACGAGTGGCGCCGCCTGGCCGACACCGCCCTCGCCGAGACCGCCCGCTGGGCGTCGGGCGCCGGCTTCCTGCATCCCGTACGCCGTGAAAGGCTGGCCTTCCTGGCATGAGCATCCCGTTCGAACTGCCCGCCGAGGACCGGACCCTGAGCCCCCGCACCGGGTACACCCGGGCCCACTGGGAGGCGGTGGCCGACGGGCTGCTGGCCGCCGCGTGGCGCTGGGCGACCCCGGGCGGCGCCCTGCTCGACCTGCCCGGACGGCCGTCCGGCTCGGGCGTGCGCTCCGACGGGCTGGAGGGCTACGCCCGGACCTTCCTCGCCGCCGCCTTCCGCGTCGCGGGCGCCGGCGGCGACGATCCCCACCACCGGCTGGAGCGGTACGCGGACGGCCTGGCCGCCGGTACCCGCACCCCGGGCCGCGACGACACCGAGTCCTGGCCGCCGATCCTCGACCACGACGTGCGGGGCCAGCCGATGGTCGAGTCCGCGTCCGTCGCCCTCGGCCTGCGGCTGACCGCGCCCTGGCTGTGGCAGCACCTCGACGCCGGTGTCCAGGACCGGGCGGAGGAGTGGCTGCGCGGGGCGCTGCGGCACACGCCCGCGCCGAACAACTGGTACCTGTTCCCGTACACCGTCGCCGGGTTCCTGGAGTCGGTCGGCCGCGGGGACGCCGAGACGGCGGCGGCCCGGCGGCGGGCGGCGGAGCTGCTGGCGGGCTGGTACCGGGGCGAGGGCTGGTACGCCGACGGCGACGGCCGGGCCTTCGACCACTACAACGGCTGGGCACTGCACCTGTACCCGGTGCTGGACGCCCACCTCGCCGGTGATCCGGAGGCGGCCGGTCGGTACGGCGAGCGGCTGCGCGCCCATCTCGCCGGGTACGCCGCGCTGTTCGGCGCCGACGGGGCGCCGGTGCACTTCGGCCGGTCGCTGACGTACCGCTTCGCCGCGTCGGCGGCCGTCGGGCTCGGCGCGCTGACCGGGCACACCCCGCTGACGCCGGGCGCCTCCCGGCGGCTGATCAGCGGCAGCCTGCGGTACTTCCTGGACCGCGGGGCGCTCACCGGCGACGGGCTGCTGAGCCTGGGCTGGCACGGGCCGCACGAGGCCACCCTGCAGCGCTACTCGGGGCCCGCCTCGCCCTACTGGGCGTCGAAGGCGTTCGTCTCGCTGCTCGCCCCGGCCGGGCACCCGCTGTGGACGGCCGCGGAGGAGCCCGCCCCGGTGGAGCGGGGCGACCGGGTGCTGGCCCTGCCCGCACCGGGACTGCTGGCGCAGTCCACCCGCCAGGACGGGATCGTACGGCTGCACAACCACGGCAGCGACCACGTCCGGCCGCACGAGGGCGAGACGGCCGCCGAGGACGACCCGCACTACGGGCGGCAGGCGTACTCCACCCGGACCGGCCCGACCGCGCCCGGGAACCACGCGGACAACCATCTGTCGGTGGAGGTGGCCGGCCGGCCCAGTGCGCGGCGCCGGACCCGTCCGCTGGGCGCGGGGCACGGCGACGGGTGGGGCTGGGCGGCGTCCTGGCACCGGCCCGTGTTCACCGGCGGGCCGCCGATGGTGCCGGGGCTGCGGGTGGAGAGCGTGACGGTGGCGCGCGGCCCGTACGAGCTGCGGGTGCACCGGGTCGTCGGGGCGCCGCCGGGGGCGCGGATCACCCACACGGGCTGGGCGACCGGCCCCGAGGAGGACCTGGTCTCGGCGCTGCACCCGCTGCACAACTGGGACGGGGAGGCCCGGACGGTGCGCGCTCCGCAGGGCACCGCGTACACCCGCTGGGCCGGGCTGCCCCGGCTCACCGGCCGGGCGGAGGGCACGTCGGTGCACGCCTGTCTGGCCCTCCTCGCCGCCGCGCCGGGCCCCGGTCCGCTCGCGGACGCCGTCACGCGGGTCGTTCCCGGCCCGGACGGCATCGAGGTGGTGTGGGCGCCGGCGGGTGTACCCGGGTCTCCTTCGGCCCGGTACGGGTGACGCACGAGGCCGGACCGCCGTCCCGCCCGTCCCCCGGGCGCCCGCGTCCGGTCGCGGGTCCGGGGCCGGGTGGGGAGGCTGGGGCGGGAAGGGATCGGCCGAGCCGGGAGCCGCCGTGAGGAGGTCGCCGTACCCGCGGGCCGCCGGTGACGCCCTGGGTGCCCGGGGCGGCGGCGGTCTCGACGGGGGGACCGTACGACCTGTCGTCCTTTCCCGGGATGTCGTCGCATCCGGTACCGCTGGTTCCGGCGACCGGGGGTACCCGCACGGCCGTCGGGACTCGTGACTCCGGTCGCGAAGACCGCCACCGACCGGACCAAATCGGAGGAAAGAGACATATGAGCGAGGCCAACCCTCTCAAGCGGGCCGCCCACAAGGTCAGTGAAGCCCTGGGCGTCGACAGCGGACCGGAGGACGGCGTCCCCGGCAAGCCCGCCCCCGAGTCGCCGTCGCTCGCCGAGCCCACCGCCCCCCGCGAGCCGCTGCCGCCCAAGCCCGACCAGAGCGGCCCGGCCACCGTGTCGCCGACCGGGCAGCCGACCGGGGCCGACCAGGCGAGGCTGGCCCAGTCCGGGGCGTATCTGACGACCGCGCAGGGCACGCGGGTCCCGGACACCGACCACTCGCTCAAGGCCGGTCCGCGCGGGCCCGTACTGCTCCAGGACCACCACCTGCGCGAGAAGATCATGCACTTCGACCACGAGCGCATCCCGGAGCGGGTGGTGCACGCCCGGGGCGCCGGCGCGCACGGCGTGTTCCAGAGCTACGGCACCGCGGCCTCGGTGACCAAGGCGGCGTTCCTCGCGGAGGACGTGGAGACGCCGGTGTTCACGCGGTTCTCCACGGTGGTGGGCTCGCGCGGCTCGTCCGACACCGTGCGCGACACCCGGGGCTTCGCGACGAAGTTCTACACCAGTGAGGGCGTCTTCGACCTGGTCGGCAACAACATCCCGGTCTTCTTCATCCAGGACGCCATCAAGTTCCCGGACGTCGTCCACGCGGCCAAGCCGCACCCGGACCGGGAGATCCCGCAGGCGCAGAGCGCCCACGACACCTTCTGGGACTTCGTGTCGCTGCACACCGAGGCGACCCACCACACCATCTTCTTCATGGGCGACCGGGGCATCCCGCGCTCCTACCGGATGATGGAGGGCTTCGGCGTCCACACCTTCCGGCTGGTCAACGCCGCCGGTGAGACCACGCTGGTGAAGTTCCACTGGAAGCCCAAGCTGGGCGTGCACTCCCTGGTGTGGGACGAGGCGCAGCTCATCAACGGTGTCGACCCGGACTTCCACCGCCGGGACCTCGCCGACGCCATCGAGGCCGGCGCGTACCCGCAGTGGGAGCTGGGCATCCAGACCTTCCCCGACACCCCGGACCAGACCTTCGAGGGCATCGACCTGCTGGACCCGACCAACCTGGTCCCCGAGGAACTCGCGCCGGTGCAGCCGGTCGGGCTGCTCACCCTGAACCGCAACCCGTCCAACTTCTTCGCCGAGACCGAGCAGGTCGCCTTCCACGTCGGCCATCTGGTGCCGGGCATCGACGTCACCGACGACCCGTTGCTGGCCGGGCGGCTGTTCTCCTACCTGGACACCCAGATCACCCGGCTGGGCGGCCCCAACTTCCCGCAGTTGCCGATCAACCGGCCGCAGGCGCCGGTCAACGACATGCAGCGCGACGGCATGCACCAGACGGCCGTCCACCGGGGCGTGGCGCCCTACCGGCCCAACTCCCTGGACGGCGGCTGCCCGTTCACGGCCGGGGCGGACGCCGGGGCGTTCGTCGAGGCCCCGGTGCGGGTGCCGGAGGGCCGCAAGGTGCGCGAGGCGCCCGAGTCGTTCGCGGACCACTTCAGCCAGCCGCGCCGGTTCTGGCTGAGCATGAGCCCGGTGGAGAAGGAACACATCATCGGCGCGTACACCTTCGAGCTGGGCAAGTGCTACGAGCAGGCCGTCAAGGAGCGCACGCTCCAGGTGCTGGCCAACATCGACCCCGAGCTGTGCGAGCAGGTCGCCCTGGGCCTCGGCCTGCCGGCGCCGGCGCCGACCGTGCCGCTCGCCGACGTCGAGCCCAGCCCGGCGCTGTCGCAGGTGGGCGGGACCTGGCCGACCGAGGGCCGGATGATCGGCATCGTCACCGGCGGCGACGACCTGGACGGGGTGGCCGCCGTGCGCGAGGCGGTGCTGAACGCCGGGATGGTGCCGCTGGTGGTGGCGCCGACCGGCGGCACGCTGGGCGACGGTGCGCTGACCGTGCAGCGGACCTTCGTGACCGCGCGGTCCGTGGAGTTCGACGCCGTACTGCTGGCCGGGGTGCCCGGGGTGGGCAGCGACGCGTACACCGCGCGGGACGCCAAGTCCGACCCGGTGCCCGCCGCTCCCGCGGTCACCGACCCGAGGGTGGCGCTGCTGCTGTCGGAGACGTTCCGGCACGGCAAGGCCATCGGCGTCTGGGCGGGCGGCGACGCCGCGCTCCAGGCGGCCGGGGTGCCCGCGGACGCGCCGGGCGTGATCGTGGCCGACTCCGGCACCGCCGCGCTGGAGCAGGTCACGCGGCTGCTCGGCGCGCACCGGGTCTGGGAACGCTTCGCCACCCAGGTCTGATCCCCGGCGGCGGGTGCCGCCCGGCGGGCGTGTTCAGCACAGGACGCGCAGCGCGCCGGGCAGCACCCGCGCCGTGACCGGCAGCACCGCCTCGACCTCGCCGTCCGCGCCGTAGGGCACCTCTCGGTCGGCCTCGATCCGTATCTCCCGGCCCCGGACGACCCGCACCTGGGGCCGGTGGACGTGGGTGCCCGCCCGCAGTTCGTTCATCAGGGCGAAGAACAGCCGCTTCGGCGCGTCCCGGATCATCACGACGTCCAGCAGTCCGTCGTCGACCCGGGCACCGGGGGCGATCCGCCGGCCGGAGCCGTAGTAGCCGGAGTTGGCGGCGACGACGGTGTAGCCGCGGTACGAGTGCTCCGTGCCGTCGACGGTGACGCGGTAGGCCGCCGCGCGCCAGGTGGTGATCGCGCGCAGGGCGCCGGTGTAGTAGGAGGCGGTGCCGCGCAGCAGGCGCGCGTGGTTGGCGTGCCGGTTGGCGAGGGCGTCCACCCCGGCGTACACGCTGCCGAGGACCACCGTACGGCCGTGGACGGCGGAGGTCACCTCGACGGTGTCCACGGGGCGGGGTTCGCCGCGCAGCAGGAGCCGGGCGAGGTCGGCCGGGTCGGCGGGCAGGCCGAGGGCGCGGGCGAAGTCGTTGCCGCGTCCGGCCGGGACCAGGCCGAGCGGCGCGCCGGTGCCGCTGAGGGCGCCGCCGACGCATCCGGCGATGCCGTCCCCGCCGACGGCGAGCACCACCCGGCCGCGCCGTCCTGCCTCGCGGGCGAGGTCCCGGGCGTGCGCGAGACCGCGGCTGTACTCCGTCTCCACACCCGCGCCCGCCTCGCGCAGCAGGGGGGCGACCCGCAGCAGCGCGGCGGCACCGGCCGCGCCGCCCGCGGTGGGATTGACCACGGCCGTGAACTGTCGCATCGGGGCGCCTCTTTCGGGTGGGGCGGTGGGTGAGCGGGCGGCGGACCGGCGGGGGGCCGGTGACGGATGGCCGGGCGGCGGGTGGGCGGTCGGCAGGTGTCGCCCGGCGGACAGCAGGTCGGCAGGTGGTCGCCCGGCGGTCGGCCCGTGGACGGCCCGTCAGTCGACGGGCAGCAGGATGCCGGGGCTGAGCACCCCGGCCGGGTCGAGGGTCCGCTTCACCGCGCGCAGCGCGGCGATACCGAGGTCCCCGGTCTCCCGGACGTACCAGTCGCGGTGGTCGGTGCCCACGCCGTGGTGGTGGGTGATGGTGCCGCCGGCGGCGAGGATCGCCTCGTTCGCGGCGTGCTTGGCCCGGGTCCAGTGCGCGAGGGGGTCCTCGCCCTGCGCGCAGACGACCGTGAAGTACAGCGAGGCGCCGTTCTCGTAGACGTGCGAGATGTGGCACATGACCAGCGGCGGGGTGCCGGCGTCGGTGAGGGCGGCGGTGAGGGCCTCGCGGACGGCGGCGTACAGGCCGGGCAGCCGGGACCAGTAGGCCGCCGTCTCCAGGGTCTCGGCGAGGGCCCCGGCGTCCAGGAGCGCGTCGCGCAGGTAGGGCGCGGAGTAGCGCCCCCGCGCCCAGCGTGCGCCGGGCTCGTCCCCCGCGAACGCGCCGCCGGCCGCGCGCAGGACGTCCGCCGCGGCCTCCCGGCGCCGGTGGGTGTCCTCCTCGGTGCCCTCGAAGCCGACCACCGCGAGGCAGCCCGCGTCCGCCCCGCTCAGGGAGGTGCCGATGGCGTCGGGCTGGGCGAGGCCGACCAGGGTCTCGGTCTCGTCGGACAGCCGCAGCACGGTGGGGCGCGGGCCGTCCTGCGCGAGCCGGCGCAGGGCGTCGGTGCCCTCGGCGAAGGAACCGAACCGCCAGCCCTCGTACCGGCGTACGCGCGGCACGGGCCGGACCCGGACGGTGACGGAGGTGATCACCCCGAAGGCGCCCTCCGAGCCGAGGAGGAGCTGGCGCGGGTCGGGCCCGGCGGCCGAGCGGGGGGCGCGGCCGGTGTCCAGGGTGCCCTCGGGAGTGGCGAGGGTCAGGCCGAGGACCATCTCGTCGAACCGGCCGTACCCGGCGGACGCCTGCCCGCTGGACCGGGTCGCGGCGAAGCCGCCGATGGTCGCCCACTCGTAGGACTGCGGGAAGTGGCCGAGGGTGAAGCCGTGCCGGGCGAGCAGCGCCTCGGCCCCGGGGGCGCGCAGGCCCGCCTGGAGGGTGGCGGTGCGGGAGACCGGGTCGAGGGCGAGCAGGCGGTCCATGCGGCGCAGGTCGAGGGCGACGACGGGGGCGCGCCGCGCGGGGGCGAGGCCGCCGACGACGGAGGTCCCGCCGCCGTACGGCACCACGCTCACGCCGTGTCCGGCGGCGGCCCGCAGCACGGCGAGGACCTCGTCGTGGCCGCCGGGCAGGACGACGGCGGCCGGGGCGTCGGCGGCATCGCCGGCCCGTATCCGCAGCAGGTCGGGGGTGGACTTGCCCCGGGTGTGCCGGACGCGGCTGCCGGGGTCGGTCCGCACGGCGTCCGCGCGGTCGCCGACGGCGGCCAGCAGCGCGCGGCGGGCGGCGTCCGGGAGCGGGGTGCCGGGGACGGTGACGTCCGCGAGCCGGGCGGGGGCGACGGCGCGCGGCTCGACGCCGAGCAGGTCCCGCAGCAGCCCGGTCACGGCCTCGGGCAGCGGGGTCGCCCGGCCGGGATCGCCCCAGCCGTTCCACAGCATGTCCATGCGCGCGTCCTGTCCTCACGGTCGGTACGACGGCCCGGCCCCCCGGGGCGGCGTGCCGTGCCGCCTCGGTGCGGGCGCCCCCAAGGGCGTTACACTGTGACACATGACGCCTATTCGTCACAACCAGTCGGGCCGGCCGAACCCCGCCGACGGCGACGCCGTGCTGGACGCCGTGCGGGACTGCGTGCTGGCCGTCGGGGTCCGGCGGACCACGATGACCGACGTGGCCCGCCGCGCCGGGGTCTCCCGGATGACGCTCTACCGGCGCTGGCCGGACGTGCGCTCCCTGGTCGGCGACCTGATGACCCGGGAGTGGACCGCCGTGGCCACCGGCGCCATGCCCGAGCCGCGGCCCGGCGCGCCCGCCCGGACACTGCTGGTCGAGGGGCTGGTGGCCGGGGTGGCGGCGTTCCGCGGGCACCCCCTGTTCCGCAAGATCGTCGACGTCGATCCCGAACTGCTGCTGCCCTACGTCCTGGACCGGCGCGGCGCGAGCCAGGAGGCCCTGCTCGGGCTGCTCGGCGACGCGCTGCGGGACGGCCACGCCGACGGCTCGGTGCGCGCCGCGCCGGCCGCCCGGCAGGCCCGCGCCGTGCTCCTGGTGGTGCAGTCCTTCGCCCTGTCGCTGCGGACCATGACCGACGAGGACGACCCCGACCTGACCGCCGCCGCCCTCCTCGAGGAGCTGCGCACCGTCCTGGAGAGGACCCTGACGCCATGAGCGCCTCCCTGTCGGCAGCGCGCCGCAGCCGTGAACTCGCCGCGTCCGCCGGGGGGCCGGCCGTGGACGTCCTGGTCGTCGGGCTCGGCGCGACCGGCGCCGGGGCCGCCCTGGACGCCGCCGCCCGGGGGCTGAGCGTCGTCGCCGTGGACGCCCACGACCTGGCGTTCGGCACCTCCCGCTGGAGCTCCAAGCTGATCCACGGGGGGCTGCGCTACCTCGCCTCCGCGCAGTTCGGCGTCGCCCACGAGAGCGCCGTCGAGCGCGGGGTGCTGATGGAGCGCACGGCACCGCACCTGGTGACCGCCCAGCCGTTCGTGCTGCCGCTGACCCCGCTGGTGGCGCGCGGGCAGGCGGCGGTGGCCTGGGCGGGCCTGCGGGCCGGCGACGCACTGCGGCTGAGCGCCCGCACCGCCCGCGCCACGCTGCCCGCGCCGCGTCGCCTGACCGCCGTGGAGACCCGCCGGCTCGCCCCGGTGCTGCGCCCCGGCGGGCTGCGCGGCGGCCTGCTGTCCTGGGACGGCCGGCTCACCGACGACGCCCGGCTGGTGACCGCCCTCGCCCGGACCGCCGCCGCGCACGGCGCCCGGGTCCTGACCCGGGTCCGGGCGCTGGAGCTGACCTCCTCGGGCGCCCGGATACGGGACGAACTCACCGGCGAGGAGGGCGAGATCCGCGCCCGCGCGGTGATCAACGCCTCGGGGGTGTGGGCCGGCGGCCTGGTGGACGGCATCCGGGTCCGGCCCTCCCGCGGCACCCATCTGGTCCTGCGCGCCGAGGCCCTCGGCCCGCTCCCGGCCGGCCTGCACGTCCCGGTCCCCGGCGAGAGCGACCGCTTCGTCCTCGTCCTGCCCCAGGACGACGGCCGGGTCTACGTCGGGCTCACCGACGAGCCCGTGGCCGGTGAGGTCCCCGACGTCCCGGAGCCCCCGGAGACGGACATCGGCTTCCTGCTCGACGTCCTCGGCTCGGTGCTGGACGCGCCGGTGCGCCGCGCGGACGTCGTCGGGGCCTTCGCGGGACTGCGCCCGCTGCTGGACGCCGCCCCGGGGGCCCGGCCCGGTGCCGCGCCGCGCACGGCGGACGTCTCCCGCCGGCACGCCGTGCTGACCTCCGCGGAGGGCGTGGTCACGGTGGTCGGCGGCAAGCTGACGACGTACCGCAGGATGGCCGAGGACGCCGTGGACGCCGCGATCGCCGCCCGCGAGCTGGCCGCCGGGCCCTCCCGCACCGCCGCGCTGCCGCTGGTGGGCGCCGCCGCGCCGCGCGTGCTGGCGGGACTGCGGGCCCCGGGCCGGCTGGTCCGCCGCTACGGCACCGAGGCCCCGGCGGTGCACGCCCTGGCCGCCCGCGATCCCCGGCTCGGCGCGCGGGTCCTGCCGGACCACCCCGTCACCGGCGCCGAACTGCTGTGGGCGGTCCGCCACGAGGGCGCGCTGGACGAGGGCGACCTGCTGGACCGCCGTACCCGCATCGGCCTGGTCCCCGAGGACCGGGCCGCGGCACTGGCCACCGCACGGTCCTTCCTGGGGGAGGAGGCGGCCCGGGACGCGGGGTCCTAGGACGCCTCCAGGGCCCGGCGCACCTGCGCCTCGACCACCTGGGCCGGCTCGCCCCGTTCCCTGATGTACTCGTTCATCGCGGCACGCCAGTCACGGTCGAGGTCGCGCCAGGCCCGTACGGCGGTCTCATAGGTGTCCGACTGCCGCGCGGTCCACTGCTGCTGGGTGGGCGGCCCGTAGGAACCGCGCAGTTCCTGGACCCTGCTGTGCGCCTGGTCCGCCGCGCGGCGCTTGTGGACGAGTTCGTCGAATGTGTGAGCCACACGAAAAGAGACTAATCACACACCTGTGGTTCCGCGCGTCGAACCGGTCCTCCACAACTTGCCCACCAAGGGCCCGCCGACCCTTAACATCATGGTCACCAACCATGGGCCGGACCTGTACGAGAAGTGAGGAAGCGTGGCGGACACCGAGGGAGCGGCAGTGCCCGAGCGGCTGCTGATCACCCGCACCACCACTGAGGACGGGGTCTGTGTCGTCACCCTCGCCGGGGAAGTGGATCTCGACGGCAGCGCTCAGCTCCGCGACGTACTGGTGTCCGGCCTCCAGGGGGCGCGGGGCGCGGTGGTCGATCTCGCGGAGGTGGGCTTCATGGACTCCAGCGGCATCAACGCGTTCATCGCCGCGCACCAGGCGGCCGAGGCGGGCGGGAACTGGCTGCGGCTCGCCGCGCCGAGGCCGGCCGTGCGGCGCGTGCTGCAGCTCGTCGGCGTGGACACCCTGATCACCTGCTATCCGAGCGTCGACGAGGCCCTCGGCGGCTGAGTCAGGCCAGCGGCAGGCGGGCGTACACGGTCTTGCCCCGGTCGTGCGGCTTGGTGATCACCTCGTCGCAGAGCCGGGTGACGATCTCCAGGCCGTGCCGGCCGACCCGCAGGGGGTCGCGGGGCAGGAAGGTGGGGAAGCCCTCCCCGGTGTCCGTGACCGCGATCTCCACCTGGCCGTCCACCAGGGCCAGCTTCAGCCGGCAGGGGCCGGGGGCGTGCCGCAGGGCGTTGGTGACCAGTTCGCTGACGACCAGGCGCGCGTCGTCCGGGAAGGTCCTCGGCACCTCCACGCCCGCCTCGCCGAGCCGGGCGACGAACGCCCGCACCAGGTCGCGTGCGGCGGGGATCATCCCCGATCCGCCGGAGAGGTCCACCGCCGTGGACAGCACCGAGGAGTCCACGGCATCGGGTCTGCGCGCCGGGGTCATCAAGAGTCTCACCGTCCGGTTCGGGCCGATCAGGTCGAGCAGGGAGCCCGCGGCATCACACGATACGCATCGAAACGGCCAGTACGATCCGCTTGCCGCCAACTTCCGCCGCGTCGGAGCCTTTTCGGTCGTCTCGCGGCACCGGTGTGATACCCGGCGGACAGCGCTCCCACCACCCCGAACCCTTGACATGTGCACGCTCCGGCGACAATCTGAGAGCGCTCTCAGAGCTGGTCCGTACCACTTCCCCCCACGTCTCCGCGCCCCTGACCACAGGGCCCGTACGGAGGTTGCGCATGTTCAGCAAACTCAGGCACCGGATCGCCGCGACGGCGACCGCGCTCGCCACCGCCGCGGCGGGCGCCCTGCTCGCGGCCGGCCCCGCCGCCCCCGCCGAGGCCGCCGTCCCCGCCACGATCCCGCTCCAGATCACCAACAATTCCGGCCGCTCCGAGCCGGTGTACGTCTACAACCTCGGCACCGAGCTGTCGACCGGCCGGCAGGGCTGGGCCGACGCGAGCGGCGCCTTCCACGCCTGGCCGGCCGGCGGCGTGCCGCCCGTCCCGGCGCCCGACGCCGCGATCGCCGGGCCCGCGCCCGGCCGGTCGGCGACCATCCGCATCCCCAAGCTCTCCGGCCGGATCTACTTCTCCTACGGCCGCAAACTGGACTTCCGGCTGGCCACCGGCGGCCTGGTGCAGCCCGCCGTGCAGAACCCGAGCGACCCGAACCGGGACATCCTGTTCAACTGGTCGGAATACACCCTCAACGACGCCGGTCTGTGGATCAACAGCACCCAGGTCGACATGTTCTCCGCGCCCTACGCGGTCGGCGTCCAGCGCTCCGACGGCAGCACCGCCGTCACCGGCCATCTCCAGCCCGGCGGCTACCGGGGCGTCCTCGCCGACCTGCGCGCCCGGCCCGGGTGGGCCGGCCTGGTCCAGACCCGCTCGGACGGCACCGTGCTGCGGGCCCTCTCCCCCGGCCACGGCGTGGGCACCGGCGCGCTGCCGGCCTCCGTCATGGACGACTACATCGACCGGGTCTGGCAGAAGTACGCCACGGCCACGCTGACGGTGACGCCCTTCGCCGACCGGCCGGGCACCAAGTACTACGGCCGGGTCTCCGGCGGGGTCATGCGCTTCACCGACGGCTCCGGGGCGGTCGTCACCAGCTTCCAGAAGCCCGACGCGGACAGCGTCTTCGGCTGCCACAAGCTCCTGGACGCCCCCAACGACCAGGTGCGCGGCCCGATCTCCCGCACCCTGTGCGCCGGGTTCAACCGGTCCACGCTGCTGGTCAACGCCGCCCAGCCGGACACCTCCGCCGCCGCCTTCTACCAGGACGCGGTGACCAACCACTACGCACGGGCGATCCACTCCCGGACCGTCGACGGCAAGGCGTACGCCTTCGCCTTCGACGACGTCGGGCACCACGAGTCGCTGGTGCAGGACGGCAGCCCGCGCCAGGCGTATCTGATCCTCGACCCGTTCGACTGAGCCGGACCGGCCGCCGCGGCCCCCGTGCGGGGGGGGCCGCGGCGGCGGGGTCAGGAGGCCGTGCAGGCGCCGACGGTGGGGACCGCCTCGCTGCCGTTCTTCATGACGGTGAACCCGAAGCTGGTCGAGGCGCCGGCCGCGACCGAACCGTTGTAGCTCGACCGCACGGTCAGCACGGTGCCGCTCGCGTCCCAGCTCGTGGTGCCGTTCCAGACGGTGGAGACCTTCTGCGGCGGGCTGAAGGTGAGGGTCGTCGACCAGTTGGTGATCGGCGCGCTGCCCGCGGTGATGGTCACCTTGCCGTTGTAGCCGCCGGGCCAGTCCTCGGCCTTGGTGAAGGCGGCCGTGCAGGACGCGGAGCCGCCGCCCCCGCCGCCCCCGCCGCCGGTACCGCCGAGGGCGGTGAGCACGGCGTCGTAGGCGGGCTTCTTGCCGTAGTTGCCGTCGAACAGCAGCGGGGTGCCGCCGCTGCGCCAGGAGTACTTGTCGGTGATGCCCCAGACCGTGATGCCGGTGCAGCGGCTCACCGCGAGGCAGGCCCGGACGACGTTCGCGTAGCTGTCTGCCTGGGCGGTGCCGGAGCCCTCGATGTCGAGTTCGGTGATCTGCACGTCGACGCCGAGGTCGGCGAAGCGCTGGAGGTTGGCCCGGTAGTCCGACGGGACGGGCGAGGCGCTGTTGAAGTGGGACTGGAAGCCGACGCAGTCGATGGGGACGCCCCGCGCCTTGAAGTCCTTGACCATGTTGTAGACGGCATTGCTCTTGGCGTTGACGCCGTCGGTGTTGTAGTCGTTGTAGCAGAGCTTGGCGGCCGGGTCGGCGGCACGGGCGGTGCGGAACGCCTCCTCGATGTAGCCGTCGCCGAGCTTGTCCTGGAACGGGGAGCTGCGGCGGGCGCCGCTGCCGCCGTCCTGGAACGCCTCGTTGACCACGTCCCAACTGTGGATCTTGCCGCGGTAGTGCGACGCCAGCCCGTTGATGTGGCTGTTCATGGCGGTGCGCAGGTCGGTGGCGCTCAGGCCGCTCACCCAGGACGGCAGTTGCTGGTGCCAGACGAGGGTGTGCCCGCGGACGTCCATGCCCTGGCCGAGGGCGTGGTTCACGATCTGGTCGGCCGTGCCGAAGGTGAAGGTGCCCCGGGTGGGCTCGGTGGCGTCCCACTTCATCTCGTTCTCGGGCGTCACGGAGGTGAACTCGCGGTCCAGGGTGGCGGCGTACCCGGACTCGCCGAGGTGGCCTGCGGCGACGGCGGTGCCGAAGTAGCGGCCCTGGGCGGCCGCCGCCGCGCCGAGCGTGTCGGCGGCCTCGGCGGCCCCGGCGGTGTGCGCCGCGGTGGTCAGCGCGGCGACGGTGACGAGCCCGGCGGTCGCGGCTCTGAACAGACGTGTCAGATGCATGTCATCCCTTGGGCGGCGAAAGTTTCGGGAATGTTTCCGAATTTCGCGGAGGAGGTTACGGACTCCCCCAGGCCGGGTCAACGCCTCTCACCGCATTGTTTCCCCGGAACAGTCGGCCCCTCGCCCTCCGGCGCGCTGACCTGGGGACCGAAACTTTCGGAGTTCCGGAGACCGTTCCGGGGCGGCGGCCCGGTGGGGGTCTCTCTCGCCTCACGCGGCCCGGCAGTGTAGACATGGGCACATGGTCCGACTCATGGGTCGATCGGAGGTCCGGTCAGCCCGTCGTCCCAGTGGTCCGCTCGCCCGGCGGCGGCGAGACGAGGACCGGTCGCGGCGGGACCGGTCGACGCTGCCCGGACGCAGCCTGGCCGGGCAGGTGTTCCTCCTCCAGGTCGTCGTGGTGCTGCTGCTGGTACTGGCCGCCGTGGCCGCCCTGGTGCTCCAGGGGCGCTACGACAGCACCGAGGAGGCCCGCGACCGCTCGGTCGCCGTGGCCGGCGCCTTCGCCGAGTCCCCGGGCATCCGCGAGGCGCTGCGCGCCCCCGACCCCACGGCGGTGCTCCAGCCCCGCGCCGAGGCCGCCCGCGAGGCGACCGGCGTGGACTTCGTCGTCGTGATGAACACCGACGGCATCCGCTACACCCACCCCCGGCCCGACCGCATCGGCAAGAAGTTCGTCGGCACCCTCGGGCCCGCGCTCGCCGGGCGGACCGTCACCGAGGAGATCGACGGCACCATAGGGCCGCTGGTACAGGCGGTGGTCCCGGTGAGGGCGGCCGACGGCACCGTCGTGGGCCTGGTCTCGGCCGGCATCACCACGGAGAACGTGGGCGGCGCCGCCGACCGGCAGCTCCCCCTGGTCCTCGTCGCCGCCGCCCTGGCGCTGGCCCTGGCCACGGCGGGCACCGCACTCGTCAGCAGACGGCTGCGGCGCCAGACGCACGGGCTGGGACCGGACGAGATGACCCGGATGTACGAACACCACGACGCCGTTCTGCACGCGGTCCGCGAGGGCGTCCTCATCGTCGGCGGCGAGGGCACCCTGCTGCTCGCCAACGACGAGGCGCAGCGGCTGCTCGACCTGCCCGCCGACGCCGAGGGCCGCCGCGTCGGCGACCTCGGGCTGCCCGCCGCCGTCGCGGACCTGCTGGCCTCCGGACGCCGGGCCACGGACGAGGTGCACCTGGTCAAGGACCGGCTGCTGGCCGTCAGCCAGCGCTCCACCGACATCCGCGACGGCCCGCCCGGCACCGTCGCCACCCTGCGCGACACCACCGAGCTGCGGGCCCTGTCCGGCCGCGCCGAGACCGCCCGGGAACGCCTGGACCTGCTGTACGACGCCGGGGTCGGCGTCGGCACCGGCCTGGACGTCACCCGCACCGCCGAGGAACTGGCGGAGCTGGCCGTGCCCCGGTTCGCGGACTTCGTCACCGTCGACCTGTTCGACGCCGTGCTCGCCGGGGGCCAGCCGGAGGGGGTGACCCCGCTGCGCCGCACCGCGCTCAGCGGGGTCCGCACGGACAGCCCGCTGTATCCGGTGGGCCGGCAGATACGTTTCGTCGACGGGTCCCCGCAGGGCCGCAGCCTGCGCACCGGACGCCCCGTCCTGGAACCCGACCTGGCCCGCGCGCCCGACTGGCAGGTTCAGGACGCCGAGCGCTCCGCCCAGGTGGTGGCGTACGGCATCCACTCGCTGATCACCGTGCCGCTGCGGGCGGGCGCCCTGGTGCTCGGCGTGGTCGGCTTCTGGCGCGCCGAGCGGCCCGAGCCGTTCGACGCGGACGAGCTGGCGCTCGCCGAGGAACTGGTCACGCGGGCCGCGGTCTCCATCGACAACGCCCGCCGCTACACGCGCGAGCACGGTCTGGCGGTGACGCTCCAGCGCAGTCTGCTGCCGCGCACGCTGCCGGAGCAGAGCGCCGTGGACATCGCCAGCCGGTACCTGCCCGCGCAGGCCGGGGTGGGCGGCGACTGGTTCGACGTCCTGCCGCTGTCCGGGGCGCGGGTCGCGCTGGTGGTGGGCGACGTCGTCGGGCACGGCCTGCACGCGGCGGCCACCATGGGGCGGCTGCGCACGGCGGTGCACAACTTCGCCGCGCTGGACCTCGCCCCGGACGAACTGCTGACGCTGCTGGACGAGCTGGTCGGCCGGATCGACCAGGACCAGGCGGCCGAGGGCGGCGGCGCCGCGGTCACCGGGGCGACCTGTCTGTACGCGATCTACGACCCGGTGGCCCGGAGCTGTGTGCTGGCGCGGGCCGGGCATCCGCCGCCGGCGCTGGTCCACCCCGACGGGCGGGTGGAGTTCCCCGACGTGCCGGCCGGTCCGCCGCTGGGGCTCGGCGGGCTGCCGTTCGAGACGACCGAGCTGCAACTGGCGGAGGGCAGCCGTCTGGTGCTCTACACGGACGGGCTGGTCGAGGACCGGGGGCACGACATCGACACCGGTCTGGAGGAACTGCGGGCGGCGCTCGCGGCGGCCGGCCCGTCACCGGAGGAGACCTGCGAGAAGGTGCTGGACGCCCGGCTGCCGGCGCGGCCGGTCGACGACATCGCGCTGCTGGTCGCCCGGACCCGGGCGCTCGGCGAGGACCGGGTCGCCCAGTGGCGGGTGCCGGCCGATCCGGCGGCCGTCGGCGAGGTCCGCGCCGGGGTGACGCGGCGGCTCGCCGAGTGGGGGCTGGAGGAGCTGGTGTTCACCACCGAGCTGATCCTGAGCGAACTGGTCACCAACGCGATCCGGTACGGCGCGGAGCCCATCCACGTGCGGGTGCTGCGCGACCGCAGCCTGATCTGCGAGGTGTTCGACGGCACCAGCACCTCGCCGCACCTGCGGTACGCGGCCATGACCGACGAGGGCGGGCGCGGGCTGTTCCTGGTCGCCCAGTTGGCCGAGCGGTGGGGGACCCGCTACACGCCCGACGGCAAGGTGATCTGGGCGCAGCAGCCGATCCCGTGAACGACGGCGCGGACCGGCCCCGCCGGGGGGCCGGTCCGCGAGGACGGGTGGGCGCCGCTCAGTGGCGGAACGCGTCCTTGGTCTTCTCCTTGGCCTGGCGGGCGTCTCCCTTGGCCTGCTCGGCACGGCCCTCGGCTTCCAGCTTCTCGTTGCCGACGGCCCGGCCGGCCGCTTCCTTCGCCTTGCCCTTGACCTGCTCGGTCTTCGCCTTGGACTTCTCGTTGCCTGCCACGGTCTGCTCACCTCAGCGGTTGCTCGGTTCCGATGAACCTCCGGTTTTCCCGGTCCGGCGGACTCAAACCCGTCCCGGGGCGGGGTGAGCGGGGCCGGGCCGGGTAAGCGGAGCGGTGCGGGCGTCACCGTCCGCGTACGGGCGATCTCGGGAGGATGTCATGGCCGGAGTACTGAACCGGATCAAGCAGTTCGCGCGCAGCCCGCAGGGGCGCCGGGCCACGGAGCAGGTGCGGCGGGCCGCCGCCGACCCGCGCCGCCGGGCACAGGCCCAGGGGCTGCTGCGCAGGATCGGCAAGCGCCGCTGACCCCCGGTCAGCGGTGAGCGGCGTGCGAGTGGCCCGGGGACCGCTGCGGCGTGCGGGCTCCGCCGCCGGAGCGGTCCCGCCGCCGGTCGGCGACGGCCACGGCCAGCGCGCAGAGCAGGAAGACGACGCCCGAGCCGACCGAGAGGCCGATGGCGGCCCGGTAGTCCTCGTGGGTGCCGCTGAGCACCAGGTAGAAGAGGCCGGGCAGCGCGGCGGTGCCCACGGCGCCGCCCAGCCGCTGGCCGGTCTGCAGGGCGCCCCCGGCGGCGCCCGCCATGCGTACGGGCACCTCGCGCAGCGTCATGGTGACGTTCGGGGAGATCACGCAGCCGCTGCCCAGGCCGCCGAGGAACAGCAGCGGCGCGGCCTGCCAGGCGCTCGCTCCGGCGGGCCCCAGCCACAGCAGCAGGGCGGTGCCGCCGAGGCCCGCCATGACGGCGACGAGCCCCCACACGGTCAGCGACCGGCCGAACCGGCCGACCAGCCGGCCCGCGACGGCCGCCGCGGTGGCGGAGCCGACGGCGAACGGGGTCACCGCCAGGCCCGAGCGCAGCGGTGAGTAGCCGAGGCCGTTCTGGAAGAACAGCGCGAAGACCAGCCAGACGCCGCTGAAGCCGACGAAGTACAGGGCGGCCAGCCCCGCCCCGGTGGCGTACCCGCGGGTCTCGGTGAGCAGCCGGGGATCGAGCAGCGGGTCCCCGTCGCGGGCGGCGACCCGGCGTTCCCAGCGGACGAAGCCCGCGAGGACCAGCAGCCCCGCCGGGAACAGCCACCACAGGCGGCCCAGCCCGCCGGCCTCGGCGAGCACCAGGGGCAGCATCACCGCGAGGATGCCCAGGCCCAGCAGGGCGACGCCCGTGAGGTCCAGTCCGCCGCGCCGGCCGGGCGCGAGGCGGGGCAGCAGCCGGACGCCGAGCAGCAGGGCGAGCAGGCCGACCGGCACGTTGACGTAGAAGATCCACCGCCAGCCGTCGGCGCCGTCGGCGAGGGACAGGATCAGGCCGCCCACCACCGGGCCGACCGCGCTGGAGACGCCGACGGTGGCGCCGAACATGCCGAAGGCCCGGCCGCGCTCGGCGTCCTGGAACATCTGCTGGATGAGCGCGGAGTTCTGCGGGGCCAGCGACCCGGCGGCGACGCCCTGGGCGAGCCGGGCGACGACGAGCCAGGCGATCGTCGGCGCGGCGCCCGCGGCGGCGCTGCACACCACGAAGGCGGCCAGCGCGATCAGGAAGACCCGGCGCCGGCCGTACGCGTCACCGAGGCGGCCCGCGGTCACCAGGGTCAGCGCGAACGCCAGCGCGTAACCGGAGACGACCCACTGCACGGACGCCGCCGAGGCGTCCAGTTCGCGCTGCATGGAGGGCAGGGCGACGGCGACGATGGTGACGTCCAGCAGGATCATGAACCCGGCGACCAGGGTCACCCACAGGGCTCGCCAGCGGTTCGGATCGTTCACGGGGGCTCCCTCCACGAGACCGGTCGGCCCTCCCGCCTGCGTCTCCGGTCCCGCGCGGTCCAAACCCACGCCTTGGCGAGTCATAAGCCGGCCTTATGAGCCCATAGACCGGACCCGCGTACCGACTTAGGGTCCCCTTAGCTTAGGCTTCCCGGTGAGTCGATACTGTTCACCGCTCGAAGGGAAACCGCACATGCCCCGCCCTCTGCGGGTAGCCATCGTCGGGTCCGGCCCCGCCGGGATCTACGCCGCCGACGCCCTGCTCAAGTCCGAGGTGGCCGCCGACCCCGGCGTGTCCATCGACATCTTCGAGCGCATGCCCGCCCCGTTCGGGCTCATCCGCTACGGCGTCGCCCCCGACCACCCGCGGATCAAGGGCATCATCACGGCCCTGCACCAGGTGCTGGACAAGCCGCAGATCCGCCTCTTCGGCAACGTGGACTACGGGACCGACATCGGCCTGGACGACCTTCGCGCGTTCTACGACGGCGTGATCTTCGCCACCGGCGCGACGGCCGACCGGGCGCTCGCGATCCCGGGCGTCGACCTCGACGGCTCCTACGGCGCCGCCGACTTCGTCTCCTGGTACGACGGCCACCCCGACGTGCCGCGCACCTGGCCGCTGGAGGCCGAGAAGGTCGCGGTGCTCGGCGTCGGCAACGTCGCCCTGGACGTGGCCCGCATCCTCGCCAAGACGGCGGACGAGCTGCTGCCCACCGAGATCCCGCCGAACGTGTACGAGGGCCTGAAGGCGAACAAGGCGCTGGAGATCCACGTCTTCGGCCGGCGCGGCCCGGCGCAGGCGAAGTTCTCCCCGATGGAGCTGCGGGAGCTGGACCACTCCCCCAACATCGAGGTCATCGTCGACCCCGAGGACATCGACTACGACGAGGGCTCGATCGCCACCCGGCGCGGCAACAAGCAGGCCGACATGGTCGCCAAGACCCTGGAGAACTGGGCGATACGCGATGCCGGCGACCGCCCGCACAAGCTCTACCTGCACTTCTTCGAGTCCCCGGCGGAGATCCTCGGCGCGGACGGCAAGGTCGTCGGCCTGCGCACCGAGCGCACCGCGCTGGACGGCACGGGCAACGTCAAGGGCACCGGCGAGTTCAAGGACTGGGACGTCACCGCGGTCTACCGCGCGGTCGGCTACCTCTCCGACAAGCTGCCCAAGCTGCCCTGGGACCTGGAGTCCGGCACCGTCCCGGACCAGGGCGGCCGGGTCGTCCAGGAGTCCGGCGAGCACCTGCGGTCCACGTACGTCACCGGCTGGGTCCGGCGCGGCCCCATCGGCCTGATCGGCCACACCAAGGGCGACGCCAACGAGACGGTGGCCAGCCTGCTGGACGACTACGCCAACGAGCGGCTGCACACGCCGTCGGCGCCCGCGCCGGAGGCGGTCGACGCCTTCCTGGCCGAGCGGAACATCCGGTTCACCACGTGGGACGGCTGGTACAAGCTGGACGCCGCGGAGCGCGCGCTGGGCGAGCCGCAGGGCCGGGAGCGGGTGAAGCTGGTCGAGCGCGAGGACATGCTGCGGGAGAGCGGCGCCTGAGCCGCTTCGCCGGGGGGGGGGCCCCCCCCGGGCGCCCCCCCCCCCCGCCCCCCACCCCCTTGGCACGGCGACCGCGCCCCGGGGGGGGGGGGCGGCGCCCCGGGGGGGGGCCCCCCGCCCCCCCCCCCACCNNNNGTTCGGGGGGGGGTTTTTGGGGGGGGGGGGGGGGGGGGGGGGGGGGGGGGGGTTTTTGGGGGGGGGGGGGGGGGCCGGGGGGGGGGGGGGGGGCGCGCGGGCGGGGGGGGGGGGGGCGCCCCGGGGGGGGCCCCCCCCCGGCGCCGTCAGATCTCCAGTTCGCTCTCGATGCGGCGCAGTTGGTGGCGGGCCATCGCCAGGTTGGCCCGGCCCGCGTCCAGCACCAGATAGAGGAACAGCCCGTTGCCGCCGCGGCCTTTGAGCAGGCGGATCAGGTGGTACTGGGTGTTGAGCGTGATCAGGATGTCCTCGATCTCCTCCTTCAGACCGAGGTGCTCGATGGTGCGCAGCTTGGAGCGCACCACGTCGGTGTTGCCGGCGGCGGCGACCTCCAGGTCGAAGCTCTTGCCGCCGCCCAGGGTGCCGAGGGCCATCCCGCTGGTGTAGTCCACGAGCGCGACGGCCGTGGCTCCATCGATGGCGCCGAGGCATTCCTTGAGCGAGGTCTCCAGGTTGGCCATGGGTGGTTCCCTTCATCAGTGACTCGGTGACTCGGTGACTCGGGTGGGCGAAGCGGATCAGGGGCGGTGCGGGGTGCGCACCGGCAGAGGGCCGGCGGGGCGCGGCGGGCCGCCGGGTGCCGTGGCGCCGCCGGCTTCCGTGCCGCCGCCGGGCGGGGGCGGTCCGGGGTCGGCGGGCCGGGCGAGGCGGTCACGGGCGGCGAGCAGGTCGCCGATCCGGGTGCCGGCGCGCCGGCCCTCCAGGTGCAGCCGGCCCACGTTGACGCCGCCGTCGGCGAGCAGGGTGAGGACGGCGGCGGGGCCGGCCGCGTAGGCGGCGACGTATCCCCCGCTGCCGCGCAGCAGCAGTTCCCGGAACTCGCCCCGGCCGGTGGCGTCCGCCGTGCGGTGGGCGACGCCGAGGGCGGCGGCGGTGAGCGCGGCGAGGCCCTCGGGCTCGGTGTCCGGCGCGTCCTCGGCCAGCACCAGTCCGTCGACGGTGGCCGCGAGCGACCCGGTGAGCCTGGGCACGCGGTGGCGCAGTCGGCGCAGTTCCGCCAGGACGTCGCTCTCGACGGCCATGAGCAGTCTCCTTTCCGCACGCCGGCGACGTGCGCGGATCACAGGGCCTCCAAGGCGTCGCGGACCCGCCGCAGCAGGGCCGTGCCGGGGTCGTCCCACGCGTCCGCGCACGGGTCCGGGCCCGGTACGCGCGGGGCGGGGACGCGGGCGGCGGCGGTGACGAGCCCGTCGGCGGCCAGGCGGCGCAGTTCGACGAGGGTGTGGTACGTGCGGCAGGCCAGGGCCTCGGCGATGTCCGCGGCGGTCCGGACGCCGTCGACCCGGGCGAGGACCCGGGCCCGCCGGGGCGGCAGCCGGGCGGCGCGGGCGCCCGGCACCCGGGCCAGCGGGGCGGCGTCGACGGCGGCGTCGGGCCAGATGCGGTCCAGCAGGTCGCGGCGGCGCCGGGCCTCGCGCAGCACGGTCGCCACCGGCACCGGGCGGACCGCGCCGGGCCGGTGCGCGGCGCCCGGCCGGAAGCGGCACCCCGGGGCGTTCTCGGCCAGCGCGAAGTACGCGGCGTCGAACAGGGCGCCGAGGTGGCAGATCTCCAGCGCCCCCGCGGCGAGCCGGCCACCGTCCACCGGCCGGCGCGCGACCCGGTGCCGGGCATCGTCCCGGCCGTCCGCCGACCGGGTGTCCGGGGCGGCGGCCCCGCCGTGGGCGAGCAGGACGCCGGGGCCGGGTGCGGCGGGGGACTCGACGTGCGCGACGCGGCCCGCCGCGAGGTGGAAGACGCCTCGCTCGCAGGTCAGGGCGCCGGTGGCCCCCTCGGCCGCCAGGGCGCCGAGCGCCGCGGTGACGGTGGCGTGGGCGATCTCGGCCATGGTCACCCGAGCACCATGCGGGCCGCGATCTCGGCCATCCTGATCCGGGCCAGCGCCAGATTGCCCTCGCCCCGGTCCAGCCACAACTGGAGGAAGACGGTGCTGTCGAAGGGGGTGGGGACGAACCGCACCAGGTGGTAGGCGTCGGCGGTGGTGACGATCAGGTCCTCGACCGACTGCTCCTTGCCGCCCGCGCCGTCGGGGGCGGGCACCGCCGGCGAGCCGCTCTCCGCGGCGTGCCGGGCCAGTTCCGCCGTCTCGGCGGCGGTGGCCTCCGGGTCGCCGCCCGGCGCCTCGCCCACCGCTCCCAGGGCGAGTCCGCTGATCCAGTCGACCAGCGACGCGCCCCGTGCCCCGGGCAGCCGCATGACCTCCAGCAGGCTCTCGTCGATTCCGGGCACGCCGGCTCCCCTCCCTTTTGCACGGGTGTTCCTCGAACGTGACCGCGAAGCTACGGAACGTCGCGGACGTGCCGTGAGAGCTTTGGCATTTTCCGGAGGAACGTGCCCGCGATGCGGCATACTGCGGCCCGACCGCGGGGCGTGCTCATGCCGATACGGGCAACTCGTGCGGTATGGCCCGACTCCGCTTCCCCCATCGCGACAAGCACGAATCCGGTCCGGACGACCACGAGACGCCCGGGGCGACCCGCGAGGACTTCGGCCCGGATGCCGCCACCGAGCGCGCCGCGCCCGACTCCCCCACCGAGCTGCCCAAGCACTCCTGGACCTCGCTGCTGCGGCGCGTGGTGCGGGAGTTCCAGGACGACGAGCTGACCGACCGCGCCGCCGCCCTGACCTATTACGGCATCCTGTCGCTGTTCCCGGCCCTGCTGGTGCTGGTCTCGCTGCTCGGCATCGCCGGGCAGTCGGCCACCCAGGAGGTCCTGGACAACGTGCAGAAGCTCGCGCCCGGCTCCGCGCGGGACGTGCTGTCCAGCGCGATCGAGCAGTTGCAGGCCAAGGCCGGGCTGGGCTCGGTGCTGGCCGTGGTCGGCCTGGTCGGCGCCGTGTGGTCGGCCTCCGGTTACGTGGCCGCGTTCATCCGCTCGGCCAACGCCGTCTACGACGTCGCCGAGGGACGGCCGCTGTGGAAGGTGCTGCCGCTCAGGGTGGCGCTGACCGTGCTGCTGCTGGTGCTCGCCGTGGCCAGCGCGCTGATCGTCGTCTTCACCGGCAGCCTCGCCAAGCAGGCGGGCACCGCGCTGGGCATCGGCGACACCGCGCTGACCGTCTGGTCCATCGCCAAGTGGCCGGTGCTGGTCCTGCTGGTCATCCTCATGATCGCGGTCCTGTACTGGGCGACCCCGAACGCCAAGGTGCGCAGCTTCCGCTGGATCACTCCGGGCAGCTTCCTGGCCCTGCTGATCTGGATGGTCGCCTCCGCCGCGTTCGCCTTCTACGTGGCGAACTTCGGCTCGTACAACAAGACGTACGGAACCCTTGCCGGTGTGATCATCTTCCTGGTCTGGCTGTGGGTGACCAATCTGGCGATCCTGCTGGGCCTGGAGTTCGACGCCGAGCTGGCCCGGCAGCGGGTCATCGACGGCGGCCACCCGGCCGACAGCGAGCCCTACGTCGAGCCGCGCGACACCCGCGCCTGGGACGAGCAGGACAGGCGGCGCGCGGAACAGGAGGAGTGAGTCACATGGGGCGCCCCCGCACGGGTACGCGGGGGCCATGACCGAACGCAAGAATACCGAGCACCGGGACGAGGCGCCCTCCGCCGAGTCGGAGCGGGAGCGCGCCGAGTCCCGGCCCTTCAGCTATCCGTACCCCGAGCGGCGCGCGGGCGTCCGCGCCACCCGGCACATCAGCCGCGAACAGGCCGACGCGGACAGCGTCCCCGGCGTGCCCGGCGGCTACGGGACCAGCGGCGGCGGCCAGGCGGGCGGGCGGTCCACGCCGCGTCCGCACGAGGACACCGCCGACGAGTCCGGCGTCAGCGACGTCGTCGGCGGCCGCGAGCCGCACCCGGACCGCCCCAACCGCAGCGGCGGCACCGACCGCGAGTAGGCCCCGGCACGACCGGGCCCCCGGCTGCCACGGCCACCACCGGCTACGGCTACGGCTACGGCTACGGCTACGGCAGGATCGAGTCGACGTAGCCGCCGTCCACGCGGACGGCCGCGCCGGTGGTGGCCGACGCCTGCGCGGAGCTGAGGTACACCACGAGGTTGGCGATCTCCTCGGGCTCGATCAGCCGCTGGAGCAGCGACTGCGGCCGGTGCTCCCGCATGAACACGCGCTGCGCCTCCTCCCAGGGCAGCTCCCGGTCCACCAACTGGTACACGAAGTCCTCGACGCCCTCGGTGCGGGTGGGCCCGGCGATCACCGAGTTCACGGTGACACCGCTGCCCGCCGCCTCCTTCGCGAAGCCGCGGCTCACCGCGAGCAGCGCGGTCTTGGACATGCCGTAATGGATCATTTCGGCCGGGATCACGACCGCCGAGTCACTGGCGATGTACAGCACACGCCCCCAGCCCCGGTCCCTCATCCGGGGGAGATACGCGCGGGTGAGCCGGACGCCCGCGAGGACGTTGATCTCGAAGTACCGGCGCCACTCGTCGTCCTCGATCTCCAGCGCGGGCGCGGCGCCGAAGATGCCGAGGTTGTTGACGAGGATGTCGACGTCCGGCAGTTCCGCGACGGCGCGCCCGGCGCCCTCCTCGGTGCCGAGGTCGGCCGCGACCGGCACGAACTCGCCCTCCGGCACCTGGGCGCGCAGTCCGCCCACGGCCTTCTCCAGGCGTCCGGCGTCCCGCCCGTTCACGCCCACCTTGGCGCCGGCCCGAGCCAGTCCGGCGGCGATCGCCGCGCCGATCCCCTGGGAGGAACCGGTCACCAGTGCCGTCCGCCCGCCTAGGTCCAGATTCATCACATCGCTCCTTGTCGTGCCGTACGGTCGTGCGCGGTCGCCCGCCGATCTCTCCAGCACTGTTGCCCGTCGCGGCGCGTGATCCACATCCACCGTTGCGGCCGGTCGGCGGACCCCCGGGTGATCTCCGCCGGCCGGTGGCGTCGATACTGGGCTTCGCACGTGCCCCCGCACCCCCCTGGACCCATGCCGACCTCTTCGACTCCTCGCCCAGCCATCCCGCCGACGGTGTGGCTCGCCCGCGGCCGCCATGTCGGGACCGCCGCCCGGGACGTCCTCGGGCACACCCTGCGGCAGCACCGGGACGGCGGTGCCGTCGACGACTTCCGGGAGCTGCCCGAGGAGGACGGGGCCGGGCGGCGGGTCTTCGAGGCGCGCTGGCGGGTCGCCGGGGAGGTGCCCGTGCGGGCCCGGCTGACGCTGGCCCGGCCCTCGGCCGGCAGCCAGGAGTGGACGCTGGTCGCGGAGGCCGAGGCGCACTGGGACCTGGCGTGGCCGTCGCCCGCCGCGAAGTTCTGGCCCGCCGACGACCCGGACGTCACCTGGGACCGCGACACCGCCACCGGGCTGCGGCTGCGCGGCATCAACTTCCTCCCCGACGACGACAAGGCCGTGCGGCGCCTGCTGCGGGACGCGGGGCGGACGGGGTGGAACATCCACGTCGTGGTGCACGAGGCGATGACCCCCGACCACCGGGGGCGGGTGCCGCTGGCCCGGCAACTGCCGCCGGGGCTCGGGCACCGGGTGGTGGAGCACCGGGCCGCGCCCCAGCAGTTCCGGCTGGTGAACTGGGCGCTTCAGGAGTTCGGCGTCCAGGTGCCCCGGGGCGGCGCGGTGATCCTGCCGGGCCGGCCGGCGGCGCCGGGCGACCGCGACTTCTCCGTACGGACGGTCTTCCTCGACGGGTCCGAGCCCACCGAGCTGATCGCGGCGGTGACGCGGTTCGCCGCGCTGGAGCGGCCACTGCCGGACGGCGCCGAGGAGGCCCTGGCCGCGCTGCGCGAGGACTGGGGGCTGCTGACCCTGGAGGAGGAGCTGGTCCGGCAGCGGCAACTGGTGGCCATGTACGCCGAGGCGCTGGAGGCCATGACGAAGTCCCGGGACCTGTACCGGGAGGCGGCGGAACGCGCCAACGAGGCGCTGGCCGCCTACCGGGAGTCGGCCGGCGTGCTCCCGCCGGCGCCGCGCGCCGCGTCCCCGCTGCGCGCCCTGACCCGCAAGCTGGAGCGCCTCCGGGGCGGGTCCGGCGCGGCACGGCGGGGCACCGACGCCACGGTCCCGGACACCCAGGTCCCGGTTCCGGACCCGGACGTCCCGGTTCCCCACCTGGACGTCCTGGCGCCCGGTGCGGAGGGGTCCGTCGCCCCGCCCGCCGGCACGGACGACCCCGCCGCCCTGTCCCCTCGTACGGACGACCCCGCCACTCCGCCCGCCGGCACGGACGACTCCGCCGCCCTGTCCCTCCGTACGGACGACGCCACCCCGGCCCCCCGTACGGACCGCCCCGCCACCCCGGCCACCCGTACGGACGACCCCGCCCCCGGCGCCGTGGCCGGGCGGGGCCGGTCGCGCGAGGAGTAGGGCGCGGCGCCCGGTCAGCCGAACAGCGGGAGGCGGTCGGCGTCCGGGCCCAGGGCCCGTCGTTCGGCCGCCGTGAGCGGTGCCCGGCCGGTGGCGGCACGCGCGTAGTGCTCGTCGCTCCAGTCCAGCGGCACCGGCCAGCCCAGCAGCCCGTCCAGCGTGGCCCGTACCACGCGCAGCCCGGCCGGTGACGGGCCCGGCGCGGCGGGCAGGGAAGCGGTCAGGTCGAGGTGGTGGACGGTCGCCTCGACCGCGAGGGTCAGCATCAGGTCGCCCGCGGTCAGCACGTGCCCCTGGGTGGCCACCGGCAGTCCGGGGTCGGTCGCGGCGGCCGCCCGCACGGCTGCTGCCGCCGTCTCCAGGTACAGCTCCCGCAACTGGCCGAAGTCGAGGAACATGCTCGCCGCCACCCGGTTCCAGCGCCGGCCGTGGGCCGCGCCGGCGGCGTCGGGCCGCCAGGCGGTCCAGTAGCCGACGGCGTCCCGGTCGGGCGGCCCCGCGGCCGGGGTGTGGAAGGCGACCAGCGCCCGCTGGGCGTCGCCGGCCAGGTGGAACAGCAGATCGCGTACCGCCCAGCCGGTGCAGTCGGTCGGCAGCCAGGACTCCTCGTCGCCGAGCGGCCGGACGGTCGCCGCCAGGGCCTGGTAGGCGTCGCGGACCGCCTCGGCCGGCCCGGCCCCCTTCTCCCACGTCATGTCCATGATCGCCAGCGTAGCCGGGGGCCCGCGCCGCCGGTACCGGTCGCACGTGTCAGCCGGGGCAACCTGGATACGCGGAGTGCACGGCAGCACCGTCCGTCCCGGAAGGTCAGCGACGTCATGGAAAGCCACGTCACGAGCGCGCCGCCCGCGCCCCCGCACTCGGAGATCACCCTCCGGGTCAACGGCGAACCGCACACCCTCGACCTCGACCACCGCCGCGTCCTGCTGGACCTGCTGCGCGAGGATCTCGGCCTGGCCGGCGCCAAGAAGGGCTGCGACCACGGCCAGTGCGGGGCCTGCACGGTCCTGGTGGACGGGCGGCGGGTCAACAGTTGCCTGCTGCTGGGCGTCGCCCTGGACGGCTCGGAGGTCACCACCGTCGAGGGGCTCACCGGGGACGGCGAGGAGCCGCACCCGCTCCAGCGGGCGTTCCTGGAGCGGGACGCCTTCCAGTGCGGGTACTGCACCCCGGGCCAGATCTGCTCGGCGCTCGGCGTCCTCGCGGAGGCCGCGGCCGGCCACCCCTCGCACGTCACCGACCCGGCGGCGCCCTCCGGGGAGCCGGTGCCGCTGGTCCGGGAGGAGATCCGGGAGCGGCTGAGCGGCAACCTGTGCCGTTGCGGCGCGTATCCGCGGATCGCCGACGCGGTGCGGGACGTGGTCTGAATGAAGCCCTTCGCCTACGTCCGCGCCGGCAGCGTCGAGGAGGCCACCGACGCCTTCGCCGCCCGCCCCGGCGCCCGCTACCTCGGCGGCGGCACCAATCTCGTCGACCTGATGAAGCTGGGCGTGGAGACGCCCGCCGCGCTGATCGACGTCACCCGGCTCCCGCTGGACTCGGTGGAGCCGCTGCCGGACGGCTCGCTCCGGGTCGGGGCGATGGTCCGCAACAGCGACCTCGCCGCCCATCCGGCCGTCCGCGACCGCTACCCCGCGCTGTCGCAGGCGCTGCTGGCGGGCGCCTCCGGGCAGTTGCGCAACGCCGCCACCACCGGCGGCAACCTGCTCCAGCGCACCCGCTGCCCCTACTTCCAGGACGTCTCCAAGCCCTGCAACAAACGCGAGCCGGGCACCGGCTGCGGCGCGCTGCGGGGCGTCCACCGCGACCACGCCGTGCTCGGCCACTCCCCGCACTGCGTCGCCACCCACCCCTCGGACATGGCGGTGGCGCTCGCCGCGCTGGACGCCCGCGTCGAGCTGTACGGGCCCGAGGGCGGCCGGAGCGTGCCCGCCGCCGAGTTCCACCGGCTGCCCGGGACGCGCCCGGAGCGGGACACCGAGATCCGCCCCGGCGAGCTGATCACCGGGGTGCTGCTGCCGGCCGCGACCGCCGGGCTGCCGTCGGTGTACCGCAAGGCCCGGGACCGGGCCTCGTACGCCTTCGCGCTCGCCTCCGTCGCCGCCGTGCTGCACTGCTCGGGCGGGGTGGTGGACCGGGTCGGCCTCGCCTTCGGGGCGCTGGCCCACCGCCCGTGGCGGGCCCGGCGGGCGGAGGACGCGCTGCGGGGCGTCGCGCCCACCGCGGCGGCGTTCGAGCACGCCGTCGACCTGGAGCTGGCCGCCGCCGAACCGCTGGGCGAGAACGCCTACAAGGTGCCGCTGGCCCGGCGCCTGGCCCTGGACGTGCTGGGCCGACTGGCGCCGGTCTCCCCGATCTGAACCGGCGTCCACGAGGAGGAGACCATGACTGGCACCACCGGCACCGAGACCGTCCTGGGCGCTCCGGCCGAGCGCCGGGAGGGCCGGGAGAAGGTCACCGGCACCGCCCGGTACGCCGCCGAGTACGACGGGCCCGGCCGCGCCCACGCCTGGCCGGTGCCCGCCACCGTCGCCCGGGGCCGGGTGACCGCCGTGGACGCCGGGCCCGCGCTGGCGCTGCCCGGCGTGCTCGCGGTGCTGACCCACGAGAACGCCCCCCGCCTCGCCGAACCGGACGACCCGGTGCTGGCGGTGCTGCAAAACCCCCGGGTGCCGCACCGCGGCTGGTTCGTGGCGCTGGTGGTCGCCGAGTCCCTGGAGGCGGCCCGGGAGGGCGCCGACGCCGTCCGGGTCACGTACGACGCCGAGCCGCACGACGTGACGCTCACCGCGTCGCACCCGGACGCGTACACCCCCGAGAACGCGAACGGCGGGTACCCGGCGGTGCGGGAGCACGGCGATCCGGACGCGGCGTTCGCCGCCGCCGAGGTGCGCGTCGATGTGGAGTACCGGGTGCCGCCGCTGCACAACCACCCGATGGAGCCGCACGCGAGCACCGCGCGGTGGGACGACGGCCA
Source organism: Streptomyces sp. NPDC000134 (assembly GCF_042899225.1). Lineage (NCBI taxonomy): Bacteria > Bacillati > Actinomycetota > Actinomycetes > Kitasatosporales > Streptomycetaceae > Streptomyces > Streptomyces sp. NPDC000134. The sequence goes on from NZ_JBIAZN010000015.1 coordinate 70,758, forward strand.
TCTGGTGGTGCACACCTCCAGCCAGGGCACCGGCGCGGTCCGCACCGCCCTCGCCCAGATGTTCGAGCTGCCGGAGGAGCGGATCTCGGTGAGCGCCGAGCACGTGGGCGGCGGGTTCGGCTCCAAGGGCACGCCCCGCCCGGACGTGGTGCTGGCCGCGATGGCGGCCCGGCACACCGGCCGGACGGTCACCGTGGCGTTCCCCCGCCGCCGACTGCCCGCCGTGGTCGGGCACCGGGCGCCGACCGTGCACCGGTTGCGGCTCGGCGCCGGCCGGGACGGCGGGCTGGCCGCCCTCTCGCACGAGGTGACCACGCACTCCTCCCGCATCAAGGAGTTCGTGGAACAGGCGGCGGTGCCCGCGCGGGTGATGTACGCGGCGCCGCACCTGCGCAGCGCCCACCGCGTGGTCCGCCTGGACGTGCCCACGCCGTCCTGGATGCGCGCCCCCGGCGAGTCGCCCGGCATGTACGCCCTGGAGTCGGCGATGGACGAGCTGGCCTCGGAACTGGGCGTCGACCCGGTGGAGCTGCGGGTGCGCAACGAGCCGGCGGCCGACCCCGACACCGGGCGGCCGTTCAGCAGCCGGCACCTGGTCGAGTGCCTGCGCGAGGGCGCCCGCCGCTTCGGCTGGGCGGCCCGCGATCCCCGCCCCCGCTCCCGCGCCGCCGGTCCGCTGCTGATCGGCACCGGCGTGGCCGCGGCCACGTACCCGGTGATGGCGGCGCCGTCCAAGGCGTCGGCGTGGGCGCTGCCCGACGGCACCTTCCTGGTCCGGGTCAACGCCACCGACATCGGCACCGGCGCCCGCACGGTCCTGGCGCAGGTCGGGGCGGACGCCCTCGGCGTGCCGCTGGACCGGGTCCGCATCGAGGTGGGCAGCACCGGACTGCCCGCCGCGCCGCTGGCCGGCGGCTCCTCCGGCACCGCCTCCTGGGGCTGGGCCGTGCACGAGGCGTGCGCCCGGCTCGCGGACCGGCTCACCACGCTGCCGGGGCCCGTCCCCGAGGCCGGCATCGGCGCCCACGCGGACACCGCCGGGCAGGCCGACGCCGAGAGCCGGTACTCCCGGCACGCCTTCGGCGCGCACTTCGCCGAGGTCGCCGTCGACACGGTCACCGGCGAGGTACGGGTACGGCGGATGCTCGGCGTCTACGCGGCGGGGCGCATCCTCAACGCCCGTACCGCGCGCTCGCAGTTCGTGGGCGGCATGACCATGGGGCTGGGCATGGCGCTGACCGAGGGCAGCCGACTGGACCCGGCGTTCGGCGACTTCGCCGAGTCCGACCTCGCCTCGTACCACGTGCCCGCGCACGCCGACGTCACCGACATCGAGGCGCACTGGCTCCAGGAGGACGATCCCCATCTCAACCCGATGGGGAGCAAGGGGATCGGTGAGATCGGCATCGTCGGCTCGGCGGCGGCGGTCGGCAACGCCGTCCACCACGCCACCGGGGTCCGGTTCCGGGAACTGCCGCTGACGCCGGACCGGGTGCTCACCGGGCTGCTCGCGCACGAGGCACCGCCCGGCACCTTCGGCGGCTGAACCGCCACCTGCCCGGCCCGCGGACCCGCGGGCCGGCGGTCCGGGCACCGGGGCGGCGGCGGTTCAGTCGGCGGCGCGGCCGGCCTGCGCGACCGGGCCGGTCCACCGGTCGGCGGCGGCCTGGTGCGCCACCCGTACGCACAGCGCGGTCAGCGCCGCCAGCGACGCGGCCACGGCGGCCGGCACCGCGCCCCAGGCCGGGGCGAGGGTGAGGTCCATCACCTGGGCCGCCCGGGAGCCGGGCGCGGTGCCGGCGTACAGCTTGGCGGCGGCGAGCGCGGCGGGGCCGACGACGGCCGCGGCGAGTACCGGCACGGCGGGCCGCACGGTCATCACCAGGGCCAGCGCCAGGCAGAACGCCGACAGGGCGAGGGCGACGCCGTAGTCGCGGGCGGCGGTGCCGTCGGCGCGCAGCGGGAAGAACGCCACGCCGCATCCGGCGAGTACGGCCACGGCGCACCAGCTCGTCCAGGACGCCGCCCTGGACACGGTCCGGCGCGGGGCCGGCCGGTGGTCCCCGCCGCGCTCCCCCGCGCCCCGGGCGCGGCCGACGGCCCGGAAGGCCCCGGCGAGCTGGCCGGTCCGCACGGCGGCGGCCGGCGCGGGGTGTCCGCGGTCGTCGCCGGGGTCCGCCGGGGGCCGTTCGAGGCGGTCGCCGGGCCGGTCGGGGTGGTCGCGGCGCTCCTGGTCGAGCCGGCCGATGAGCTGCACGAGTTCCTCCACCGGCCGGCCGGTGGCGGCGGCCCGTACCGCCTCCTGGCCGCAGTGCGGCTCCAGGGAGGTGCGGCGCAGCAGTTCCATCAGCCGGGACACGTCCTCCACCGAGCGGCACTCGGCCGCGGCCCGGATCGCCTCGTCCGCGCTGTCGGCGTGGCGCGGGGGCCGGGTCAGCAGCCCGATCAGCCGGGTCACGTCCTCCACGGACCGGTTGACGCCGGCCGCCCGGAGCGCGTCGACGGTGGCCCGCGCGTACTGCGGCGACCGCTCCAGCGCGGTGATGAGGGCGACGACCTCCTCCAGCGGCCGGTCGGCCACGGCGGTCCGCACCAGTTCGGCGGCCGGATCGCCGGTCCCGGCGGTCTCCTCGCCGGTGTCCGCGCGGGCGGGCTCCGGCCGCTGGTCCGGCGCGGGTCCGTCGGCCGCGGGTTCCTCCTCGGGGAGGTCCTCGTCGAGAAGCTCCTCCTCGGGGAACGGCCCGGCCGGGATGTCGTCGGCCGGGACCGGGCCCACCGGGTGGTTGCCCGTGACGGTGGTGGTCTGCGCGGACGGAAGGTCCACGGAAGCGGCTATGGCGTACTCGTTCGGACGGTGTGCTGAAGAGCCAGTGGTCATGGTCTTCTCCGTGGGAGGCGGTGCGGCCGCTGCTGCGTCCCCGACGTGCGACACGCGACTGTGTGGTGACCATTACTAAGTGCATCCAGCACGTGCCGCCACTCGGACGGGTCAGGGGGATGAGCGTTCCGGCCCGGCTGCCATACAAGGGGCCGGGGCGGGAATCCAGTAGGAGACGTGTGCGTCGCGGACGGCCGCGGCAGCGGCAGCGGAGGGAGGGACGCGGTGGACACGACCACAGCGGTGTTCGTCGTGGCGGCGGTGCTCGCGGCGATCGTGCTGGCCCTGGCCGTCGCCGTGCTGGTGCGGCTGGTGCGGACCCGGCGGGAACTGCGCCGGGCCGGGCTGCCGACCGGACCGCGCTGGGTGTTCTGGGGCGCGGTGCTCTATCTGGTGCTGCCGACCGACCTGGTGCCCGACCCGGTGTACCTGGACGACATAGGCGTTCTCCTGCTCGCCCTGCGCTCGGCGCGCGGCTCCCTCGGCGGGCGCGGACGCGGCACGCTCCGCAAGGCGGAGCGGGAACCGGCGCCGTGATGACGGAGCGTAAGGAAACCATCCACTCGTTCGATTCGTATAAGTCCTTGGAAGCCGAAGGAAGTCGGCGGACCAGGCGACGGCGCAGCCGGCCCATCGCTTGATCGGCTAGCACCGACGAGGGAGAGACGATGCAACCGTTCGCGCTCGACTACGCACGTCCGGCAGTGGAACCGGCAAGCGCCGCTCCGTATGTCTACGACTGCGGGCTGCAGGTGAACGTGCTCCTCGACGGACGGGTGGCCGCCCGCGACCACGCGCTGCTGAGGGAACTGGGGACCACGACCTCGACCGCGGGCTCGAAGACCCATTTCGACGACTGAACACGGGCCGTCCCCGATGACCGTGTTGATCCTGACCTGTGAAGAGGACGTCACCGCCGACATGGTGGTGGTGCGGCTGCACGAGTCGGGTGTTCCGGTGGTGCGGCTGGACCCGGCCGACCTGACCGATTCGGTGGCCCTCTCGGGGGAGTTCGTCCACGGCTCGTTCCGCGGCCATCTCTCGGCGGGCGGGCGGCTGGTGAGCATCGGCGGGCTGCGGTCGGTGTGGGTGCGCCGGCCGGGGGTGCCGGCCGCCCGCGCGGCGCAGCCGTCCGCGTGGCTGGCGGAGGAGTCCGGACAGGCGCTGTACGGGATGCTGCGCGGGTCGCCCGCGCGGTGGATGAACCATCCGGACGCGGCCCGCCGGGCCCGGTACAAGCCCTGGCAGCTCCGGCTCGCCCAGGACTGCGCCCTGCCGGTGCCGGCCACGCTGATCACGACGTTCCCGCGGGCGGCGCGGGAGTTCGCGCAGCGCTATCCCGACCTGGTCGTCAAGCCGGTGTCGGGCACGCATCCGCAGGACCCGCCGCGGGCGGTGCCGACCAGCCGGGTGCCGCCGGAGACCGACTTCTCGGCCGTCGCCTACGGGCCGACGCTGCTCCAGCACCGGGTCGCCAAGCGGGCCGACCTCCGGCTCACCGCGGTGGGCGACCGGCTGCTGGCCGCCCGGAAGGCGACGCCCGCCGGGGCGGACCCGGACGAGGTGGACGTGCGCTTCGCCGAGTCGCCCGAGCCGTGGCGCCCCGCCGAGGTGCCCCCGCGCGTCGCGGCGGGCGTGCGCGCCTACCTCCGCGAGGCGGGGCTGGCGTACGGGGCGTTCGACTTCGCCGAGGACGCGGACGGGACGTGGTGGTTCCTGGAGTGCAACCAGTCCGGGCAGTTCGGGTTCGTCGAGGTGGACACCGGTCAGCCGATCGCCCGGACCATCGCCGAGTGGCTGGCTCGGCCGGGGCCCGGGGAGGCGGCGCACGCGGACGGCGCCGGCGCGGCCGTGCCCTGACGGCGCCCGGCGGGCGGTCAGTTGGGGCGCGGGCCCGGCAGCATGGCGGCGGTGCGCTGCCAGTTGTTGCCGTGCGCCGGGGGGCGTGCGCCGGGCGAGCGCAGGGGGCGCATGACGACCTCCAGTTCCCTGTGCAGGCGTTCGGCCTCCCCGCGCACCAGCGCGGGGACGTCGCCGCGCTCGGCGACGAGTCGGTCGTAGATGGGGGAATCCTGGAACACCCGTCAACGTGCCTTTCGTGTGGTCCGCCCCTGTGATTCAGGCGCGACCGGTCAGTCTAGGCGTCCGTCCGTCCGCCGGTACGCGTTACCCCGATGAGACGACCGGTCTCACGCACCGGTCGTGGAGCCCGGCCGGACGATCATCAGGACCGTGACGGTGGCCCACAGCAGGTTGAACACCCCGGTGAGCATGGCCAGTCGCACGGTGGCAGCGCGCTCGACCGCCTCCCCGCCGTCCAGTCGCTCCACCAGTTCCTCCTGGCGGGGCAGCACGGCGACGGCCAGGACGCCGGCCGCGGCGGCGGTCAGCGCGATCGAGGCGGTCAGCCAGGCGTCGCCCAGCACGCCCATCGCCGAGGCGGTGGCGAGACCGAGCAGCGGCACGGCGATCCCGGCACCCGCGTAGACGCGGCAGATCCGGTGCAGCAGCCGTACCGTCCCCGGCTCCCCCGCACCCGCGCGCCGGACCGCCGGCGGGAACATGCTCGCCGCGACGGTGACGGGCCCCACCGCGACGACGGCGGCCAGGACGTGGAGGGACAGCAGCAGCTTGGTCATCGTGCGGGGCTCCGGGATGCGCGGCGGGTCGGTGGATGTCGACACCCCCACGCTAGGAAGCACCCGCGAGATCGCCCAGAGGCGGAAACGACAGCTTCCGACGGATTACCGCCAGCCATGGACAGCCGGACGGTCCGCCGGACGGTCCGCCGGGTGGGCGGCACCACGCCTGTCGTGCGGCGTGACGCCGGCCGCCTCGGCGGACCGCGCCGGCGATGGCGTCACACGGCCAGTGACAGGTCCTTCTCACCGTCGCGTCCGGCCGCCGCGGCGGCGGTGGCCCTGGCGCGGGACCCGGCGAGCAGGGCGTCCGCCGCTGCCACCGCTTCCTGGATGCCGGTCTTGCCCATCATCACGCAGAGCGTGTAGCTGACGTCGGCCAGCTCACGCGCCGTCGCCGGAGTCTCCCGCTCAGCCTGAGCGATCCGCAGCGACGCGTAGCGCGTCAGCAGCTTCCTGACGACCTTCGGGTCCGGTACGAGCACGTAGCGCCCCTCTCTCGGTTTTCACTGCGCCTGCCCGGACTCGACCGAAACATTCGCCCCTTGCACACCGCCTTCCTCGATTGACCGGATTTCTTCGCTTAATCACCCATCACCAGCGTGAACGAACAGGAGTGTGGCCGAAAAGGAATGCCTCGCCCCGCTTCCCGGAGCCGCCCCGGCCGTTGAGCAGCGTGCAAGGTCCTCCGGACGAACGGTGTTCCCGATGACGCGATCCAGTTGTCTGCTCTGCGCCCTCTACCTCGCCACCAGTGCCCAACTGGCCTGGACGGCGGTCCTGGAACTGCGCTTCGGACCGCCGTGGGCCGCCGCGCTGTTCGGTGCCGCCAGCCTGGTCCCGGTGATCGCCGTCGTCCGGGAGACCGTGCTCGCCGACGAGCGCCGCGCGGCCGGCCGCCCCGCCGGGCGCCCGCGGCCCGCGCACCGGGCCGACGAGGCGGTGGTCCGCGCGGAACTGGACACCGCCTGCTGCGAGCGCTGGTGGACCAGTTGCGGCACCGGCCACGACACGGGCTGCGTCCGCCGCGCCCGGCGCAGCAGCACCGTCTGACGGGCCCCGTGGCGGCGGGGCCCGCACCGGACGCCGGGGGTCAGGCGGCCTGACCGCCGTGCAGCGCGGTGTACGCCCCGCCCCGGGCGAGGAGTTCCTCGTGGGTGCCGGTCTCCAGCACACGGCCCTCCCCCATCACCACGATCCGGTCCGCGCCCCGCACGGTGGACAGGCGGTGCGCCACGACGAACGTGGTGCGTCCGCGCAGCAACTGGGCGAGCGCCTGCTGGACCAGCGCCTCGGACCGGGTGTCCAGCGCCGAGGTCGCCTCGTCCAGGATCAGCACCCGGGGGTCCCGGATCAGCGCGCGGGCGATGGCCAGGCGTTGACGCTGCCCGCCGGAGAGCCGGGCACCGCGCTCCCCGACCAGGGTGTCCAGGCCCTGCGGCAGGCGGTCGACGAACTCCAGCGCGTTGGCGTCCCGCAGCGCCGCGCGCACCGCCTCCTCGCCGGCGTCGTCCATCCCGTAGGCGACGTTCTCCCGGACCGTGCCGTCGAAGAGGATCGACTCCTGCGGCACCACCGACACGAACCGCCGGTAGGTGCGCAGGTCGAGGGTGCTCATATCGGTGCCGTCGAGCAGCAGCCTCCCCGAGGTGGGGCGCAGGAAGCCGATCACGAGGTTGAGGACGGTGGACTTCCCGGCGCCGGACGCGCCCACCAGGGCGATGGTCTCGCCGGGGGCGACGGCGAGGGTGAAGTCCTCGACGGCCGGCCGCTCGTCCCCCTCGAAGCGGTGGCCGACGTGCTCGAAGGTGACGGCGCCGCGCAGCGAGGTCAGTTCGGCCTTGCCCTCGTTGTCCTCCAGCTCGGGGGCCTGGAGCACCTCGCCGACCGAGCGGACGGACTCCAGGCCCTTGGTGATGACCGGGGCCAGGCTCGCCAGCGTGGTCGTGGAGTTGGTGAGGGTGGTCAGGAAGGCGCTCAGCATGACGACGTCACCGGCGCTGACGCCCCACACGCCGTAGTACGAGACCAGCGCGGCGCCCGCGAGGACGCACACGCCGACCACGTTGAGGACCACCCAGGCCAGTGAGCCGAAGCGGCCGTTGACCAGATCCAGGCGGAGCGCGGAGGTCAGCAGGCGGTCCAGGGTGCCGTCCATGCGGCGCAGCGCCTTGCGCTCCAGTCCGTGGGCGCGGGTGACCGGGATCAGCCGGGTCATCTCCGTCACCCGGGAGGACAGGGTCTCGACCTCGTGGCGGAAGTGCTCGTTGTGGGCGCGCAGCCGGGCCCGGAGCCGGGCCACCAGCAGGGCGGCGGCGGGCACGACGACGAGGAAGACCGGCAGGAACTCGGGGGTGCGCACGCCGATGATGACCAGGCCGCCGGCGAGCACGGTGAGGGCGCCGAGCCCGGTCTCCGCGGTCTGCTGCACCATCTGCTCGACCGTCTCCACGTCCCGGACGACCTTGGCCTGGAGCACGCCGGCGCTGACCCGGGAGTGGTAGCCGACGGAGAGCTGCTGCATCCGGGTGCAGAGCGCGGAGCGCAGGGCGGTGCCCATCCGGCGGACGCTGCCGTACAGCAGGCGGACGTAGAGCAGGTGCAGGGGGTAGTTGACCAGCAGGATGAACATGATGACGCCGGTGCTGGTCCACAGGTGGGCGATCGGCCGGTGCTGGACGACGGTGTCGATGATGGACGCGGTGATCAGCGGCAGCAGCCAGACGGGGCTGTGCTTCACCGTGAAGACGACGACCGCGCCGGCCAGGCGGTGCCGGTCGGCGCGGAGCAGGTAGACGAGGGTGCGTATCGGGTGCTCGCCGCGGTAGCGGTGGTCGAGCGGTCTTTCCAGCGACGACGCCATGCGTGGCGGTCCTCCTGTGTTGCCGGATCGGGGCAAGCGCTTTCTTACCCGTTCGGCCAGGAGTGACGCATGGAACCGGAGAGGTACGCATGGAACCGGGGAGGTACGCGTGGACTGCGGGGGTACGCGGGGAGACCCGCGCCCTCACCCCCGTGAAGGGCGCGGGTCCGCTTCCCCCGGGTGTGGTCTACTCGCCGAGCCTGCGGGCCAGTTCGGCGGTGGCCCGGGTGATCTCGGTGTCGTCCTCGGCCATCAACCGCTCGATCGCCTCCCGGCGCGCCCGGACCGCCCGGCGGGCCGCGCGCTCCCAGACCACGGGGTTCTCGCGGCGGTTGAGCAGCTTGGGGTAGACGGCCGCGGTGCTCTCCCACTGCCGGGCACCGGCGATGTTCCCCAGCAGTTCGATGATCTGCGCGCGGCAGGTCACCTGGGGCCGCTGCGCCAGCTCCCACAGGAACGGGACGGTGGCGGCGGTCGCCTGCTCGACGACGAAGCCGTACTGGCAGACGCGTCGGCGCAGTTCGCCGAGGGCGGCGCGGGCGGTCTCCGCGTCGCCCCGGGCGATCCGGTCGAGCAGGACCGGGACGGCGGCGGCGCTGCCGCGGGAGTCCTGGATCTCGGCCCAGGGGACCTCGTCGAGCCCGGTGAGGGGCGTGGACCGGGTCAACTGCGGGTGGGAGTCGGTGCGCTCGGTGCTCAACTGCGGTGTCGGAGCGGTGCGCATGGCGTGGGGCCTTTCCGCGGGCAGTCGGGGTCAGGTGGGGTCGGCGGGCGACCGGAGCGGTCGGTGCGCGGGTGACGGCACGGCATCTCCCTGATGGAACGTCAGTTGCCGGGCGGAACAAGGGGGTTGACGCCTCGGCTATTATTCATCCTGACAGCACTCGCGTGCAATTGCACGAGGAATTGCACGAAAAATCGACCGGAACACGTACGGGCGACGAGTCGCCGTCAGCTCCCCCCCGAATCACCAAGGAGACAGCGGTGCCAACAGCGCGGAACGGAGTGCAGGCGAGTTCACTGGACGCCTGCTGGATCAAGAGCCGGCACAGCAACGCCGAGGGCAACTGCGTCGAGGTCGCCCCCGTGGAGGGCGGCATAGCGATGCGCAACTCCCGCGACCCGGACGGTCCGGCGCTCGTCTACACCCCCGCGGAGGTGGCCGCCTTCCTGGCCGGGGTGAAGGACGGCGAGTTCGACCACCTGCTGTAGGACCGGTCCCCGGCGACGACGCGACGGCGGGTCGGCGGTCGGACGCGGCCAAACCAGGTCGTGTCCGACCGCCGCTCCTCGACGGCCTGATGCGATGCGGACCGGTCGGATGCGATAGTCTGTTTTCTCAACTCTGCCGGTCTGCTGGGAGTCAGGATGTCCGCCGCGTCGTCGCATCGCCTCTCCCGTCTCGAGCCCTACCTGGACCGGTCCGAGCCGGCCCCGACCCTGCTGAAGATGCTGGTCGGCGTCCAGTTGGCCGGCTTCCGCGAGGACGCCCGCATGTCGCAGGACCACGCGGCGCGCGAGCTGGGGTTCAGCGCCGCCAAGCTCTCCCGGATCGAGGCCGGCAAGGGCCGCAGGCCCCCGGCCGAGGCGGACGTCCGGGCCCTGCTGACGCTGTACGGCACCGACGACTACGAGGCGCAGGTCCTGCTCAAGCTGCTGCGCCGGGCCGGTGAGCCGGGCTGGTGGCAGCGGTACGACAAGCGGCTGATGCCCGAGTGGTTCGACCGGCTGGTCGGCCTTCAGGAAGCCGCCATGACGATCCGCACCTTCGAGATCCAGTACGTCCCCGGTCTGCTCCAGACGCCTGACTACGCCCGCGCCGTGGTGGAGCGCGGCCTGCGCAACGCGCCGGGCCACGAGGTGGAGCGGCGCGTGGAACTGCGCACGCGGCGCACCGAGTTGCTGACCCGGGCGCAGGCGCCCCAGTTGTGGGCGGTCATCGACGAGTCCGTGCTGCTGCGGGTGCTGGGCAGCCCCGGCGTCATGCGCGAGCAGCTCCGGTATCTGACGAAGATGGCCGTGCGGCCCAACGTCACCCTGCAGATCGTGCCGCTGGACGTGACCAACGCGTCGGCGCCGAGCTTCCCGATCACCTATCTGCGGTTCGGCGGCGCCGACCTGCCCGACGTGGTCTACCTGGAGCACATCCGCAGCGCCAACTTCCTGGAGGACCGGGACGAGACCGAGGAGTACCGGGTGGCGCTGGACCGGCTGGCCGACGAGGCGCTGACCCCCCGCGCGTCGCTGGAGCTGCTGCGCCGCACGGCCGAGGAGCGCTACTCCGCGAAGTGAGCGCTCCCCGGGCTCTTCCGGGCCCCCGGGCCGAGGCCGGTCCGTCCGTCCGCCGGGATCAGCGGACGATGCGGCCCACGCCGCCGAACTCGACCCACTCCTGGGTGAGCTGACGCGGCGCGACCTCGGTGTCCGGACGCCAGGTGGAGACCTCCACCAGACCGGGTTCGAGGATCTCCATGCCCTCGAACCACGCCTCGACGTCCTTCTGCTCGCGCACCCGGCCCCAGTGCCCCTGGGTGGCCTGGTCCATGAAGGCGGTGACGCGCTCGCGGACCTCGGCGTCCTCGCTGACCAACTGGCACATCACCGCGTAACTGCCGGGCGCCAGTCGCTCGGTGACCCGGCGCACCACCGCGAGGGGGCCGTCGGTGTCGCTGTCCGGGATGCAGTGGAAGACCGAGTTGAACAGCACGGCGACCGGCTGGGACAGGTCGATCAGGCGCAGGGTCTCGGGGTGCGAGAAGATCTCCTCGGTCGCCCGCATGTCCGCGTGGATGACCGCGGTGTTCTCGTTCTGCTCCAGCAGCGCCCGGCCGTGCACCAGCACCATCGGATCGTTGTCGACGTAGACCACGCGGGCGTCGGGCGCGACGCGCTGCGCTGTCTGGTGCACGTTCTCCTGGGTGGGCAGGCCGGAACCGTGGTCCAGGAACTGCCGGACGCCGTACTCCTGGGCGAGGGTGCGCACCACCCGCTGGAGGAAGCGCCGGTTGTTCAGGGCCAGCCGGCGGGTGCTCGGGACGACCTTGTCGAGTTCCTCGACGGCGGCGCGGTCGGCCGCGTAGTTGTCCTTGCCGCCGAGGTAGTAGTCGTACATCCGAGCGGCTGTCGGCACATTGGCGTTGATCTCCGTGGACAGCGGCTTGTCGGCCTGCATCTTCCCCCCAGTCCCGTACGGTGCCCGCTTGGCATCCGACAGTACATCCTAGGGAGTCGGCACCTTCCGTAACCAGTGTTCTTGACAAGGCCGTTGAGCCCCGCGCGGCCGGTCCGGTCCGCGTTCCCCGGCGCGGACCGGACCGGCCGTCACCCCGTCAGCCGCGGGAGGACAGGTACTCCTCGATGCCCGGTGCCTCGTGGGCGTCCTCGACGTTCACGATGCCGCCGACGGCCTTCGCGTCGGGCTTGAGCACATAGGTGGACCGGCTGGCGGGCTGGGACACGTCGCTGAAGTTCTGCGGCGTGCCGAGGCCGGTGTCGGCGTTCGTCTGCGAGCGGTGCGCCTTGACGACGGCCTCACGGGTGAGGCTGCCGCCCTCGCACGCCTTCTTCAGGTCGGCGCCCAGCAGTTGGGCCGCGTTGTACCCGGAGAGCACACCGGAGTCGACCGGGGAGCCGGGGTACTTCTTGCCGTAGGCGGCGACCATCTTCTGCACGCCCGGCAGGTCGGAGCTGACCGCGGGAGCGGCGCTGACCACGTGCACCATGGCCTCCAGCGCCTTCGCCGCCGGGGTCTTCATGAGCTGCGGGGCGTAGCCCGGGGCGCTGGAGACGATCGGCACCGTCAGCCCGCGGGACGCCGCGACACCGGCGAGGGAGGCGGTCTGGGCGGGGCCGGCGCTGATCAGGACGGCCTTCACCCCGGCCTTGCGCAGCGCCGAGACCTGGGCGGACAGGTCGGTGTCGGTGGCCTTGATCTTCTGCCCGGCGACCTTCAGGCCCGCCTTCTTCGCGGCCCACTCCGAGCCCTCCAGGGCGTTGGCGCCGTAGTCGCCCTCGAAGTAGACGTGCCCGATGGTGTCGCCCTTGGCGACCTTCTCGGTACGGGTGAGGAAGTCGACGGCGGCGATCATGTCCAGGTCGTAGGTGGTGCCGAGGACCTGGACGGCGTCCTTGCCGAGCAGCGAGGCGGCCCACGCCTGCGGGAAGGTCAGCACCTTGTCCCGCTGGATGTCGTCGAGCAGCGCGGAGACCACGGGCGAGCCGATGACCTGGGGCAGGGCGAGCACGTCGGCGGAGATGTCGGCGTAGGCGGTGACCGCCTTCTGCACGTCGTAGCCGTGGTCCTTGACGACGATCTCGACCTTGCGGTCGCAGATGCCGCCCTTGGCGTTGACCTCGTCGGCCCACATCTGCTGGGCCTGCACGATGGACTTGCCGAGGGTGGCGTAGGGGCCGGTGAGGTCGGTGAGGGCGCCCAGCTTGATGGTCCCGGCGCTGACTCCGGGTCCGGCCTTGACGCCGTCGGCGCCGCCTTCCGCGTCGTCGCCGTCGGCCTTGGAGCTGCAGGCCGTGCCCGCGAGCAGCACGGCGGCGACGGCCGCGGCCAGGGCGATCTTGGTGGTGCGGGGCCTGCGGTGCGTGACGTTCACGGGGTGTGCTCCTTGGCTCGTACGGTGGTGGCGGGGGTCCGGGGCGCGGCCCCGGGGTCGGAGGGGGCCGAGGCGGGCGGCCTCCGGCGGGCGAGGCGGGCGCGGACGCGGCGGGCCAGGCCCGTCAGGCCGTCCGGCGCGAACAGCAGGATCACCACGATCGCGGCGCCGTACAGATAGCGGGCGGCCTCGGTCGGGCCGAGCGAGCCGTCCCCGCTGCCGGGCGCCGCGACCAGCGGCAACTGGTCGGCGTAGCGGGTCATCAGCAGCGGCAGCGCGGTGACGAAGACGGCGCCCGCGGTGGCCCCGGCGACGGAGCCGAGCCCGCCGATGACGATCATGGCGAGGTAGTCGACGGACAGGGCGAGGGAGAAGTAGTCGGGCACCACGCGCCGGAAGGCGAGGGCGAGCAGGACGCCGGCGAGTCCGGCGTACATCGAGGAGACGACGAACGCGGCCGAGCGGTACCGGGCCACGTGCACGCCCATCACGGAGGCGGCGGTCTCGCTGTCGCGCAGGGCGATCAGGGCCCGCCCCGGGCGTCCGCGCAGCAGGCCGCGGGCGGTGAACCAGGTGAGGGCGAACAGGGCCAGGCCCAGGTACCACAGCCGTTCCTCGGCGCCGAACGGCACGCCCAGGACGGTGAGGTCGTCGCCCTGGTCGAAGGCGAAGCCGCCTGCCTCCAGGGGTGGCACCGACCGGCCGTTGAAGCCGCCGGTGACGGAGTCGGCGGTGAGCAGGACGTGGTGGCCGAGGAAGACCAGGGCGAGGGTGGCCACGCCCAGGTAGATGCCCTTGACCCGGCCGGCGACGGGGCTGAACAGCCCGCCGGCCGCCCCGGCGAGCAGCACCGCGAGGACGAGCGCCACGGCGGGCGGCAGTCCCGGTCCGGGCTCGCCGGCCAGCCAGACGTAGCCGTAGGCGCCGACGGCGAGGAAGAAGGCGTGGCCGAGGGAGAGCTGGCCCGCGGTGCCGCTGAGCAGGCCGAGGCCGACGGCGCCGATGGCGGCGGCCATGGAGAACAGGCCGATCCGCAGCCAGAAGGCGTCGAGGTAGAAGGGGAGCGCGCAGAGCAGGAGGACGGGGATCAGCAGCCTGCCGCGCTTGAGGAGGTCAGACACGGGCCGCTCCCTTCGCCGCGAAGAGTCCGGCGGGGCGGACCAGGAGGACGAGGACCATCACGGCGTACGGGGCGACGTCGCCGAAGCCCTCGCCGAGGACGTGCAGGTCGCTCTGGTAGCCGGCGACGAACGCCTCGGTGAGGCCGATGACCATCGAGCCGACCAGGGCGCCGACGGGCGAGGCCATGCCGCCGAGGATCGCGGCGGGGAACGCCTTCAGGGCGATCTGCCCGGTGGTGCGCTCCAGGCCGGGGGCCGGGAACGCGGCGAGGAACACCGCGGCCAGCGCGGCCAGCGCGCCCGCCAGGCACCAGGCGAGCATCCGCACCCGGGTCAGCCGTACGCCCATCAGGGCGGCGGCCTCGGAGTCCTCGGCGGCGGCGCGCAGGGACAGGCCCCAGGGCGTGAACCGGAACAGGGCGAAGGCGCCGCCGATGGCCAGCGTGGAGACGATGATCGCGGCGATCCGGCTGTCGGCCACGGTCGCCGGTCCCATGTCGGTGACCGCGTCGCCCCACGGGTCGCCGAGAGTGAGCAGGTCGCCGCCGATGCGCCGGGCGAGGTCGGTGACCAGGACGATGTCGATGCCGATGGTGGCGATGGTGGCCACATGGGCGGCGTGCGGGTCGGCGCCGATCCGCTGCAGGATCACCCGGTCCACCAGCCCGGCGACGGCGGCCGTCACGAGGACCGCGAGGGCCAGCGCCCCGGCGAAGCCCAGCTCGTCGTGGAGGAGGGCGATCAGGTAGCCGCCGAGCAGCAGCAGCGAGCCGTGGGTGAAGCTGAGCACGCCGGACGCCTTGAAGATGGTGACGAAGCCGAGGGCGATCAGGGCGTAGACCGAGCCGAGGGCCAGGCCGTTGAAGAGGCTGTCGATCAGGCCGGTCATGCCGCGTCCTTCCCGGTGGCCCCGGTGCCCAGATAGGCGCGCAGCACCTCGGGGTCGCGGCGGACCTGGTCGGGGGTGCCGTGGGCGATCCGGCGGCCGAAGTCGAGGACGGTGACCTCGTCGGCGAGCCGCATCACCAGGCCCATGTCGTGTTCCACGAGGACCACGGAGAGGCCGAGTTCGGCGCGTATCTCGCCGACCACCTCGGCCATGCGGACCCGTTCGCCGGCGTTCATGCCGGCCACGGGTTCGTCGAGCAGCAGCACACGGGGCTCCAGACAGAGGGCGCGGGCGAGTTCCACGCGCTTGCGGTCGCCGTAGGAGAGCAGGGCGACCGGGGTGTCGAACAGGGCTCCGAGACCGGTGAGTTCGGCGATCTCGCGGGCCTTGGCGAGGTGCTCGCGCTGTTCGCGCACGGCCCGGGGCAGCCGGAGCGCGCTGGCGGCGAACCCGGCACGGGACAGGGCGTGCCGGCCGAGCATCAGGTTGTCGGCGACCGTGCCCTGGGTGGTGACGATGTTCTGGAAGGTACGGGCCACGCCGAGGCCGGCGATCCGGTGCGGGGCAAGCCGGGTCAGCTCCTGCCCGCCGAGCCGTACGGTGCCGGAGACGGGCCGGTACAGCCCCGACAGGACGTTGAAGCAGGTGGACTTGCCCGCGCCGTTGGGGCCGATGACGGCGTGCACGGTGCGGGGGGCGACGGTGAAGGAGACGTCGTCCAGCGCGGTGAGGCCGGCGAAGCGCACGGTCACCTCCCGGACCTCCAGCGGCGGCGGCGCGTCGGTGCGGGAGGTCACGCGGCCCCCTGACCGTCGGCGGTCTCACCGAGGTAGAGGCGGCGTACGGCGTCGGTGCGCGCGAGTTCGGCCGCCGGGCCGGAGAGCCTGACCTCGCCGACCTCCAGGACGTGGGCGTGGTCGGCGAGCGACAGGGCCATGCCGGCGTTCTGCTCGACCAGCAGGACGGCGGTGCCCTGGGCGTTGATCTCGCGGACCACCTCGGCGATGCGCTCGACCATCAGGGGGGCGAGCCCGAGGGAGGGCTCGTCCAGCAGCAGCAGGCGCGGGGCGGCCATCAGGGCGCGGCCGATGGCGAGCATCTGCTGCTCGCCGCCGGAGAGCAGGCCGGCGGCCTGGCGGTGGCGTTCGGCGAGCCGCGGGAAGAGGGTGAGGACGCGGTCCCGGGCCTCGCGGACCTGGGCGGGAGCGCGCCGGGAGAGCCCGAGTCCCCCGGTGCGCAGGTTCTCGTCGACGGTGAGCCCGGCGAACACCCGCCTGCCCTCGGGCACCTGGACCACCCCGGCGCGGACGGCCGCCACCGGGTCCCGGCCGTCGAGGACGGTGCCGCCGTAGCGGATGCGGCCCGCGGTGACGGCGCCGCGGTGCAGGCGCAGCGTGCCGGAGACGGCCCGCAGCAGTGTCGTCTTGCCGGCGCCGTTGGCACCGAGCAGGGCGACGACGCCGCCGTGCGGAACGGTCAGCGACACGGAACGGAGGGCGGACAGGGCACGGCCGTACGTCACGTCGATCTCCTCGACGTGCAGCGCGGGCGCCTCGTCCGGTGGTGCTTCGGGCATCGCGGCTCCTTGGAGCCGTGCCGGGGCGAACCGGCACGGTACGGGGGCGTTCACAGGTGCTGTGGTGCGCAGGTGCGGATCAGGCGTTCGGGGAGGAACGCGCGCTCACGACAGCACGGGCGTCACCGGCCGGTACAGCACCCGGGGCGGGGTCGCTGCGGCGTCCCAGTCCGGGCCGGGTGACTCTGTGCGGACGCCCAGGGCCCTTCGCCGGGCGGCTCAGCCGGGGAGCAGGCGGTGGGCGGTGAGGGCGAGGCTGACCTCGACGACGTCGGCGGGCCGGGCCAGGGAGCGGCCGGTGAGCTGCTCGCAGCGGCGCAGCCGGTTGAGGACGGTGTTGCGGTGGCAGTAGAGCTGTTCGCCGGCGCGCTGCGCGGAGCCGTCGCAGGCCAGCCAGGTGGTGAGGGTGTCCAGGAGGACGTCCCGGTCGCCGGGTTCCAGGCGCAGCAGCGGGCCGAGGACCCGCTCGGCCAGGGACCGGCCGAGTTCGGGGCTGGAGACGACCAGGGCGGCGGGCAGGTGGTCGGCGAGGCGGACGGTGCCGCCGGAGGCGGGACAGATGCTCAGGGCGGTGTCGGCCAGGCGGCGGGCGTCGCCGACGGCGGCGAGTCCCTCGACGGGGCTGCCGACGCCGATCCGGACGCCCTGGGCCAGGTCGGCGGGGCGGGGGGCCGGTTCGGGCAGGCCCTCGTCGCCGACGAGGACGATGCCGTGGTCGACGTCCACCCCGGCGTGCCAGTGCACGCGCCAGCCGTCGGGTACGGCCGAGGCGCGGGCGACGGCGCACCGGGCGGGGTGTCCGGCCGCGACGGCGACGACCACGTACCGGCCGTGTTCGGGCAGGTCGAGGGCCTGGGCGGTCTCGGGCAGGTCGGCGATGCGGCTGCTGCCGTCGAGGAGGGCGGCGGCCAGCAACCGGGCGCGGTTCTCGCGGCGCCGGTTGACCTGCCACTCGACCTGGCGGTAGGCGTCGGCGACGAGGGTGCAGTGCTCGTCGACGAAGTTCCACACGTCGGCCGCCACGTGCACCAGCAGCCGGACGTCCTCGGGGGCCGCCCGCGAGGTCTCCTCGACCAGGCGCTGCCAGACCAGGGAACCGCCCAGGCGGTAGGCGTGCAGCAGGGCGTCCAGTGGCAGGCCCTGTTCGGCGCGGGTGGCGCCGATCCGCCAGGAGCAGCGGCGGGCCGCGTCGCGGGCGCTGCGCGGGTCGAGCAGCGAGTGGACGCTGTGCCGCAGCGAGCGGTGGGCCTCCTGCCAGGTGGCGGTGGGGTCGCCGGCCATGGCGGCGCGGTAGGCGGGCTCCTGTTCCTGGAGCACGGCGACCAGCCGGTCGGTGAGGTCGGGCAGGTCGTCGAGGAGGACCCGGGCGGCCCGGTGCAGGACGCGCAGCGCGTCGGCGTCGATCAGCGACGTGACGCGCCGGGTCCGCGGGCGCGGCACGGGCGTGGGCGCGCTGCGGATCGCTCCTCGTGACCGTACGGCGTGCTGCATGGCGGTCCTCCCCCGGGCTCGGGCTTCCAGCGGCGGCCCGCACCGGGCCGGTGCCCGGACGCGTGACTGTCCGCTGACTCGTCCTTGCCCGAAGGATGGCATACCGTCCGGTCGGTCCCTAGGGCTGTGCTGTCAAAATTGGGTCTCGAACCGGGCCGCACCGCAAATCCGGCGCGGACGGGGCCGCCGGCCGGGAGGTGCCGTCGTGAGCCACGGCTGTGCGGTGACCCGCGGGGACGGCTCGACCACGCGGGCCCCGACCCGGAGCCGGGGCCCAGGGGGCGCGGGCCGGGAGACGCCCTCGTGGGCCACGGCCGTGCGGTGGCCCGCAAGGACTGCTCGGCCGTGCGGGCCACCGGCTCGGCGCGGGGAGCGGACGCCTCCGGCCGGGAGGTGTCGTCGTCGGCTACGGCTGTGCGGTGGCCCGCAGGGACTCCTCGACCATGCGGGCCAGCTCCACGCGGGAGCGGACGCCGAGGGTCGCGAAGACCTTCCGCAGGTGGTAGTCGACCGTGCGGGTGCTGACGGCGAGGGTGAGGGCGACCTCGCGGTTGGTGGCGCCCTCGGCGACGTACCGGGCGATGCGCTGCTGCTGCGGGGTGAGCCGGGTCAGCGCTCCGGTGCCGGTGCCACGGCCGTTGGAGGCGGCGCCGATCGCGCGGAGTTCGCCGCGGGTCTGCTCGGCCCAGATGCCGGCTCCGCAGCGTTCGAACCCGGCGAGGGCGCCGCCCAGGCGGTCCCGGGCCTCCTTGGGACGGCGGCGCCGGCGCAGCCACTTGCCGTACAGCAGGGCGGTGCGGGCGCCCTCGAACTCGCCGCCGCCGGTCTCGTCGTGCAGCGCCAGGGCGTGCCGGTACAGTCCGTCGGCGTGCTCGGGCGGGGCCAGCAGGGCGCGGCAGCGGGCCAGTTGGGCGGCGGCCTGCGGATCGGCGCCGAACGCCGCCCAGTCGGCGAAGTCCGCGAGGACCGTACGGGCGTCCTCGTACCGTCCGGCGGGCACCGCGGCCTCCACGAAGCAGGGCACCGCCAGCCGCCACACCGCGAAGTGGCCGCGCCGGGGTCCGGGCAGCACCAGCAGGCCGAGCCGGTCGGCGGCGTCGTGGGGCCGGCCGCGTCCCAGGTCGGCGCGGGCCAGGGCCCACTCGGCGAGGGTGGCGGCCTGGGCCAGTCCGTGCCGCCGGGCGGTGGCCAGCGCGGCCGTCACATGCCGGGCGACGACGGCCGGCGCCTCCTCGATCGACGCGGCCAGGGCGAGGATCGCCTGGTGCAGGGCGGCGGTGTTGCGCTGCCCGGCGCGGGACGCGGTGCGCAGCCCTTCCTCGGCGTGGGCGCGGGCCTGGGCGTGCCGCCCGGCGCGGAGTTCGGCGTAGGCGAGGTACTCCAGGGCCTGCGGGACCAGCGCGGCCGAGCCGTGGTGCCGGGCGGCGGCCAGGGCGCGGGAGCCGGCGCGGCGGGCCGCGTCCACCTCGCCGAGCAGCAGCGCCGCAGCCGCCGAGCGCAGCAGCGACTCGGGCCGGTCGTCGGTGCCGCCCCGCTCCACCACGTGCCCGAGCGGTACGGCGGCCTTGTCGAGGTGGCCCTGGAGCAACGCGCGCATCCCGACCCGGTGTTCGCTCACCGCGTCGCCGCGCCGCTCGGTGCCGAGGGTCGCCAGACACGCCTGGAGGTCCCCCGCCGCCCAGGCCGCGTCGGCGGCGGCCAGGGCGGCGGTCGCGGCCTGGGCGGGGGCGGGGCCGGCCAGCAGGGAGGCCGCCAGCAGCAGGGTCTGGTGGGCGTCGTCGACGGGGCCGTCGCGCAGTTCCGTCAGGCCGCTGGCCAGTTCCGTCCGGCCGCGCACGGCGGGCGGCGCGGCGCAGGCCCGCGCGGCGGCGAGCAGCGGCCGGGCCCGGTCCGGGCGCCCGGCGAGCAACTCCTGCTCGGCGGCGGCCGTGTACCGCTCCGCCCGTTCGGGCCCCTCCCCCGCCAGTTCGGCGGCCCGGACGTACGCCGTCGCCCGCAGTTGGTGCGAGGCGGCCGACGCCGGGTCGGCGGCCCGCCGGGCGAGGCGGTCGGCGAGCGCGGCCGGGTCGGCGGGCGGGCCGTCCGGGGCGCCGGGGGCGAGGCCGGGGGCCGGGCGGCTCCAGGAGCGGTGCAGCAGGGCGGGCAGGCGGTGGCCGCCGGTGGCGTCCAGGGTGTCGGCGAGCGCCTGGTGGGCGGCGCGGCGGTGGTCGGGGCCGGCGGTGGCCAGGACGGCGCGCCGCACCAGCGGGCTGTGGAAGCGCAGCCTGCCCTCGACGTGGGCGAGCGGCGCGGGCAGCGGCTCCGGCCACGGCACGGCCCGCCCCGGCCGCAGTCGCCGTACGGCCTCCCGGACCAGGGCCGCGTCGGTGTCCTGGCCGTCCGCCGCGCGGACCGCCGCCGCCACCGTCAGCAGCAGGTCCCGGGCGGCCGGGTCGGTCCCGGCCAGGGCGCGGCCCGCGACGCCCGCCAGGGTGCCGGCGTCGGCCAGGGGCCGGGGCAGCGGGCGGTGGCCGAGCAGTTCGGCGGGTGACAGGCGGCGCAGCAGGGCGAGGAGCAGGGCCGGGTTGCCCTCGGCCTCGGCGAGGAGTTCGGCGCGGACGGCCGGGTCGGCGCAGCTCTCGGTGGCGTCGTCGAGGAGCGCCTCGGCCTCCGGCGGCGCCAGCGGGTCCAGGCGGACGACGGGCAGGTGGGCGAGGTCCGGGCCGACGGCGCGGTGTCCGGCGACGGAGACCAGCAGGCCGACCCGGCCGGCGGCGTGCAGCTTCTCGGCCGCCGCGCCCAGGGCGGCGCGCGCCGCCTCGTCCCACTGGTCCGCGTCGTCGGCGCAGACCAGCAGGGGGCGGTCGGCGGCCGCCGCGTGCCAGTGGTCCAGCAGGTCCCGTGGACAGGGGCCGCCCCGGGGCCGTCTCGCGGGGGCGGGCCGCAGGTGGAGTACGGGGCCGGCCGTGAAGGACCGGGCGGCCCACTGCAGGAGGGAGGTGCGGCCGAGACCGGGCTCCCCGGTCACGACCAGTCCGGCGCCGTGCGTCCGCAGCCTGTCCATGAGCGTTCCGACGGCTCGCCGCTGTGTGCCCCGGCCGTACCATCGTATCGTCGGTCGAACGATCGTCTCTCCGGTCATTCCCGGGAGGTTACGCTCGCGTAACCAGAGGCGGAAGCCACTGGTCCGCCCCGGCCGACCACCGGGCCGTACCCCGTCACCTGCGCTTTGGCCGGGTACGGGCGGGGCGCGGCCTGTGCCGCCGCCCAGTGTCGCGGGCGCCCGGCCGTGCGCCCGCACAACGCCGGCGGCGGCCACCGCGAGGAGGGCCGCCGCCGGGTCGTGCCTCGGGAACGTCAGGAGGTGTGCGGGCAGTTGCCGCGGTACTCCTCGATGGTCAGGCTCGCCCGCGGCAGCGGGCAGAGGAACTGCTCGTAGCGGGTGTCGTTGTCGATGAACCGCTTGAGCCAGGAAATGCTGTACTTCGCGATCGTGGTGTTCGACGTGTTCGGCGAGAAGTGGGTGGCGCCGTTCAGTTCCAGGTAGGCGCGGTCCGTGCTGGAGGGCAGGGTCGAGTAGAACGGTTCGGCGTGCGAGGCGACGGGGGCGATGGTGTCGCCGTCCGCGCCGAAGATCAGGGTGGGCGTTCTGACCTCGGACCAGGACTTGTCCAGGTTCCAGGGCGTGAGGGGTATCGCGGCCTGGAGGGACGGCCGGTCCTTGGCGGCTTCCAGCGTGCCGCCGCCGCCCATGGAGTGGCCCATCACGCCCAGCCGGCTGCTGTCGATCCGGCTGCGCACGGAGCTGCGCTCGGTCAGGTAGTCCAGGGCGGCCAGGAGCTGCGAGCCGCGCGAGTCGGGCTGGTCCAGCGTGGTGTTGGTGTCGATGGTGAACACCACGAAGCCCTGGGAGGCCAGCCGCGGGCCGAGCCAGGCCATGGAGGACTGGTACGCGGTGAAGCCGGGGGCTATCGCGACCGCGCCGAAGGTGCCGTCGCTGGTGCTGGTCGGGTAGTAGATGGTGCCGCCGCCGAAGCCGGTGACGCCGAGCGAGGAGACGCTGGTCTCCGAGGTGGCGTACGGGCCGCGCAGCGCCTCGATGCTGGAGGTGGTGGGGGCCGGGCCGCGCTCGTAGGGGTTGTCCGCGGCCTGGGCGGTGCCCGGTCCGCTGAGGGTGGTGAGCCCGACGACCGCGGCGATCGCCGCCGCCGCGCCGGCGAGTCGCCGACGGGTTCCGCGCAGCGGGGTCCTGGGTGCCCGGTGGGCGGGCTCGGTGGGGAGGTACGAGTGCACGACGAGTCGTCCTCTCTGTCGTGGCGACGGGCCCGGCCGTCGACCGCACACGGCTCGGGTACGCGTGGGGCCGCGTCCCGGGCGCGGCGGCCGGGCATCGCCGATGAGCTGGCCGTGCCACTGTCGGGCGCGCCCCCGCCCGCCGGGATCGGCAAAATCACCGGCCTCCCGGAACCCCGACGGCCCACCGGCCCTCCGGGGTACGCGCGGCGGGGCGGACACACCGGGCCCGTGCGGCCCGCGGCACGCGCGGGCGGGATGCGCCGGGCCCGTGCGGCCCGTGGCACGCGCGGACGGACGGACCATGCCGGACCCGCACGGCCCCGCGGCACGCGCGGGGTGAGCGGGCGGACGCGCCGGTCCCGCACGGCCCGTGGCACGCGCGGGCCAGGTGGACGTACCGGTCCCGCACGGCCTGTGGCACGCTCGTTGCGACCGGCCGGGCGTGACGCGGCCCGGACGCGGGCAGACGAGCGTGGCCCGGACGGCGGTGCCGGTCGGGGGCCGGTCGTCGGCCCGGTATGCGGCCCGGTATGCGGCGCGATCGGGCGTGTGGCGCGATCGGCAGCATGGCCGGGCGCGTGGCCCGGTGAGGACACAGGACACTTCGTGGAGAGGCGGCGGCATTGCGTATCGGACTGCTCGGCACCGGACCGTGGGCGGACATGACACACGCCCCGGCGCTGCGCCGGCACGAGGGGCTGGAGTTCGTGGGCGTGTGGGGGCGCCGCCCGGAGGCCGCCGGGGAACTGGCGGCCCGGCACGGCACCCGGGCCTACGCCGACCTGGACGCCCTGCTGGACGACGTGGAGGCCGTCGCCGTCGCGCTCCCCCCGGACACGCAGGCCGAACTGGCGGTGCGGGCGGCGCGGGCGGGCCGCCATCTGCTGCTCGACAAGCCGCTGGCCGTGACCGCGGAGCACGCGCGGGCCGTGGCCGACGCGGTACGGGAGACGGGGGTGGCCTCGGTGGTCTTCTTCACCAGCCGGTTCCAGCCCGAGACCCAGGCGTGGATCGACGGGCAGGCGGGCCGCGAGGACTGGTTCACGGCGCGGGCCGAGTGGCTCGGGGCGGTGTTCACCGGTGACAGCCCGTTCGCCCGCTCACCGTGGCGGCGCGAGAAGGGGGCGCTGTGGGACGTGGGCCCGCACGCGCTGTCCGTCCTGCTGCCGGTCCTCGGCGACGTGCGGCGCGTGGCCGCGGCGGTGCCCGGTCCCGGGGACACCGTCCAGGTCGTCCTGGACCACGACCGGGGCGCGTCGAGCGTCCTGACGCTCAGTCTGACGGCTCCGCCCGCGGCGGCGGGCGCCACGGTGGAGCTGCGCGGCGGGGCGGGGGTGACGCTGCTGCCGGAGAGCGCGGGGGACGCCGTGTCGGCGCTGCTGCGGGCCGGCGACGCCCTGCTCGACGCCGCCCGCACGGGCCGCCCGCACCCGTGCGACGCCGCGTTCGGCCTGCGCGTCACGGAGATCCTCAGCGCCGCCCAGGCCCTGCTGGACGCCCCCGCCGACCGGCCCGTCGCCTGAGGGACTCCCGCGGGCCCCGCCCCGCCGGGCCCGCGTTACCGTTGCCCGCATGACCTCACCCTCCGCCGCCCCCTCCCCCGTCACCGCCGACGATGTGCGGCGGGCCGTCCGGCTCGCCGTCGAGGCGCTTCGGCGGGCGCCCGCCGAAGCCTGGGACGGCAGGGCGGGTTCGCTGGAGTGGGACTGCTGGGAGACCGTCGAGCACCTCAGCGACGACCTGTTCGCCTACGCCGCCCAACTGGGCCCCGAACAGCCCCCGTTGACGGGTGAGGTGCCGTTCGTGTGGGAGCGCCGCCGGCCCGGCGGCCCCGCCAACGCCGTGCACGCCGACCGGGCGGCGGGACCGGCCGGCCTGTTGCAGGTGCTGGAGGCGAGCGGGGCGCTGCTGACCGCCATGGTGCGCACCACGCCCCCGGAGGTGCGCGCCTACCACTCCTTCGGGATCTCCGACCCCGAGGGCTTCGCCGCGATGGGCGTCGTGGAGACCCTGGTGCACACCCACGATCTGGCCGAAGGGCTCGGCCTGCCCTGGGACCCGCCCGCCGATCTCTGCGCCCGCGTCCTGACCCGCCTGTTCCCGGACGCCCCGGCGGACACGCCCCCGTGGCCCGCCCTGCTGTGGGCCACCGGCCGCGCCGACCTCCCGGGCCGCCCCCGCCGCACCACCTGGCGCTGGCACGGCACGCCCCGCGGTTAGGACGCGACGGGCCGTCGACGAGACCCCGCCGCGTTCTGCCGGGAGGATACGGCTGGCTTCCGGGGCCCTGTGGCGGCTCCGCGTCCTCCGCACGGCGCCCCCCGGCCGGGGACGTTACGGTGATAGCGGGAGGTTCGGGACCGACTGCGTACGGGACCGAACCCGCGATCCGGACCCGAGGAGCCGTACATCATGACGACGTCACAGCCCGAAGCTTCCCGCCCGTCCGGGGCCCGCGCACAGGAGGACCGCGCCACCCCGGACGCCCTGCTCCACACCCGCAACGGCACCGACGTGTCACCCGAGGACCTGGTCCTGGCGGCCGGCCGGGACCTGACCGAACCCAACCTGGAGTGGGCCAGGCGCAAGCTGGCCGACGAGGGCCCCGCGGCCCTCGACAAGCTGCTGCCCTGACCCACCCTCCCCCGGAGCCGCCGGACCGCGGACGTCAGCGGTCCGGCAGCTCCGTGTCGTCCTCGACGACGTGTACGGCGGCCTCCTCGGCGCCGGCCGCGCCCGCGTCGATGCCGACGTCGTCGGCGACGCTCTCCGGGGTGGTGTCGGTGCGCAGCCCCTCGTCCGGGGCGACCAGCCGGCCGGCGCGGGCCTCGCCCGCCTCCGGGTCCATCGGCTCGCCCTCGCCGCCGGGGGTGTCGCCCACGCCGTCACCGGCGGGCGGGACGACGTCGGGCACCTCCTGGGCGAGCCGCTCGTCGAGGGTCTCGCCCTCGTGCTGTTCGGCGGCCGTGGTGCCGACCTTGTTCACCCCGAGGGGCTTCTCCGGCGGGGAGTAGCCCTCGTCCAGGGTGTCGTCGTAGGTGCGCTCGTCGAGCGCGTCCTGCATGTCGAGCGGCGCGGCGTCCTCCTGCTCCTCGTTGTCCCCGGTGGGCTGGTAGGCGTCGTCGGCCATCGGGTCCGTGCCCATCGCTGCCTCCCTCTCGCGCTGCGTCGCTTCGTCCTGTCGGTGTCTGCATTCGCGTTTCCCGTCAGGCGATCTTTAACCTCCGCGGCGCCCGACCGGACACCGCAGGGCCCGGGTCGCCGGAGCGGGGACGTCAGCGCGGGCGCGGTGCGATCCGGACGTCGAGGCCGCCGATCCGGTGCGATGCCCAGGTCCGGGCGTAGGAGGGCGGGGTGCCGCCGGGGCGGGTGACGGCGGCGACCGGGACCCGGCGGGCGGCGCGCTCCACCTCGGCGCGCGTGGTGTTCACGTTGTGCCCGGCGGTGTTGCCGGAGGAGCAGCCCGCGTAGTAGCCGAGCGGGATGGCCTCGTGGCCGGTGAGCAGGCAGGGCGGGCGCACCCCGAGGCGGTGCAGGGCGTCGGCGGTGCGGGCCCAGTCGCGGCGGTTGTCGGTGTTGCGGTCGACGGTGCGGGCGAGGACGGTGTACTGCACCGCCACATGGCCGGCGAGCGCCAGCGCGACCAGGGCCGCCGCGGCCGGCCGCCACCGCCCGGCGGGGGTGCGGACCAGGTGCCACAGGGCGTCCGCGACGGGCAGCGCGAGCAGGGCGTAGGCGGGCTGGAGGAAGCGCGGCGCCGCGTAGCCGATCAGGAACAGGTAGGGCACGGCGGCGGTGGCCGCGCAGGCGAGCGGGACGAGGGTGCGGGCGGCGCGTCCGGCGCGGACCGCGACGGCGAGGCCGAGGGCGGCGAGCACGGGCAGCGCGAACCACCAGGCGGCCACCAGCGGATGCGGCATCGGCCCGGTGCACGGGCGGCACAGGGCGCGGCCGCCCAGGCTGCGGAGCTGGTCGTCGACGGCCCACTGCCAGCCCAGGCCGCCCTGGATGCGGGACGCCTCGTGCAGCCGCTCGCCGAGGCCGCCGTACCAGGCGTACGCCTCGATCACCCACTCCACTCCCCCGGCCGCGAGCCCGCCCGCGAGGGCCGCCAGCAGTCGCCAGTGGCGGCCCCACAGGGCGGCGGCGAGCAGCGGGAGGGCGACGTACACGGCGTCCGTGGGCCGCATCCACGCCATCAGCGCCGCCCCGGCCACCACCCCGTACAGCGCGGTCCGGCCCGGTTCGCCGCCCCGGGCGCGCAGGAAGCAGCCGGCGCAGATCAGGGCGCCGACGGCGACCCAGTAGTTGGGCATCGCCTGCGGGCCGTAGAACAGCGTCACCCACAGGGTGGCGAACAGGGCGCCCGCGGTGGCGAGGACCCGGGCCGGGAACAGGCCGCGCCAGACGCGCAGCGCGAGGTAGAGGCCGAGCCCGGAGAGCACGGCGAGGTAGACCCGTAGCAGCGCGGTCGAGGACGACCAGGAGGCGACCGGCGCCACCAGCAGGGAGACGCCCCGGGAGCGGGGGGCGCTGAAGAACGCGGCCGGGGTGTGGGCGGTGACCTGGCTGACGTACACCGTCTCGTCCCAGCCGAGGCCCATCCCCGGGCGCACCAGCACCAGTTGGGCCACGGTGAAGGCGCCGGCCACCGCCGCGAGGAGGCCGGCGCCGGGTGCGCGGCGGGGCGTGCCGGACGCGGACGCCGGGGCGCGCCGCCGCATGCCGACGGGGATCGCGTTCATGTGCGCCTCTCCGTGGAGCCCGGGACAACACCGGGGAAACCGTGGGAAAACACGGCCAACCTAACCCGGGCCCGGCGGGGAGGCAGGGGTTGTGCGGCCACTCGGCCGGTCAGCGGACGTTCGGACGGCGGTGCGGGGGCTGTTCCGGCTCGGGGCGGGGGACGGTGGCGGGGACGGTCCGCACGACGGGTCCGTCCCCGTTCAGGGTGAACGCGCTCCCGTAGTGACGGACCCTCAGCGGCTCCCCGGACATCAGGGTGTACGTCGCCCTGCCGCCGTCGATCTCCACCCGCAGGCACCGGCCGCGGAACTGGAGGTGGAAGGCGAGGCGGCTGAACTTCTCCGGCAGCCGGGGCGCGAAGCCGAGCGTCTCGCCGTCCCGGCGCATGCCGCCGAACCCGGCGACCAGCGCCATCCAGGTACCGGCCAGGGACGCGATGTGCAGCCCGTCGCGGGTGTTGTGCTCCAGGTCGGCCAGGTCCATCAGCGCGGCCTCCGCCGCGTAGTCGTAGGCGAGGCGCAGATGCCCGGTCTGGGCGGCGACGACGGCCTGGCAGCAGGCCGACAGGGAGGAGTCCCGTACGGTCAGCGGCTCGTAGTAGGCGAAGTTGCGGGCGATCTGGTCCTCGTCGCAGTGCGCGTCGAACCAGCTTCCGCAGGTGTACATGGCCAGCACCAGGTCGGACTGCTTGATCACCTGCTTGCGGTAGAGGTCGAAGTAGGGGAAGTGCAGCATCAGCGGGTACTGGTCGGCGCCGGTGCGGGCGAAGTCCCAGCGCTGGTGCCGGGTGAAGCCGGCGTGCTGCTCGTGGACGCCGAGTTCCTCGTTGTACGGGATGTGCACGGACTCGGCGGCGTCGCGCCAGGCGGCGCTCTCCTCGTCGTCGACGCCGTGCCGGGTCGCCTCGTCGGGGTGGCGCTCGCACACCTCGGCGGCGGCCAGCAGGTTGGAGCGGGCCATGAGGTTGGTGTACGTGTTGTCGTCGGCGACGGCGCTGTACTCGTCTGGTCCGGTGACGCCGTCGATGTGGAAGACGCCGTGGTGGTCGTGGTGGCCCAGCGAGCGCCACAGCCGGGCCGTCTCGACCAGGAGTTCCAGGCCGGTGTCGCGTTCGAAGTCGGTGTCGCCGGTGGTCGCGACGTAGCGGACCACGGCGTGCGCGATGTCGGCGTTGACGTGGAAGGCGGCGGTGCCGGCCGGCCAGTACGCCGAGCCCTCCGAGCCGTCGATGGTCCGCCAGGGGAAGGCGGCGCCGCGCAGGCCGAGCTGGGCGGCGCGGTCGCGGGCGGCCGGAAGGGTGTCCTGGCGCCAGCGCAGCGCCTCGGCGACGGCCCGGGGCTCGGTGTAGGTGAGCAGCGGCAGCACGAACATCTCGGTGTCCCAGAAGGCGTGGCCGTCGTAGCCGGAGCCGGTGAGGCCCTTGGCGGGGAGGGCGCGCCGCTCGGCGCGGGCGCCGGCCTGCAGGACGTGGAAGAGGCCGAAGCGGACCGCCTGCTGGATCTCCTCATCGCCGTACACCTCGACGTCGGCGCGGGCCCAGAAGTCGTCGAGGTAGGAGCGCTGTTCGGCCAGCAGCCCGGCCCAGCCTCCGTGCGCGGCGGCGGCCAGCGCGGCCTCGACCTGGTCGCTCATGGCGGGCCGGGAGCGGGCCCCGGACCAGCCGTGGGCGACGGTCTTCTGCACCCGCAGCGTCTGCCCCGGGTCCAGCACGGAGGTGACGGTCAGCCGGGCCACGTCCTCGTTGCTCTCGCTGGCGGTCGTGGTGCCCTCGGGTCCCTCCACCACGTGGTCGGCGGCGACCGCGACCCTGAGGTCGCTGCGCCGGGTGCGGTGGACCAGGCGGAGCCGGGGGCCGCGGGCGAGGTCCTCCTCGGGTTCCAGCGGGGACTTGAGGGCCTTGGCGGTGCGGGGGTCGCCGTTGGGGTCGGGCAGGCTCTCGTTGGCGACGAGCTCCGACTGGATCACCACCCGGATGCGGGCGTCGACGGGCTCGACCTGGTAGTCGACGGCGGCGATGGCGCGCTGGGTGAGGGAGACCAGCCGGGTGGAGCGGACCCGGACCGTGGAGCCGGCCGGGGAGGTCCACTCGCAGACCCGTTCGAGGACGCCCCGGCGCAGGTCGAGGGTGCGTTCGTGCCGGACGAGGCGTCCGTAGCGCAGGTCGAAGGGCTCGTCGTCGACGAGGAGGCGCAGCAGCTTGCCGTTGGTGACGTCGATGACGGTCTGGCCCGACTCGGGGTAGCCGTAGCCGGCCTCGGCGTAGGGCAGGGGGTGCAGTTCGTGGACGCCGTTGAGGTAGGTGCCGGGCAGGCCGTGCGGTTCGCCCTCGTCGAGGTTGCCGCGCCAGCCGACGTGCCCGTTGGAGAGGGCGAAGACGGACTCGCTCTGGGCCAGCAGGTCGAGGTTCAGCTCCGTCTCGCGTACCGACCAGGGTTCGACGGTGTACGCCCGGTTGGTGATCACCGGCCGCTCCCCAGCTCGGCGAGGTCCTGGACCACGCGGTCGGCGCCGTGCGCGTACAGCGCGTCGGTCTGCCCGACCCGGTCGACGCCGATCACGTACCCGAAGTGCCCGGAGCGGCCGGCGTCCATGCCGGCCAGCGCGTCCTCGAAGACGGCGGCCCGGGACGGTTCGACGCCGAGGTCGCGGGCGGCGGCGAGGAAGGTGTCGGGGCGGGGTTTGCCCGGCAGCCCGCGCTCCCGGGCGACCACGCCGTCGATCCGGGTGTCGAAGAGGCGTTCGGCGTCGATGGAGCGCAGTACGTCCACGGTGTTGGCGCTGGAGGAGACGATGGCCGTCTTCAGACCGGCCGCGCGGACCGCCTCGATGTAGCGCAGCGTCCCGTCGTACGCCTCGACGCCGTCGGTACGGATCTTCTCCAGGAGGAGTTCGTTCTTGCGGTTGCCGACGCCGTTGACGGTCCGGGCGTCCGGCGGGTCGTCGGGGGTGCCCTCGGGCAGCTCGATGTCCCGGGAGGCGAGGAAGGTGCGCACACCGTCGGCGCGGGGGCGGCCGTCGACGTACTCGCCGTAGTCGGCGTCGGTGAAGGGCCGGAAGCCGTCGCCGTCCCGTTCGCGCAGGAAGGCGTCGAAGGTCTCCTTCCAGGCGGCGGCGTGCACCACCGCCGTCTTCGTGACGACTCCGTCGAGGTCGAAGAGACAGGCCTGGATGGTCTCGGGGAGGCCGAGCTGCGTGGTCATACCCGTGACAGTTCCCCGCGCGGGCACCTCCCATCGGGTGGTCCCCGACACAGGGCCGGGTGACACACTCATGGGTGTGCCGACGACCTTCGACGACCTCCTGGCCCGCGCCCGCTCCCTGACCCGGCCCGGCCGGCGCGCGATCCTCGGTGTCGCGGGCGCTCCGGGCGCGGGCAAGACGACCCTCGCCGAGACCCTGGTACGGGAGCTGAACGGGGACGGCGAGCCCTGGGTGGCGCACGTCCCGATGGACGGCTTCCACCTCGCCGACGCCGAACTGGACCGGCTGGGCCGCCGCGACCGCAAGGGCGCGCCCGACACCTTCGACGCGGCCGGGTACGCGGCGCTGCTGCGGCGGCTGCGCGCCGACGAGGACGGCGAGACCGTCTACGCGCCCGGCTTCGAACGCGTCCTGGAGCAGCCGATCGCCGGGGCGCTGCCGGTGCCGCCGGCGGCCCGGCTGGTGGTGACGGAGGGCAACTACCTGCTGCTGGACAGCGGGCCGTGGGCGCGGGTGCGGCCGCTGCTGGACGAGGTGTGGTTCTGCGAGGCGGACGAGGAGACGCGGGTGAGCCGGCTGGTCGCCCGGCACGAGGAGTTCGGCAAGTCCCACCGGGCCGCGGTGGCCTGGGTGCACGGCAGCGACCAGCGCAACGCCGACCTGGTCGCGGCCACCCGGGACCGGGCCGACCTGGTGGTACCGGGCCCGCTTCGGCTCCCGGCGGCCTGAGCACCGGCGCGCTCCCGGCCGCCGCGGGGAGGCGGAGGGCGCGCGGGCTCCGTCCCCGCGGGAGCGGTCCACCGCGGGGACGGAGCGTCCGGGGGGAGAGCGGAGTTTCCGGGGGGGGTGGAGCTTTCGGGGACGGAGCTACTGGGGGCACGCGGAAGCGCGGGCCGACGGCCGAGCGGCCGCCTCCGTCGTCACCCGCCCGCGGCGTGCGGGAAACCGTCGGCGCTGACGTGCGGCATCACGCGGCTCGCCACGCTGTAGCGGCCGTTGGGCACGTCGTCGGACCGGGCGATGTGCACCGCGAGGGGGCCCGCCCACTCGTAGCCGTGCCGCTCGGCGTGCCGGGCCAGACTGTCGGTGATCGCCTGGCCCACCCGGCCGCCGCGCCGGTTCAGCTCCTCGTGGACACCGTCGGTGAGCGCCACGTCGTAGGCGTTGGGGACCAGCACCCGGCCCTCGGCGCAGACCACGGCGTTGTTGTCGCACTCGGCGTGCAGGGCCTTCAGGAGTTCGACGGGTTCCTTGTCGAAGACCCGCTTCCACAGCGCCGCCATACGGTGTTCCAGGGCTTCTTCCAGAGCGCTCAGTGCGCCCATGCCAACCTCCTGCCGATGGTCGCCGAGCAGTCGGCCGCCGGCGGCCGGCGCGTCACTGGTCGTCGTAGTCGTCGGGGCGTACGTGTGCTTCCTCCAGGGCCTCGCGCATGGTGCGGCCGGTGGCGCCGGCCGGCCGGTCCCCGTGCTCGTCCTGGTCCTCGTGGGCGGTCTTCTCCAGGACCTCGTCGGTGGTGCCGGTCTTGGGGCGGTTCTCTTCGGGAACGGTCATCGCGGCGGCTCCTCGTCCGTCGTACCGGGAACTTTCCTGGCTGCGGGTTCCCGGGCCGGGCGCGGATATCCCTTGAGCTATGTTGAACCTCCCTGGGAGACGAAGGAGGCGCACCGGTGCCATCGCCGCAGCAGGCACGCGCACAGGCGTCCGCGATCACCTCGGGACGGACCGCTCCCCGGGCGGAGGTCTCCCCGGCCGCCGGGCTCCGGACGCTGTTCGACCGGCCCCGTCTCTCCCCGGGACAGCGGCGCATCGCCCAGTACCTGATCGAGAACCTCACCGAGGCGGCGTTCCTGTCGATCACCGACCTCGCCGACCGGGTCGGGGTGAGCCAGCCGTCGGTGACCCGGTTCGCCTCGGCGGTCGGCTTCAGCGGCTACCCGGCGCTGCGCGAGCGGCTCCAGTCCCTCGCCCTCGGCACCCGCCCCGGCGCCCCCGCCGAGGAGATCCGCGGCAACGAGCTGCAGGCGGCGGTGGACGCCGAGATCGCCCACCTGGAGAACCTGCGGCGGGACTTCGCCGACCCCGACGCGGTGATCGACGTCGGGCGCAAGCTGTCGGAGTCGGCCCCGCTGACCGTGCTGGGGCTGCGCATCTCCGTCTCGCTCGCCGAGTACTTCGCCTACGCCGCCCGCCGCATCCACCCCGACGTGCGGCTGGTCACCCGGGGCGGCAGCGTGGCCTACGACGCGCTGCTCCAGGCCCGCGCGGCGGGCGGCACCTGGGTGCTGGCCTTCTCGATGCCCCGGCACGCCCAGGAGACGCTGCTGGCCGTGCGGGTGGCGCGGGAGGCCGGGCTGAAGGTGGCGCTCGTCACCGACCTGGCGTTCGGGCCGGTGGTGGACGAGGCCGACGTCACCTTCGCCACCGGCACCGGCTCCCGGCTGGTCTTCGACTCCTACGCGGCGCCGGGTGTGATGTGCGCGGCGCTGCTCCAGGCGATGACGGACGCCGATCCGGAGCGGACCCGGGCCCGGCTGGAGCAGTACGAGCAGATCGCCGAGCAGCATCAGTTCTTCCTGCGGGACTGAACCTTCCCAGCGCACATGAATTTTTTCATGCTTCTTGCAAAGTGCACGGCATATATAAATACTGCCGTGCATGCCCCTGACGTCCACGCGCACCGGCCCGGACTGGCCGTGCCAGGTCAAGCCCCCCGGCAGTTACGACTGGGAGCGCTCGGCGGTCAGGTGGCTGCGCGAGCTGGTCCCGGCCCGCTACGCCGGCTATCCCGCGCTGCTGCGCCACCCCGTCCTGCTCGCCCGGCACGCGCAGCTCCAGGTCCAGCAGGAGATCCGGGTGGCCCGCACCGCGCTTCAGACCGCCCGCGCCGACCTGCCCCGGCTGGGCCTGCCGGAGTCGGTCATCGAGCACACCATCAAGCTGTACGCGGCGGAGGTCCGCCAGCTCCAGCACATCGCCCGCAGCGTCCGCGCGGTCACCGAGGCGCTGACCGAGCGGCCCGGCGCGGGACGCTGAGCCGGGCACCGCACGGCCCGGGGCGCGGCCGCCGGGGCCCCGGATGATCCGCGAGGGTCGAACGGTCATCGAACCCGGCCCGATGTGCGATGCTCGACGGGTGACGAGCGAGCACGCCACGCCGCCGGGTACCGGCACCGCCCCCGACCTGGAGACCCTGTCGAAGGCCGTCGCCAACCAGCGTGCCGAGATGAACCGCCTGCTCGACCGGGCCGCGACCTCCGCCGTCCTGGAACGGGCCAAGGGTGCGGTGATGGCGCTGACCGGCTGTTCCGCGGACGAGGCCCGCGAGACCCTGGTCCAGCGGGCGAAGGCCCGTGGGCACAGCCTGCTGGAGGAGTGCTGGATCACCCTCGGCGGACTGGGGCCGCCGCTGCCCGAGGCCGAGGACCCCGACCTGGCCGAGGCCGCCGCCGCGGCCTGCGCCGGGCAGAGCGTGCCCCCGGCCGCGCCCGCCTCCGACGACGTCTCCGCCGCGCTGACCCGCCTCGCCAAGGCCCTGGTGCGCGTCGGCTCCCCGCAGGACCTCGCCCGGTGCCTGCTGGAGCACCTCGCCCCGGACGTCGGCGCGGACGCCGTGCTGCTCTACTCCCGGCTTCCCTCCGGGGCGCTGGAGCTGGCCGGGCACGCCGGGATCGACGCCATGCTGGCCGCGCAGTGGCGGCAGGTGCCCCCGCTGGCCGGGATGGCCGCGCCGGACACGCTGCGCTCCGGTGAGCCGCGCTGGCTGGAGGATTTCGAGCGGGACAAGGAGCGGTACCTGCTGATCGGCGATCCGCCCAGCCGCTGGCGGTCCCGGGCCTGGCTGCCGGTGCCCGGGGGCGGGTCGGCCGACTTCTGCCTCGGGGTGCTCCGGCGTCGGGGCGGGCCGTTCTCGCCGGCCGCCCGGGATCATCTGCGGGGCGTGGCCCGGCTCTGCGCCGGGCTGCTGCGCACGTACGGCGTCCGCCGGGAGGCCGCCACGGCCGCCGACGCCGAGACGGTGCAGCGGGTACTGGACACGCTGCCGGTCGCCGCGATGCTGCTGACGCCGCTGCGCGGGTCCTCGGGCGAGGTCCGGGACCTGCGCATCGACGCGGCGACCGAGCAGGCGGCCCGCCTCGCCGCGCGTGGCGGTGAGACGCTGGCCGGCCGGCGGTTCCTGGAGTGCTTCCCGGCGCTGGCCGGCGAGCCGCTCTGGCCGGCCTGTCTGAGCACGCTGGCCACCGGGGAGCCGTACGAGGGCGAGCCGTTCGCCCATCAAGGTGTCGTGGAGGGCGCCGCAGAGCTGTCCATGTACTCCGTTCGGGTGATTCCGCTGGGCGGTGGGCTGATGCTCACCTGGGTCCGGCACGACTCCTCCGACCGGCAGGAGCAGCGGCTGGCGGACCTCCAGCGGCTGGGGAACCTGGGCTGGGCGAACTGGAACCTGGTCAGCCACGAGGCGGGCTGGTCCACCCAGGTCTTCGCCATCTTCGGCCGGGACCCCCTGCACGGTCCGGTCCGGCTCGACGACCTGCCCGCGCTGGCCCTCCCCGAGGACCGGCCCGAGGTGGACCGCGCCGTCGAGGGCCTGATGCGGCACGGCCGGCCCTGCGACGTGCCGTTCCGCAGCCTGACGCCGCTCGGGGTCCGGCATGTGCGGTTCGTCGCCGAGGCCGCCACCGACGCCGACGGCACGCCCGTCGAGGTGCACGGCTTCGTGCAGGACCTGACCGCGCGGCGCCGGGTCGAGCTGGCCCTGGTCGAGAGCGAGCGGGCGATGCTCACCCAGCACGACGTCCTGCGGGCCGAGCGCACCCTGGCCGCCCGGCTCCAGCACGCGCTGCTGCCGCTGCCCAAGGAGCCGGTGCGCCTGTCCGGGCTGCGCGTGGAGGTGGCGTACCTGCCCGCGCAGTCCGGGGTGCACGTCGGCGGGGACTGGTTCAGCGCCATCGAACTGCCCGACGACGACGCGCTGCTGGTGGTCGGGGACGTCGCCGGGCACAGCGTCGACGCGGTCGCCACGATGGCGCAGCTCCGCTTCGCCGCCAAGGGCATGGTGATCACCGGTTCCTCGCTGACCGGCGCGCTGACCCGGCTGAACACGCTGCTGCTGCACTCCCGCGACTCCCACGGCACGGCCAGCATGGTGCTGGGCCGCTACGAGCGGGAGCGGCACCGGCTGGTGTGGGCGCAGGCCGGTCATCCGCCGCCGCTGCTGGTGCGCGACGGCACGGCCCGCTATCTCGACCGGCCCCGGGGCATGCTGCTCGGCGCGAGCGTGGACCCGGTCTACGAGGAGTCCGAGTGCGTGCTGCGGCCGGGCGACCGGCTGATCCTCTACACGGACGGTCTGGTCGAGCGGCCTCCGGAGAACATCGACCGGGGCCTGGAGCGGCTGGCGCGGGCCGCCGCGGCCCCCCGGGCCGACACGGGCTCCCTGGGGCGGCTGCTGGCGGCGCTGCTGAAGGGCGAGGAGCGGCGGGACGACGTGTGCGTCCTGGACATCCGGGTGCCGCACCCGGACGACCGGGACGAGGAGGACGCGGGCGGGTAGCCTAGTCCGCCGGGTGCCCCGCCTCGATGGTGTGGGCGTCGCTCAGCCGCAGCAGCGGCCGGCCGTCCTTCGCGGGGGCGCCGTCGGCGACCGGGTCGAGGACGAACCCGACGTGGTCGCCGCCGTCGATCCGCCGCACGACCCGGCCGACGAACCAGGCCTCGACGTCGTCCAGGACCACGGCGCCGCCGTGCCCCTCGTGCCAGCGGACGTCGCGGAACTTGTCGGTGCGGTCGCCGGTCCGGCCGCCGAAGAGCTCGGC
Organism: Streptomyces sp. NPDC000134; assembly: GCF_042899225.1. Classification (NCBI taxonomy): domain Bacteria; kingdom Bacillati; phylum Actinomycetota; class Actinomycetes; order Kitasatosporales; family Streptomycetaceae; genus Streptomyces; species Streptomyces sp. NPDC000134. The sequence goes on from NZ_JBIAZN010000015.1 coordinate 106,860, forward strand.
GGTGGCGTGCTGGTCGCGGGCGAGCAGATGGACGGCGAGGACGTCCGCGGAGCGGGCCACCCGGAAGGTGCGGTTGACCCGGGAGATCCAGACGACGAACCGCACGGGGTCGAGCGAGCACTGCGAGGCGAAGCCGACCAGGCAGCCGGACCGCTCCCCGCGCGCCGCGGCCGTCACCACGCACATGTCGGGATCGAGCCGGTCGATGAACGCGTCCGCCGCTGTCATGTCCTGTGACTCCTCTCGCCGTGTCCTTCCCGGATGCCCGCGCCGGCCGCCCGCCTCACCCCCCGGTGCCGAGGAACCGGTGCAGCGAGGCCGTCCACGCGGTGACGAAGGCGTCCCGGCGGGGCTCGTCGAGGGCGTCCAGGGACAAATACGGGTTGAGGTCCTCCAGTTCGACCAGGAGCAGCCCGCCGTCGCGGGTGCGGCAGGCGTCGACGCGCTGGATGCCGTGGTCGAGGGTGTTCCAGTCGATGAACCGGCGGGCGAACGCCAGGTCCTCGGCGGTGGGGTCGAAGGGCCGCAGTTCCCAGCGGCGGTCGGGGTCCGGGGCGCGGAGGGCGTACTGGAAGTCGTGGTCGACGAAGCAGAAGGAGACCTCGTGGACGAAGTCGATCCGGGGCTGGGCGAGCAGGCCGCCGTCCGCCCCGGCCAGCGCCTCGCGCGCCTCGTCCGCGCCGACCGTCCGCAGGCCGAGGGAGTCCGCGCCCAGCTTGGGCTTGACGACGTACCGGTCGGCGGCGGGCAGTTGGGGCAGGTGCTCCGCGCGGTCCACGGTCGGGATGACCGGGAAGCCGGCCTCGGTCAGGTCCAGCAGGTACTGCTTGCCGGCCATGTCTGCGCGGCCGGAGAGCGGGTTGTAGACGGGGGTGCCGCGCTCGGCCGCGCGGCGGCGGAAGGCGGCGTACGCCTCGGGGTGGGCGATCACCGGGCCGCTGTTGCGGACCACCACGGCGTCGAAGGCGTCCAGCAGGGCGGCGGCGTCGCGCGGGTGACACAGTGCCAGGTCGAACTCCTCGCGCAGGCACGCGGTGAGGAAGATGTCCTCGTCGCAGTACCGCCGTCCGCGCGCCGGGTAGGCCAGGTCGGTCACGTACAGGACGCGGGGGCGGCGGCGGGGCGGCATGCGGGGACTCCTCGGGAGGCGGCGGGAAACGATCGTAGCGGGGGACCCGGTTCCCTCCCGGCCGTGCACTGAGTGCCACCGGAGTTCCGGCCACCGGCCGCCCCGGGATGATACGCAGTGCCTTTACGGGTGTCACTCAGTGCCATACGCTGAGTGCCGTGCACGGTGGCACGACTCACCGCGCACCCGCGTGCCCGGTGACCGCGCACGCGGGTTTCCGGCCGAGTGCAGGGAGTTGACCAGCGTGTACCACCACTCAGGAAGCGCCGCTCAGCAGGCCGTCGGCTCCGCGACGGGCGTCCTGGAACCGGGGGCCCCGGACCCCGAGCAGGGCATCCTCTTCCAGCGCTGCACCTGGTGCGGCACCGCCATGTACCACCGGGTGCTGTGTCCGGTCTGCCGGGGCAGCGATCTGCGTACGGAGCGCAGCAAGGGCACGGGCACGGTGCGGCACTCCACCGTGGTGCACCGCAACACGCCTCTCGCGCGCAATGTCTCGCTGATCGAGATGGCCGAGGGCTTCGTGGTGCGCGGCCGGGTGATGGGCCCGCTCATCGGCATCCACAGCGGGGACCGGGTGCGGCTGTCGACGGTGAAGGACCCGGTGCGGGGCGAGCCGGTCTTCCAGTTGGTCGACGAGCCGTACCGCGCCTGGACCTGACGGCCGGCCCGACGGACGGTCAGGTGCGGTCGGTGCTGGACTCGTTCAGTGCGAGGCGGATGCCGACCGTGCCGTTCAGGCCCCGGCGCAGCCTGCTGCCGAGCAGGGTGAGCCGGCCGGCCAGTCCGTACTTGCGGACGATGAGGGCGCGGTAGCGGGCGACGGTCGCCTGGTCGCCGATCTCGGCGGTCGCGGGCCGCTGGTCGCCGGTCGGGTTGCCGCGCAGGTCGCAGGGGCCGATCAGGACGTCGGCGCGGTTGCGGACGCGTTTGACCTTCCCGGAGTCGGCGACGGTCCAGACGCCGAGCGTGTCGCCGTCCCGGACCACCCACACCGGGGTGGCGACCGGGGTGCCGTTCTTCCGGAAGGTGGTCAGCAGCAGGTACTTGCCCGCGCCGAGCCGGGCCAGCGACGCCTCGTCCATGGTCAGGGAGTCTAGGCCCGCCCGTGCCGCGGGACGAGAGGGCCCGTGCGGTTCAGGACACGGCGGCGGCCATTCTGCGCACCGCCTCCGCGAGCACCTCGGGCGAGGTGGCCAGGTTGAGCCGGGCGTGCCCGGCGCCGCCGGTGCCGAAGTCGGTGCCGGGGCTGAGCGCCACCCGGCCCCGCCGCAGGAAGACCTCCGCGGGGTCGTCGCCGAGGCCGAGGGCGCGGCAGTCCAGCCAAGCCAGGTACGTCGCCTCGCCGGCGCGGTGCACGACGCCGGGGAGCCGCTCGGCCAGCAGGCCGGTGAGCAGCCGCCGGTTCTCCTCCAGCCCGGCGAGCAGGGCGTCGAGCCAGGCGGTGCCGTCGCGCAGGGCGGCGGTGTGGGCGAGGACGCCGACGTGGCTGGGTCCGTGGCCGACCTCCTCGGGCAGTCGGGCCAGGTCGGCGGCGGCGCCGGGTCCGGCGACGGCGAGGGCGGCCTTGAGCCCGGCGAGGTTCCAGCCCTTGGACGCCGACATCAGCGACAGTCCGCGCTCGGCGCCGGGCACGCTCAGGTAGGGGACGAACCGGGTGTCGCCGGTGACCAGCGGCGCGTGGATCTCGTCGGCGACCACCCGGACGCCGTACCGCTCGGCGAGGCGGGCGACGGCGGTGAGTTCCCCGGCGGTGTGCACGGTGCCCGTCGGGTTGTGCGGGCTGCACAGCAGGTAGGCGGCCCGGCCGCCGCCGGTGACGGAGCACCGGAAGGCGTCCTCCAGCGCGGCGGGGTCCAGGCGCAGGTCGGGCCCGAGCGGGGCCTCGACGATCCGCCGGTCCATATGGGTCACGAACTGGAAGAACGGCGGATAGACGGGCGGGTTGACGATCACCGGGTCGCCGGGGCCGGTCACCAGCTTCAGCATCTCCACGACGCCCAGCATCACGTCGGGGACGATCGCCGTGCGGTCCACCGCGAGCCCGTCCCAGTCCCAGCGCTTGCCGGCGAAGGCGGCCAGCGCCTCGGCGTAGGCGGTGCCGGCGGCGTACCCGGTGTCGCCGCGTTCCATCGCCTCGGCGACGGCCCGCACCACCGGTTCGGCGAGCGGCACGTCCATCTCGGCCACCCACAGCGGCAGTACGTCCTCGGGGTAGGTGCGCCACTTCATGCTGGTGCGGCGCCTGAGGTCGTCGAGGGTGAGGACGCGCAGGGGGTTCGTCATGGGCCCACGATAGGGCGTGGGCGTGCCGAACGCCCGGGTGCCGAAGGCCGTATGGGAGACGGGTCGATCGACTCCCGCCGGACGCGGCGGTGTTGACGCCGCGGCCGGGAGGCCACGGGGGCGTGCGTACGGACGGCACGCCGAACGCGAAGTGGTGGCGCGACGGCCGGGGCAGCGAGGTGGGCGCCCGTCCGGGGACGTGCCCGGACGGGGGATGGGTGAGGCGACGAGAAGTCGGGGAGGCCGGACCGCCGTCAGGCGGCGCTCACCCGCTGCGGGGCCGCGGCGGCCCACTCCAGGACGAGCCGCTGGTATTCCTCGCGCTGCTCGACGCTCAGTGTCCCGCCCGACCGGCGCCACAGGGCCCGGATCTCCTCGTTGACCTCGTCAGCCGATCGCTCGGAAGAGGGCTCAACAGTGGTGGACATGCTGTGAAGCATACGGTGAGCCAGGTGAAGGCGCCGTGAGTAATCACGAGCTAAAGGGACATAACGGACCGTGTCTCTTGTCACGTCCATATGCCCCGGGCCGCAGGGGAGTTCAGGTTCGCGCCGCCCCCAGCACCAGCACCTGGATGGCGAGTACGGCGGCGCCGCGCGCCCAGTCGTGGAAGTCGGACACCTTGGTCTCCAGGTCGACCGGGGCGGCCAGCGGGTGCCGGTGGGCCCGCGCGGTCTCCCGCACGGTGTCGCCGGCGACGTCCATCAGGCCGACGCCCTCGCCCGCGAGCAGGATCTTCCGCGGCAGCACGAAGTTGGCGATCTGGGCCACCAGGACACCGAGGCCCCGCGCGGCCTCGCCGACGACCCGGGCGGCCAGGGGCTCCCCGGCCCCGGCGCGGGCGAGGATCTCCTCGTACGTGGCGTCCTCGCCGGTGGCGGCGCGCACCTGGCGGCGGATGCCGGGGATGGTCAGCAGGGTCGCGGCGCTGCCCCGCCGCCCGTCGGGGCCTAGCGGTCCGCTCGGGTCCAGGACCCAGTGGGTGCCGAACCCGCGGTCCTCCTCGGCGAAGGGCACCCGGCGGCCGCCGAGGACCAGTCCGTAGCCGATGCCCGCCCCGATGGTGAGGACGACGAAGCGGTCCAGGCCGCGCCCGGCGCCGAACCAGGTCTCGGCCTCGACCAGGGCGGCCACGTCGTTCTCGACGACGACCGGCAGTCCGGCGCGTCGCTCGACCAGCGCGGCCAGCGGCACGTCCCGCCAGCCGAGGAAGGCGGACTCGCCGACCACCGCCCGGTCCCGGACGAGTCCGCCGACGCCGATGCCGAGGCCGGCGATCCGGGGGTGGTCGCGGCGCAGCGTCCGGGCCATGTCCGCCAGCAGGTCGGCGACCGCCTCGGGGTCACGGGTGGCCAGGGGGCGGTCGTGGCGGGCGACGACGTCGCTGCGCAGGGTGGTGACGACGCCGTAGGCGGTGTCGGCGGTGAGCTTGACGCCGAGGAAGTGTCGGGAGTCGGCGACGACCGACAGGGGCTGCGAGGGACGGCCCTGGCGGGCCCCGGCCGGTGCGCCCGGTCCGTCGGCCTCCACGAGCAGGCCGGACTCGATCAGCGGCTTGGTGAGCCGGGTGAGGCTGCCGGGCGAGAGGGCGAGCCGGCGGGCGAGTTCGGTCCGGGACAGCGGTCCGTGGACCAGGACCTCGATCGCCACGGAACGCTCACCGGGACTCAGCGGCGGCCAGTCGGCGACGGCGCCTGCGGACACGGAAACCCTCCCTGTTTGTTTCGCCACGGAAGCAATCAGCGCCAGCATAAATCAGCCGGCGGGCCTTTTTCCGGCTCTTGACGCGGTAATTGTTCTGCGTCAAAAGTAAAACATGGCCATCCGATCCCCGACCAGTGAAGGGCACGCCTCCATGACGTTCTCCCTCGGCATCGTCGGTGCCGGCCAGTTCGCCGGCCAGTTCGCCCGGCTGTTCCACGCCCACCCCGGCGTCGGCGACGTGTACGTCACCGACCTGCTGCCCGAGCGGGCCGAGAAGCTGGTCGCCGCCGAGGGCCTGGCCGGAACCTTCCCGTCCTACGAGGCCATGCTGGCGTCCGGCGCGGTCGACGCCGTCGGCGTCTTCACCCAGCGCTGGACCCACGGTCCGCTGGTCCTCCAGGGGCTGGGCGCGGGCAAGCACGTGTACTCGGCGGTGCCCATGGCGGTCAGCGCCGAGGAGATCGCCGCCATCGTCGAGGCGGTCGAGGCGACCGGACTGACGTACATGATGGGCGAGACCAGTCACTACCACCCGGCGACCGTGCACGCCCGCGACCGGATCGCCGAGGGTGCCTTCGGGCGGGTCTTCTACGCCGAGGGCGACTACGTCCACGACATGGACCTGGGGTTCTACGACGCGTACCGGTACAGCGGCGGCGAGCGCTGGAAGGAGACCGCCAGTTTCCCGCCGCTGCTGTACCCGACGCACGCGGTGGGCGGTGTGCTGGGCGCCTGGCGGACCCGTGCCGTGAGCGTGTCGGCGATCGGGGTGACGGACCACCGCGGTGACGGCGTCTTCGACCGGTCGGTCAGCATGTTCGACAACGACGTGTCCAACGCGACGGCCCTGTTCGAGGTGGCCGGCGGCGGGGCGTTCCGCACCAACGAGTTCCGGCGGGTCGGCTACCCCTCGCACCTCCGGGAGTCCCGTTTCCGGTTCTTCGGCACGGAGGCGAGCCTGGAACAGCTCGCCACGGTGGCGCTGTGGCAGGACAAGAACGGGGTGGAGGACATCACCGGACTCCTCGAACCCGGACCGTCCCTCTCCCCCGACGACCCGTCCCTGGCGCACATCGCGCCCGAGCTGCGGCCCGCGTTCACCTCCGGGTCGGCGCCCGTCCACGACCGGTCGCGGCTCCCGGAGGTCTACGCGGAGATGGAGAACGGGCACGAGGGCAGCCACCACTTCCTCGCCGACGACTTCGTCCGGGCGGTCACCGACCGGACCCCGCCCCCCGTCAACGCCTGGGTGGCGGCCCGCTACACCCTGCCGGGCATCGTCGCCCACGCGTCGGCGCGGCAGGGCGGGGCCAGGCTGGCGATCCCGGACTTCGGGGAGCCGCCCGAGAGCTGACCCGGGCGGGACCGGGGCGGATACCGTGCCTCCATGTCCGAGTTCGTTCGACAACTGCCCGCGCTGATAGGCGTCGTCATCGGTGCGCTGGGTTCGTATCTGGCGGTGGTCCGCAGTGACCGGATGCGGCTGCGCCGGGAGACCGCCGCCCGCTGGGAGGAGCGCCGGCTCGCCGTCTACAGCGACTTCGCGCGGGCCCTGAAGCGGTCGGTGACACTGACCTACCGGGTCGCCGCCCACCTCGGCAACGACCCGCATCCGCACCCGCTGACACCCGAGGAGGCGGCGCCGCTGATGGCCGAGGCCGCCCAGGCCCGGGACCCCGCCGGGGAGGCACTGCTCCTGCTGGGCAGCACCGAGGTGGTGGAGCAGGCCCGGCTCTGGGTGTCGACGGCCATGGAGATGGAGCGGTTCCTGCGCGAGGGGACCCGGGACCCGGGCGCCTGGCAGGCCCTGCTGGAGCGGCAGCGGGCCGGCCGGGAGCGGTACTACGCGGCCGTACGGCAGGACCTGGCGCTGCCGCCGGGCCATCCGGCGCGCTGGCCGGTGCCGACCGTCAGCGATAGCCGGTGACGTCGGCGGGCTTGCCCGGGTCCTGGACCTCGACGATATAGCGCCAGGCGTCCGGGCTGCTGCCGTCCAGGTCGGTGAAGCCGTACTCCCGGGCGAGGCCGCCGCTGGACAGGGAGCGGCCGTTGAAGCGGCTCACCCCGGGGTCGGCGGCGAGCGCGGCGACGGCGCGGCCGACATAGCGGGGTGTCTCGGAGATGGTGAAGTGCGGGTCCTTCGCCAGGGCGTCGCGCCAGGTGTCCTCGGTGACTTCGAAGTGGTCCAGCATGATCTCGGAGCGGAGCCAGCCCGGGGTGAGGGCGACGGCGGTGGCGCCGCGCGGCCCGAGTTCGTGGCCGAGGGCGAACCCCATGCGCAGTACGGCGGTCTTGGCGAGGTCGTAGAAGAACGAGACGCGGTAGTGGTCGCGGTTGTAGTCGGCGGTGCCGTCGGTGACCTCGACGACCAGGCCGCCGGGGCGGCGCAGCAGCAGGGGCAGGGCGTGGTGGCTGGTGATCGCGTGCGTCTCGACGGCGAGCCGGAGCAGCCGCAGGCCCTTGTCGAGGTCGTGCTCCCAGACGGGCGCCTCCCAGTCGAACAGCGACTCGCCGCCCCAGATGTCGTTGACCAGGACGTCCAGGCGGTCCTGTTCCCGGGCGATCCGGTCGACCACCGCCCGCACCTGCTCCGGGTCCAGATGGTCGGCGGGTACGGCGATGCCGTGGCCGCCGGCCGCGGTGACCAGCTCGGCGGTCTCCTCGATGGTCTCGGGCCGGTCGTACTCCGAGCGCCGGGCCCGGGTGCTGCGGCCGGTGACGTACACGGTGGCGCCCGCGGCGCCCAGTTCGACGGCGATGCCCCGTCCGGCGCCCCGGGTCGCCCCCGCGACCAGTGCGACCTTGCCCGTGAGCGGTGCTGACATGTCCGGCCTCCCGTAGTCCTCGTGTTCCTGGTCGAGGGTGCCCGGGAAGCCGGACATCTTCTGTCGCCTTTTCCGGGGTCTTTTTTCCGGCGCCCTGTCCGGCGTCCTTCTCTTCGGCCGTCCGGGGGTCGTCGGCGGTCAGTGGCCGCGGGCGATCCACTCCTCCAGGTGGGGGGCCTCGGCGCCGATGGTGGTCGGGTCGCCGTGGCCGGTGAGGACCTCGGTGCCGGCCGGGAGGGTGAGCAGCTTGCCGCGGATCGAGTCGATGATCGTCGGGAAGTGCGAGAAGGAGCGGCCGGTGGCGCCGGGCCCGCCCTGGAAGAGGGTGTCGCCGGTGAAGACGGCGCCCAGGCCGGGGTCGTACAGGCAGACGGCGCCCGGCGCGTGCCCCGGGGTGTGCAGCACCGTCAGGTCCGCGCCGGCCGCCTCGATCACCTGGCCGTCGGCCAGCCAGGCGTCGGGGTCGCGGTCGGGGTGGGTGCGCCGCCACAGGGGCAGGTCGTCGGGGTGCAGCCAGATGACGGCGCCGGTGCGCTCGGCGAGGGCCGGGGCGGCGTCGATGTGGTCGTTGTGGGCGTGGGTGCACACGATGGCGGTCAGCCGGCGGTCCCCGACGGCCTCGGCGATGGCGTCGGCGTCGTGGGCCGCGTCGATGACGATCACCTCGTGGTCGTCGCCGACCAGCCAGACGTTGTTGTCGACGTCCCAGGTGCCGCCGTCGAGGCTGAACTGCCCGGAGGTGACGAGGCGTTCGATGCGGGCGGCCATCACAGCACCACCACCGAACGCAGCACGTCACCGGCGTGCATCCGCTCGAAGGCGGTCTCCACCTCGTCCAGGCGGATCGTCTCGGTGACGAACTTGCCGAGGTCCAGGCGGCCCTGGAGGTGCAGGTCGACCAGCATCGGGAAGTCCCGGGAGGGCAGGCAGTCGCCGTACCAGGAGGACTTCAGCGCCCCGCCGCGCCCGAAGACGTCCAGGAGGGGCAGTTCGAGCTTCATCTCCGGGGTGGGGACGCCGACGAGGACGACCGTGCCGGCCAGGTCCCGGGCGTAGAACGCCTGCCGGTAGGTCTCGGGGCGGCCGACCGCCTCGATGACGACGTCGGCGCCGAATCCGCCGGTCAGCTCGCGGATCGCCTCGACGGGGTCGGTCTCACGGGAGTTGACGGTGTGGGTGGCGCCCATCGACCGGGCGGTCTCCAGCTTGCGGTCGTCGATGTCCACCGCGATCACCTTGGCCGCGCCCGCCAGGTACGACCCGGCGATCGCCGCGTCGCCGACGCCGCCGCAGCCGATGACGGCGACGGTGTCGCCCCGGCCCACGTTGCCGGTGTTGATGGCGGCGCCGATGCCGGCCATCACGCCGCAGCCCAGCAGCCCGGCCACCTGCGGGGCGACCGCCGGGTCCACCTTGGTGCACTGCCCGGCCGCGACGAGGGTCTTCTCGGCGAAGGCGCCGATGCCCAGAGCCGGGGACAGCTCCTGCCCGGTGGCGGCGAGGGTCATCTTCTGCTCGGCGTTGTGGGTGTCGAAGCAGTACCAGGGCCGCCCGCGCAGACAGGCCCGGCACTTCCCGCACACCGCGCGCCAGTTGAGGATCACGAAGTCGCCGGGGGCGACGTCGGTGACACCGGCGCCCACCGACTCCACCACGCCCGCCGCCTCGTGGCCGAGCAGGAACGGGAAGTCGTCGCTGATGCCGCCCTGCTTGTAGTGCAGGTCGGTGTGGCAGACCCCGCAGGCCTGGACGCGGACCACGGCCTCGCCCGGACCCGGATCGGGCACGACGATCGTCTCGATCCGCACCGGCTCGTCCTTGCCCGGTGCGATCACGCCGCGTACTTCCTGCGCCATGGTGCTGACCCTTTCCTCGGCCGCTGTCCGTCTTCGCTGTCGACCCTACGCGCAACCGATCGGTAAGGGATCGCCGACGTAGCCTGGGGCGATCCGCCGACCCGCGTGAAGGAGCACCGTGACGACGACCGCGCCCGAGCCCGGCCCGCCGCCCTGGAGGCTGCTGCTGGGCCACGTACGGCCGCACCGCCGGGCCCTGCTGGGCGGCGCGGTGCTCTCGCTGCTCACCGGGGCGGCCGGGCTGCTGCTGCCGCTGGTGGCCCGGGGACTGATCGACGACCTGTCGCACGACCGGGCCGTCGCCGGCGCGCTGGTCGCCATGACGGCACTGGTCGTGGTCAACGCGGTGCTGGGCGCGCTCGGTTCCTATGTGCTGCGGCGCACCGCCGAGTCGGTGGTCCTCGGCGCGCGCCGCGCCCTGTCCTCGTATCTGCTGCGGCTGCGGATCACCGCCGTGGACCGCACCGAGCCGGGCGACCTGATGGCCCGGATCACCTCCGACACCACCCTGCTGCGCACGGTCACCACCGAGTCCCTGGTGGGGTTCGCCACCGGCGGGCTCACGCTGGTGGCGACGATCGTGATGATGGGCCTGGTCGACGCGGTGCTGCTCGGGGTCACCGTGCTGGTGATCGCGGGCGCGGGCGTGGTGATCGGGCTGATCGCGCCGCGCATCCACCGGGCGAGCAAGCAGGCCCAGCAGGCCGTCGGGGTGATGGGCGCGGCCCTGGAGCGGGTCCTCGGGGCGCTGCGCACGGTGAAGGCGTCGGGCGCCGAAGACCGTGAGGAGCGGACGCTGCACGAGGCCGCCGAGGAGTCCTGGCGGCAGGGGCTGCGCGCCGCCAAGTGGTCGGCGGCGGCCGGCACCACCGCGGGCCTGGCCCTCCAGGTCGCCTTCGTCACCGTGCTCGCGGTGGGCGGGGCGCGGGTGGCCACCGGCGCGGTCGACATCGGCACGCTGGTCGCGTTCCTGCTGTACGTCTTCTTCCTGATCTCCCCGCTCCAGCAGGTCATCGGCGCGGTCACCCAGTACCAGACGGGCGCGGCGGCCCTGCTGCGGGTCCAGGAGGCGCTGCGCCTGCCCGCCGAGCCGCCGGTGCGCGCCGCCCCGCTCCCCTCCCCCGGCGCCGGACCGGCCGCCGTCGCCTTCCGCGACGTCCGCTTCCGGTACGCCGAGGACCTGCCGTACGTCCACCACGGCGTGACGTTCTCCGTGCCCGCCCGGGGCATGACGGCGTTCGTCGGCCCGTCCGGCGCGGGCAAGACGACCGTGTTCTCCCTCATCGAGCGGTTCTACGACCCCGAGTCCGGCGAGATAACCCTCGACGGGCGGAACGTGGCCGACTGGGAGCTGCCGCTGCTGCGCGCCGCGATCGGCTACGTCGAGCAGGACGCGCCGGTGCTGTCCGGCTCGCTGCGCGACAACCTGGTGCTCGGCAACCCCGGCGCCGACGAGGAGGCGATCGCCCGGGTGGTGAGGACGACCAGGCTGGACGGGCTGGTGGCCCGGCTGCCCGACGGCCTCGGCACGCTGGTCGGGCACCGCGGCACCAAGCTGTCGGGCGGTGAGCGGCAGCGCGTGGCGATCGCCCGCGCCCTGCTGCGCCGCCCCCGGCTGCTGCTCCTGGACGAGGCCACCTCGCAACTGGACGCGGTGAACGAGGCGGCGCTGCGCGACACCGTCGCCGAGGTGGCCCGCGGCACCACGGTGCTGGTCGTCGCGCACCGGCTGTCCACGGTGACGGCGGCCGACCGGATCGTGGTGATGGACGCCGGGCGGGTCCGCGCGGTCGGCACCCACCGGGAACTGGTCGGCGCCGACCCGCTGTACGCGGAGCTGGCGGCCACCCAGTTCCTCGCGGCCGGCGCCTGAGGGGACACCGGCCGGCGTCCGGGCCGCGGCGCGGGCGGCGCCGGGAGCCTAGCGGCGGGGCAGCCGGTGGAGTTCGACCTCGTCGAGCCGCCCGTCGGCGACCGTCGCGGTCAGGTACGTGCAGTACGGCTGGCGGCGGCGGTCGGTCGGCGATCCGGGGTTGAGCAGCCGCAGGCCGCTGCCGGCGGTGGTGTCCCAGGGGATGTGGCTGTGCCCGAAGACCAGCACGTCCAGGCCGGGGAAGCGGGCCGCGCAGCGGGCCTCGCGGCCCTGGGCGGGGCCGGTCTCGTGGACCACGCCGAAGCGCAGGCCGCCGAGGTCGGCGTACGCCACCTCCGGCAGCCTGGCCCGCAGCTCCGGTCCGTCGTTGTTGCCGTACACCGCGACGAGCCGGCGGCTGCGGCTCTCCAGCAGGTCCAGGGTGGCCGCGTCCACCCAGTCCCCCGCGTGGAACACCACGTCGGCGCGGGGCAGCTCGGCCAGCAGCGGGGCGGGCAGCTCCCGGGCGCGCTTGGGCAGGTGGGTGTCGGACATCAGCAGCAGGCGCACCGGGCCAGCGTAACCGCGCATCCGGGCGGTGACCGGACGGACGGGCGGGATGGACAGTCCCGACTGGACAGTCTTACCTGTCGATTTTAGGGTGAGGGCGTGGACAGCGAAACGCCCGCCGACGGCATCTCCGACTCCGCCGCCCGCGCCGCGCACGAGCTGCGGGTGGTGTTCAGCCGGCTGCGCCGCCGCATCCGCGAGGTCGGCCGGGACGACGACCTCACCCCCTCGCAGGTCTCGGCGCTCACCCTGGCCGCCAAGCACGGCGCCGCGACGGCGAGCGCGCTGGCGTCCGCCGAGGGCGTCCGCCCGCAGTCGATGGCGGCGACGCTCGCCGCGCTCGAACAGCGGGGGCTGATCCACCGGAGCCCCGACCCCGACGACGGCCGCCGGCAGCTCGTCACCCTCACCGCGCCGGGCCGCGCCCGCGTCGACGGCGACCGGCGGGTCCGCGAGGAGTGGCTGGCCCGCGCCCTCCAGGACCGCTGCACCGAGCAGGAGCGGCACACCGTCCTGGACGCGCTCGCCCTGCTGGAGCGGCTGACCCGGCCCTGACGCCCCCCCTCCCCCACGATCACGTCCGGAACACCCTCCGGCCGCCCCCCCACCGCACCACCGAAAGGCCCGCCCCGTGGCTCTCACCGCCCTCGACCCCCGTACCGCCCTCGTCGTCATCGACCTCCAGGCCGGCATCGTCGCCGCGCCCACCGTGCCGTACCCCGCCGCCGACGTCGTCGCCCGCACCGTCGAGCTGGCCGACGCCTTCCGGGCCCGGGACCTGCCCGTGGTGCTGGTCCGGGTCTCCTTCGCGGGCGACGGCGCCGACGCCGTGCCCGGCCGCACCGAGGCCGGCGGCGCGGGCGGCACCCGGCCCGCCGGCTGGGACGCCGTCGTGGCCGAACTGGCCGGGCACCCCGGCGACATCACCGTCACCAAGCACAACTGGGGCGCCTTCCACGGCACCGACCTCGACGTGCAGTTGCGCCGCCGGGGTGTCACCCAGATCGTGCTCACCGGCATCGCCACCAGCATCGGCGTGGAGTCCACCGCCCGCGCCGCGCACGAGCACGGCTACCACGTCACCCTCGTCACCGACGCCATGAGCGACCTGGACGCCGAGACCCACGACAACAGCGTGCGGCGGATCTTCCCGCGGCTCGGCGAGACCGGCGGCACCGCCGAACTCCTGGAGCTGCTTGCCCGGACGCACGGCTGACGGCACCTCACAACACGGTCTCGACCCCGGGCCGGGGGCGGCGGCCCGGGGCGGTCGGGTTAGCATCGGGCCCACCCTCGCGACACCAGCACGTGAACGGCAACAGACCCAGGGGGGCCCAAGCCCGATGCCGGTCAAGGTCAGCGTCATCGTTCCCGTCTACAACCCCGGGACCTACATCGAGGACTGCATCGCCTCGCTCCAGCGGCAGTCGCTGCCTCCGGAGGAGTACGAGGTGGTCTTCGTCGACGACGGCTCCACCGACGCCACCCCGGCCCGGCTCGACGCGCTCGCCGCCGAGGACCCCCGGATGCGGGTCATCCACCAGGAGAACTCCGGCTGGTCCGGCAGACCCCGCAACGTCGGCATCGCCGCCGCCCGGGGCGAGTACGTCATGTTCGTCGACAACGACGACTACCTGGGCGACGCCGCCTTGGAACGGATGTACGACTACGGGGTGGCCAACGGGGCGGACGTCGTCGTCGGCAAGATGGCCGGCAAGGGCCGTCCGGTGCCGGTGGAGCTGTTCCGCCGCAACCACCCGCGCGCCACCCTCGCCAACGCCCCGCTGATCGACAGCCTCACCCCGCACAAGATGGTCCGCCGGGAGTTCCTGGAGCGGACCGGGCTGCGGTTCCCCGAGGGCCGGCGGCGCCTGGAGGACCACGTCTTCGTGACGGAGGCGTACCTGCGCGCCGAGAACATCTCGGTGCTCAGCGACTACGTCTGCTACTACCACGTCAAACGGGACGACGCCGGCAACGCCGGCTTCCAGCGCTTCGACCCGGTCGGCTACTTCGCCAACCTGCGCGAGGCCCTCGACGTGGTCGAGAAGTACACCGAGCCGGGGGCGCTGCGCGACCGGCTGTTCCGGCGCTGGCTGCGCAACGAGATGGTGGAACGGCTGCGCGGCAGGCGGCTGCTGGCACTGCCCGACGACTACCGCCGCGAACTGTTCGGGGAGATCCACAAGATCGTCGTGGAGCGCTTCGGGCCCGGGGTGGCCGCCGCGCTCCAGCCCACCCAGCAGGTCGTCGCCGCGCTGACCGCCGCCGACCGGTACGAGGACGTCGTCGCGTTCGCCGAGTGGGAGGCGGCCATCGCGCCCCGCACCACGCCCAGGGCGGTGAGCTGGCGGGACGGGGCGCTGCGGATCGAGTTCACCGCCGAGTACGCCTCGGCCGGGCAGCCGATGGCCTTCCCCGCCGACGCGGCCGCCACACCCCTGGACGGGCCGCCGGAGGACGTCGCCGAGGCGATCGCCTGGGTGAGCGCGCAGACCGCCGCCCGCTTCCCGGCGGCCACCGCCGACCTGCTGCTGCGCGAACGCGCCAGCGCCGCCCAGCACTTCCAGCCGGTGGACTTCACCCGCGAGGCCGTTCCCGCCGGCGAGGACGGACAGGTCCGGCTGACGCTGCGCGCCACCGCCACCGTCGACCCCGCCACGCTGCCCGGCACGGGCGTGTGGGACGCGGTGGCCCGGATCAAGCTGGGCGGCTGGACCAAGGAGTGCCGGCTCGGCCCGGTGCCGCCGGCCGGCCGGCCGGAGCCGGTCGCCGGCGTCGTCGCCGGACGCGAGGTCCTGCCGTACTGGACCACCCCGCACCGCAACCTCTCGCTGGACCACGCCGCCTCCCCCAGGCGGCTCGGGCTGCGCGGCGCCGACCTCGCGGTGACCGGCGACCGCTTCCGCGCCGGACTCCCGCTGTACGTGCCCGGCGACACCGAGGTGCTGCTGCGGCTCGCCTCGGCCGGCCGCGCCCTCGACGTGCCCGCCACCCTGTCCCCGACGCCCGACCCGGCGCGGTCCCGGCTCGCGGCCGTGCTGCCCGCCGCCGTGCTGGCCGGCGGGGTGTGGCGGACCGCGGTCTGCCTGGCCCCGGACGCCGCCGAACCCCGCTTCCACGCCCTGCCGGGGACCCTGAGCGTGGCGGGCGGCGTGGTGCGGGTGGGCCCGGCGCCCCGCCCCGGCCCGGCCCTGCGGGTGGCGCGCGGGGCCCGCAAGCTGCTCGGCGCCGTCGTCGCGAAGGCCGCCGCCCGGATCAGGAAAGCGAGGACATGAGGGTGCGATCACTGGGCATAGCCGGCTCCTGGGTACTGGAGCCCAAGGTGTTCCCCGACGACCGGGGCAGTTTCCACGAGTGGTACCGGGGCGCCGAGTTCCGCGAGGCCACCGGCTACGACCTGAGCCTCGCGCAGGCCAACTGCTCGGTCTCCCGGCGTGGCGTGCTGCGCGGGGTGCACTTTTCCGACGTACCGCCCGGCCAGGCCAAGTACATCACCTGTGTACGCGGCGCGGTCCTGGACGTGGTGGTGGACATCCGCACCGGCTCCCCCACCTTCGGGCAGTGGGAGGCGGTCCGCCTGGACGAGGACACCCGGCACGCGGTGTTCCTCGCCGAGGGGCTCGGACACGGCTTCATGGCGCTCACCGACGACGCGACGGTGGTGTACCTGTGCTCGACGGGGTACGCCCCCGGTCGTGAGCACGGGCTGCACCCGCTCGACCCGGACCTGGGCATCGACTGGCCCGGCGGCATCGAGCCGGTGCTGTCCGGGAAGGACGCCGCCGCGCCGTCGCTGGCCGAGGCGGAGCGGGCCGGGCTGCTGCCCTCGTACGCGGCCTGCTCCGCCCACTACGACCGGCTGCGCGGCCGCTAGCGGCTCACGCCGACCTGCTCCAGGGAGCGGCGCAGCGGCTCCCAGCCCTGGGCGCGGCCGAGGCCGAGGTTGCGGGCCTTGACGAGGCGGCCCCAGAACCCGGCCTCCAGCAGGGCCCGGGGCGGCACCGCCCCGGCCCGCTCCAGGATGGACTCGGGGACCTTCTGCGGGTCCTCGACCAGGTACTCCGCCATGATCTCGTCGTACTTGTCCTGGAGCACGGTGTTGCCCGGGTCGGCGCCGAAGACCACCAACTGGCCGGTGGGCTGGGTGTCGACCAGGACGGTCACCAGGTCGGGCCGGTACCGGTTCAGCACCTCGGTGATCTTGTAGACGTCGCCGGTCCAGGCGCCGGTGTGGCGGTCCCGGGCGGCCTCGTCGGTATTGCGCGGCAGCATGTCGTCCAGGACGATCACGCTGGCCCAGTCGGAGTGCTTCTCGACGTTGATGAAGTCGCGCAGCGCGTACTCGAACAGGTGCATGCCGTCGATGAAGGACAGGTCCAGCGTGGTGCGGCGCCAGTAGCCGACCGGGGAGCGGCCCCGGCGCAGGTTGCGCAGCGGGTGCCGGCCGCCCTTGAGGTGTCCCAGCGGGTTGTCCCGGGCGAAGAAGTCGTCGCTGGTGGCCTTCACCAGGTGGACGTCGCAGCGCAGCTCCGTGACGACCTTGAAGGCGGGGTCGACCGCGATGCTGGGCACCCTGGAAAGGGTCAGGCTGCGGCCGTCGTTGACGCCGATCTCCAGGTAGTTGCGGTTGGCGCTGACCTTGTGCAGTTCCCGCAGGAACTCATGGCGTTTCAACTGGACTCCTTGCGAATACGGGGAAGTGCCTCGTGCAGGGCGGAACGCCAGTCGCGGGGCGCGGGCAGGCCGGTCGGCCGCCAGCGGTCGTGTGCGAGGGCGCTGTACGCGGGGCGGGGCGCGGGCCGGGGGAAGGCCGCGCTGCCGGTGGGGCGCACCCGGTCCGGGTCGGCGCCGATCAGGGCGAAGACCTCCCGGGCCAGCCCGTACCAGGTCGTCTGGCCGGCGGCGGTGGCGTGGAAGACGCCGGTGGCGCCGCGGCCGACCAGCGGGCCGAGGCCGGCGAGACGGGCGGCGACGTCCGCGCTCCAGGTGGGCTGGCCGTGCTGGTCGTCCACGACGTCGACGGTGTCGCGGCGGCCCTCCAGCTCGATCATGGTGCGGACGAAGCTGCGGCCGTGTTCGCCGTAGAGCCAGGCGGTGCGCACCACGGCGCTCGCGTGCGGGAGTTCCTCCAGCACGGCCCGCTCGCCGGCGAGCTTGGTGCGGCCGTAGGCGGTGCGCGGGGCCGGGGGGTGGTCCTCCGGGTAGGGCCCGGCGTCGCGGTCGCCGGCGAAGACGTAGTCGGTGGAGACGTGCAGCAGCCGGGCGCCGTGTGCGGCGCAGGTGCGGGCGAGCAGCCGGGGGCCCTCGCCGTTGATCTCCAGGGCGCGGGCCTCGTCGGTCTCGGCGTCGTCGACGGCCGTGTACGCGGCGCAGTTGACCACCAGGTCGGGGCGGTGTCCGGCGAACGCGGCCTCCAGGGCGGCGGGTTCGGTGATGTCCAGGTCGGTGCGGCCGGCGGCGACCACGTCCTCGCCGCGCCGGGTCAGCTCCGCGACGACGTCCCGGCCGAGCATGCCGCCCGCGCCGGTGACCAGCCACCTCACTTCGGCTCCCCGGTGACGCGCCGCTTCAGCGGCTCCCACCAGGCGCGGTTGTCCCGGTACCAGGCGACGGTGTCGGCGAGGCCGGTGGTGAAGTCGCGCCGGGGGCGGTAGCCGAGTTCGTCGCGGGCCTTGGACCAGTCGACGGAGTAGCGCAGGTCGTGGCCCTTGCGGTCCTCGACGTGCTCGACCATGTCCCAGCCGGCGCCGCACGCCTCCAGCAGCAGGCCGGTGAGTTCCCGGTTGCTCAGCTCGGTGCCGCCGCCGATGTTGTAGACCTCGCCGGGGCGGCCCTTGGTGCGCACCAGGTCGATGCCGTGGCAGTGGTCCTCCACGTGCAGCCAGTCCCGTACGTTGAGCCCCTCGCCGTAGAGGGGGACCTTCCGGCCGTCGAGGAGGTTGGTGACGAACAGCGGGACGACCTTCTCGGGGAACTGGTGCGGGCCGTAGTTGTTGGAGCACCGGGTGACGCGGACGTCGAGGCCGTGGGTGCGGTGGTAGGCCAGCGCGAGCAGGTCGGAGGAGGCCTTGGACGCCGAGTAGGGCGAGTTGGGCTGGAGGGGGTGGGTCTCGGGCCAGGAGCCGGAGTCGATGGAGCCGTACACCTCGTCGGTGGAGATGTGCACGAAGGTGCCCACGCCGTGCCGCAGCGCCGCGTCCAGCAGGGTCTGGGTGCCGGCCACGTTGGTGCGGACGAAGTCGGCGGCGCCCGCGATGGAGCGGTCCACGTGGGACTCGGCGGCGAAGTGCACCACCTGGTCGGCGTCGGCCATCAGCTTGTCGACGAGGTCGGCGTCGCATATGTCGCCCTGGACGAACTCCAGGCGGGGATGGCCGGGTTCCAGGTTGGTGAGGGTGCCGGCGTAGGTGAGCTTGTCCAGCACGGTGACGCGCGGCGCCCCGGCGGCGTCGTCGTCGAGCAGCATGCGGACGTAGCGGGAGCCGATGAACCCGGCGGCGCCGGTGACGAGGAGGTTCATGAGTGGATCTGCACCTTGCTGTGGTCTCCGAGGACGAGTCGGTGGGCGCTGGGCACACTGGGTGCCGGGGTCACTTCCACGTGCCGGCCGATCAGCGACGCCTCGATCCGGCCCACCCCGAGGATCGAGGAGTCGCGCAGCACGATGGAGAACTCCAGTTCGCTGTCGGTGATCCGGCAGTTCTCCGCGATGGAGGTGAAGGGTCCCACGTAGGAGTCGGTGACCACGGTGCCGGCGCCGATGACGACGGGTCCGACGACGCGGGAGCGCTCGACGCGTGCGCCGGGCTCCAGCACGACCCGGCCTATGCACTCGGACGCGGAGTCCACCTCGCCGTCGATGCGGCGCTCCATGCCTTCCAGGACGGTCCGGTTCACCTCCAGCATGTCGCCGACGTTACCGGTGTCCTTCCAGTAGCCCTTGACGACCGTGCAGCGGACGTCGGCGCGGGCGTCGATGAGGTGCTGGATGGCGTGGGTGATCTCCAACTCGCCGCGCCAGGACGGCTCGATGGCGCGCACCGCCTCGTGGATGGCGGGTGTGAACAGGTAGACGCCGACCAGCGCCAGGTCGCTCTTGGGCTTGCGGGGTTTCTCCTCCAGGCCGACGACCTGCCCCGACGCGTCGAGTTCGGCGACGCCGAAGGAGCGCGGGTCGGCGACCCGGGTCAGCAGGATCTGGGCGTCGGGGCGGTGGGTGCGGAACTCCTCGACGAGGTCGGTGATGCCGCCGACGATGAAGTTGTCCCCGAGGTACATGACGAAGTCCTCGTCACCCAGGTACTCGCGGGCGATCAGCACCGCGTGGGCCAGCCCCAGGGGGCGTTCCTGCGGGATGTAGGTGACCTTCAGGCCGAAGCGTGATCCGTCGCCGACCGCTTCCTCGATCTCCGCGGCGGTGTCACCGACGATCATGCCGACCTCGGTGATCCCGGCCTCGGCCAGGGACTCCAGTCCGTAGAACAGGACAGCTTTGTTGGCGACGGGGACGAGCTGCTTGGCCGAGGTGTGCGTGATGGGCCTCAGCCGGGTGCCCGCGCCGCCGGACAGCACCAGTGCCTTCATCTGGTTCACCCTACTGTCGATACGGGTGAACGGAACGTTAGTTGATGTGCCTGGGGATGACGACAGCGCGGCGACGATCGTCGCCGCGCTGTGGTGATGCGGGTGGCTCGGGTGGACCCGGGCTCCGGGGGGGCCGGTCCTCGCCTCGGGTCCGGTCCTCGCCCCGGTTTCAGTCTCGCCCCGGTTTCAGTCCTCGCCCCGGACGATGTTCGACTCCGGCACCGGCCTCGGGGTGCGCGCAGGGCCGGCGTCGTCGACGGCCGGTATCCAGGTGCGCAAGGCGCCCTCGGTGCGCCGCCGCCGGGCCTCGGACCAGCCCGTCTCGGGGCGGCGGAGGACGGTTTCGTCACGGGTGTCCGTGGTCACGGAACATCATCTTCCTTCTGCTCACGACTGGGGAGCGTGCCGGGTTCCCCGGTACGGACCCGGCCAAACCGGCCTCAGACGCCGAACTCGGCGGCACCGCTGCGGCCCTCCACGGGGATCTCGCTCCAGACCTGTTTGCCGCCGCTGACCGGCAGCGTGCCCCAGGCCGCCGACACCGCCTCGACCAGGAGGATGCCCCGGCCGCCGGTGGCCTCCCAGCCGATGCTGGTGGGCTTGACCGGGGTGCGCGGCGAGGCGTCGGCGACCGCGATCCGCAACTTGCCGCCGACCAGGGTGAGGTCGAGGCGGACCGGCCCGTCGGTGTGCACCAGGGCGTTGGTGACCAGCTCGGAGACGACCAGCAGCACGGCGTCGGCGCCGTCCGCCGCGACCCCCCAGGAGCGCAGGGTGCGCCGGGTGAAGCGGCGGGCGTGCCGCGCGGCCTCGGGGACCCGCCACACCGTCCAGCTCTCGCGCAGCGGGCGCAGCGCCATGCCGTCGTAGCGGACCAGCAGCAGGGCGACGTCGTCGCTGCGGCGGGCGTTGCCGAGCAACGCGTCGGCGACCAGCCCGAGATGGGCGGGGTCGGCGCCGGCCAGGGCGTGCGCGAAGTGCGCCATGCCCTCGTCGATGTCGGCGTCGGCGGACTCCACCAGGCCGTCGGTGGTCAGCGCGAGCAGGGTGCCGGGCGTCAGGCGCAGCGGGCTCATCGGGAACACCGCCTGGGCGACCACACCGAGCGGCGGGCCGCCCTCCGCCTCGGCGATCTCCGTCCGCCCGTCCGGCCGGCGCAGCACCGGCGGCAGATGCCCGGCCCGTACGCACCAGGCGAAGCCCTCCTCCATGTCCAGGTCGACGTAGGCGCAGGTGGCGAAGAGGTCGCCGCCCATGTCGGCGAGCAGCCGGTTGGCGCGGGCGACGACCACGTCGGGCGGGTGGCCCTCGACGGCGTAGGCGCGCAGGGCGGTGCGCATCTGCCCCATGAGGGTGGCGGCGGCGGCGCTGTGGCCCTGGACGTCGCCGATGACGAGGGCCACGTGGTTGTCGGGCAGCGGGATCACGTCGTACCAGTCGCCGCCCAGCTCCAGTCCGGCCGTGCTGGGCAGATAGCGGGCGACGGCGACCGCGCCCGGCAGGCCGGGCAGGCGGCGCGGCAGGAGCTGGCGCTGGAGCATGCCGACGAGTTCGTGCTCGGCGTCGAAGGCGTGGGCGCGGGTCAGGGCCTGCCCGGCCAGCCCGGCGGAGGCGGTGAGCAGGGCCCGCTCGTCGGGGCTGACGTCGTGCGGGGTGTCCCAGCCGATCAGACAGGCCCCGGCCGTCCGGTCGCCCGCGGGCAGCGGCAGCACGGCGAGCCCGCCGGGGCCGACCTCGGCGAGGGCGGGTTCGAGGGCGGTGGAGCCGGGCGGCCAGATCCGGGGCCGGCCCTCGCGCAGCACGGCGGCCAGGGTCGGCATGGCGCGCACCGGCGCGTCCGGCCACTCGGTGCGCCACTGCGTGCGCCACACCTCGGGCCACGCCTCGGGTTCGGGCGGGTCGAGGACGGTGACGACGAGCCGGTCGTTCTCCAGTTCCGCCAGCGCGATCCGGTCGGCGCGCAGCGGGCGGCGCAGCGCGGCGACCACGGCCCGGCCGACGTCGCGGACGGTGCCGGCGGTGGCCAGCGCGGCGGCCAGGCGCTGTACGCGGGCCACGTCGGTGACGTCGGAGCGCAGGGTGGAGGCGTCGGCGACGGTGCCGACGAGGCGGGCGGGCCGGCCCTCGCCGCCGGGCAGCAGCCGCCCGCTCAGCCGCAGCCACCTCGGCGGGCCGCCGGACCGCAGCACCCGGAACTCCAGCTCCCGGTCGCCGATGGACATGTGGTCGGCCTCCACCACGGACATCAGCGAGGGCAGGTCCTCGGGCACGGTCAGCCCGAGCAGGGTCTCGACCTTGCCGTCGAAGGCGTCCCGGTCCAGGCCGAACAGGCCGAGGACGTCGTCGCCGACCCGAATCCGGCCGGTGTCCATGGCCAGGCTGAACGCCCCCGGCGGCAGCTCGCCGCCGTCGGTGGCCCGGACCGGGGCGGGGCCGAGGACGGCCTCGGCGATCAGCGCCAGGCACGCCCGGTCGTCGGCGCCGAAGCCGTCCGGGCGTTCGGTGACGGCGAGCAGACAGCCGCCGGCCTCGCCGGGCAGGGGCAGCGCGGCCAGGGAGAAGTCGCCGGAGCGCACCCGGCGGGCGGCGGCCCGGCCGGCCAGTTCCGCCGGGCCCAGCCAGACCGGGCAGCGGGCGCGGTGGGCGGCGGCGACCGGGGAGCCGCCGGAGGCGTGGTAGAGGTCCCGGATGCCGTACAGCGTCCGGGGCACCCCCGCGGACTCGGCCAGGCAGAGCAGCCCGGGGTCCTGGCCGGGGGTGTAGACGGCGGCGAAGGCGGCGCCGGCGAAGACCAGGGCCTGTTCGAGGGTGCGGCGCAGCCGGTCGGCGGCGTCCGGTCCGGCCGCGACGGCCCTGAGGGCGCTTACGGCGCGCGGGGTTCTCGTTCCGCGTTCCAGGGCGCCCTCACTGCTCACGCCGCCATTACAGCGCGTACGGGACACCCGCGCAGCCCTTGTGGAGGTTCCCGGGCGGGTCGCGCCGGGGGCGGGGCGGCGCTCGCCGTGCGGGACGGGCCGCCAGGGGGGAGATTTGATTACCGGGGCCCGCCCGCGCGGCGTGCGAGGAGGTGGTCGGCGTGTCCGACGACGATCGGTCGTCCTCGCCGGTGCCGCCGGTCGACCGGCCGGTGCTGTCCCTGGCGCTGGCCTCGATGATGGAGGAGACCCGCGCCCACTCCGGCGCGGTGTACCTGCTGGCCGCGGACCCGCCGGTGCTGGAGATGGCGGTGATGGCGGGGCTGCCCCGGGCCTTCGCCGCGCCCTGGGAGCGGGTGACGCTCGGTGCCCGGGTGCCGGTCGCCGACGCGGTGCGGCGGCGGCAGTTGGTCTGGGTCGGCGGCGAGGAGGAGATGGCCCGCCGCTACCCCCGGGTCGCCGTGGTCGTCCCCTACCCGTTCGCGATGGCGGCGCTGCCGGTCGCCACGGAGAGCGCCGTGTACGGCGCGGTCTTCCTGACCTGGCCGGGCTGGCCTCCCCCGGGGCTGACCGACGGGGAGCGGGCGGGGCTGGTGTCGGCCTGCCGCCGGCTGGCGCTGCGCCTGGAGGGCGCCGCCGGAGCCGGCCTGCCCGTCCACCCCGAGCCCGATCTGCTGGCCGCCCCGACGGTGGGGGGCGTGGCCGGCACGCTCGGCTCGGCGGAGGCGGTGCGGATGGTGACGCGACTGCCGTACGGGCTGTGCTCGCTGGACCTGGACGGGAAGGTCGGCTTCGCCAACGCGGCGGCGGCCGAGCTGCTCGGCGTCCCCGCCGGCCGTCTCGTCGGCGTCCCGCTGTGGTCCGCGGTGCCCTGGCTGAACGACCCCGTCTACGAGGACCGGTATCGGGCCGCGCTGTTCAGCCAGCACACCACCTCGTTCACCGCGCTGCGGCCGCCCGGCGAGTGGCTGTCCTTCCGGCTGTATCCGAGCCGGACCGGGCTGAGCGTGCGGATCAGCCGGGCCCGGGGCGTGTCGCGGCCCGGCCGGCCGGTGCCGTCCGCGGCCGAGACGCCGTCCCGGCTGGTCAGCATCTCCAAGGTGGTGAGCCTGACCGGGGCGCTGTCCGAGGCGGTGGGCGTGCAGGACGTGGTGCAACTGGTCGCGGACGAGATCGCGCCGACCATGGGCAGCCAGGCGCTCGCCGTCCTCGGCTCGCGGGCCGGGCGGATGCACGTCCTCGGGCACCGCGGATACCCCGACGCGCGGGTCGTGGAGGAGTTCGACGGGATGCCGCTGACCGAGCCGACGCCCGGCGCGCAGGTGCTGCGCACGGGCGTGCCCGGGTTCTTCGAGTCCTGGGAGCAACTGCGGCGCCTGTACCCGGCGCGGCGGTCCTCGCCCGACGGCTTCGCGGCCTGGGCGTTCCTGCCGCTGATCGCCTCGGGCCGGCCGGTGGGCACCTGTGTCCTCGCCTACGACGCGCCGCACTCCTTCACCACCGACGAGCGGGCGGTGCTCACCAGTATGGCCGGGCTGGTCGCGCAGGCCCTGGACCGTGCGCTGCTGTACGACGCCAAGCAGCGACTGGCGCACGGGCTCCAGGCGGCGCTGCTGCCGCACTCGCTGCCGTCGGTGCCCGGCATCGAGGCGGCGGCCCGCTATCTGCCGGCCACCCGGGGCATGGACATCGGCGGCGACTTCTACGACCTGATCCCGGCCGGGGGCACCACGGTGGCCGTCATCGGGGACGTCCAGGGGCACAACGTGACGGCGGCCGGGCTGATGGGGCAGGTCCGTACCGCCGTGCGCGCCTACACGGCGGTCGGCCAGGAGCCCGAGGAGGTCATGCGCAGCACCAACCAACTGCTGATCGACCTGGGCACCGAGCTGTTCGTGAGCTGTCTGTACCTGCGTCTGGACCCGGGGCGGGGGCGGGCGGTGCTGGCCCGCGCCGGGCATCCGCCGCCGCTGCTGCGCGAACCCGACGGGCGGGTACGGGTGCCCGACCTGGCCGGGGGCCCGCTGCTGGGCATCGACGCCTCGGCCCGCTATCCGTGCACGGAGATCGACCTCGCCCCCGGCGCCCTGCTCGTCCTCTACACCGACGGCCTGGTGGAGTCCCCGGACACCGACTTCGACGACTCCCTGGCCGAGCTGGGCGAGCGGCTCGCCGAGGCGGGCGACCTGCCGCCGGCGGAGCTGGCCGACCGTCTGGTGCGCGACGAGGCGGACGCGGAGGAACGGCCCGACGACATCGCGCTGCTGCTGCTCCGGGCCCGGGGGGACTGAGCCCCCCCGGCTGCCGTCCGGACGGTGGCGTCCGGACGGCAGGAGGTACGCACCACCCGGCGCCGCCGTTCGAAGGGGCCGGCCGACGCCGGTCAGGAGCCGGTGCGGCGGGGCGGTCCGCGTTGCTCCGGGGTTATGTGGGTACCTGCGCCAGCATGCGAATCAGCGTGGTGGACGTGGGCTCGAAGACGGTACGGCTGGTGGTGGCGGACGCGGAGGGCGGCGTACCGCTGCCGGTGCACACGGCGAAGTGGCGGCTGCGCCTGTCCGAGGAGGTCAGACCGGGCGGCCCGATCCCCGAGGAGGCGGTCGAACGACTGGCCGAGGCGGTCGCGGAGGCGAGCCGGACGGCGACCCGCTGGGGCGCGGCCGGCCCGCTGGCCTTCGCGACCGCCGTGGTACGGGCCGCCCCGAACCGGCAGGAGGTGCTGGACACCGTCCGCGCCCGCACCGGCGTGGCGCTGTGCACCCTGCCGGGCGAGGTCGAGGCCGAGCTGACCTTCCTGGGCGCCCGGCGCTGGATGGGCTGGCGGTCGGGGCCGCTGGCGCTGATCGACATCGGCGGCGGCTCGCTGGAGGTCGCCTTCGGCCGGGGCCGGCTGCCCGACTTCGTGGCCTCGCTGCCGCTCGGCGCGGGACGGCTCACCCACGAGTTCTTCGACGGCGGTGCGGACCCGCCGCACCCGGAGCAGGTCAAGGCGCTGCGCCGCCGGGTCCGCCACCAGCTCCGGGACGTCGCGGCCCGGGTCCGCTGGGAGGGACCGCGCACCGCCGTGGGCACCTCCCGGACCTTCCAGCAGCTCGGCCGGCTGTGCGGGGCCGCGCCGGGACGCCACGGTCCGTTCGTGGACCGGCGGTTGCACTGCGACGACCTGCGGACGGCGATCGGCCGGCTGGCCGCCCTGCCCGCCGCCGAGCGGGCCGAGCTGCCCGGCATCTCCGCGCCCCGGGCCGCCCAGAGCCTGGCCGGCGCGGTGGTGGCGCACACGGCGATGAAGCTGACCGGCCTCGGGACGGTGACCATCTGCCCGTGGGCGATCCGCGAGGGCATCATGCTGCGCCACATCGAGGACGGCCCGTCCTGGTGGGCGGAGGTGATCCGCGGCAACGACGAGGCAGACCCCCCGGAACCGGTGCCGCTGCGCCTGGCCGGCACCAGGCACTGAACGCAGCGGCGACCGTACGTCACACCCGTACCAGAAAGGAGACGCCCATGTCCGGCGAGGACACCGGCGCCCGGCCCGACGAGCAGGCCCAGAAGCCGCCGCGGACGGCGATCGAGGAAGTCATCCGCGAGGTCGAGGAGGCCGAGACCCGCGACCCGGAGGAGCCGCGCGAGCGCCGTCACCGCGGCGAGGCCGGCGACGCCGCCTCCCCCAACACCGGCGCCCAGGAGCAGTCCCACCACGACTGACCCCCGCCGCCGGGGACGGCCCCCGGTGCCCGCGTACGGGCACCGGGGGCCGTCGTCCGTCGTGGGGACCGGGCGTGCCGTGGATCACGCGTGCCGGCGGCGTCTGCGGGTACCCGGCCGACCATGGAGTACGACCGCGAAGGACCTTCTCTGCCGTCCGCCCGGGGCCCCCTCTCCGCGGCCGTCCGGGACCGTCTGCGGGGCACCGGGCCGCTGCCCGCCCCGGAGACCGTGGCCGCCGCCGACCCCTACGGCGACGACCTCCAGCTCGCCCTGTACCAGTGCTACGAGCTGCACTACCGGGGCTTCGCCGGGGTCCGCGCCGACCTGGAGTGGGACCCGGACCTGCTGCGTGTCCGGGGCGCGCTGGAGGGCGTCTTCCTGGCCGCCCTGCGCGCCGACACGCCCCTGCACGACAGTGTCCCGGAGGCGGTCGAGGACCTGCTGGTGGAGCCCGTGGACGGCACCGGCGTCAGCCACTTCCTGCGGGACAAGGGCGAGCTGTGGCACCTGCGGGAGTACGCCGCCCAGCGTTCGCTGTACCACCTGAAGGAGGCCGACCCGCACGCCTGGGTGCTGCCCCGGCTCTGGGGCCGGGCCAAGGCGGGGATGGCCGCGGTGGAGTTCGACGAGTACGGCGGCGGCCGCGCCGACCGGGTGCACGCCCGTCTCTTCGCCGACCTGATGACCGACCTGGACCTGGACACGACGTACGGGCGCTATCTGGACGCGGCGTGCGCGGAGCTGCTGGCCACGGTGAACCTGATGTCCCTGTTCGGGCTGCACCGCTCCCTGCGCGGCGCCCTGGTGGGGCACTTCGCGGCGGTCGAGATCACCTCCTCCCCCGGCTCCCGGCGGCTCGCCGAGGCGATGCGCCGCACCGGCGCGGGACCGGCCGCCGAACATTTCTACGACGAGCACGTCGAGGCCGACGCGGTGCACGAGCAGGTCGTCCGGCACGAGGTGATCGGCGGCCTCCTGGAGGAGGAGCCGGAGCTGGCGCCGGACGTGGTCCTGGGCATCGACGCCACCGGCCTGGTGGAGGACCGGCTGGCCGCGCGGCTGCTCTCCGACTGGCGGGCCGGACGGTCCTCGCTGCGCGTACCGCTTTCCCCCGAGATCTCCCATACTTCCTGATCGCCGGGGTACCTGGGACCCGTGAGCCCTCTGGTGCTGCCGGGTGTGTACGCCCCGCAAGAAGACACGGCGCTGCTGGCCGACGCCCTCGCCGACGAGGCACTGCCCGTCGCCGCGGCCGTCCTGGACGTGGGAACCGGAACCGGTGCGCTGGCCCTGGCGGCCGCGCGGCGCGGCGCCCGGGTGACCGCGGTGGACGTGTCGTGGCGGGCGGTGTGCACGGCCCGGCTGAACGCCGCGCGTGCCGGACTGCCGCTGCGCGTCCGGCACGGCAACCTGTTCACGCCCGTCCTGGGCGAGACCTTCGACCTGGTCCTGACCAATCCGCCCTACGTCCCCTCCCCGCACGGCGGCCGCCGTCCGCGCGGCCCGGCGCGGGCCTGGGACGCGGGGCACGACGGCCGGCTGCTGCTGGACCGGATCTGCCGGCAGGCGCCCGGACTGCTGCGGCCCGGCGGTGTGCTGCTGCTGGTGCAGTCGGCGCTCAGCGACCCCGACGCCACCGTCGGGCATCTGCGCGCGGCCGGGCTGAAGGCCGCGGTGACCCGGCGGCAGCGGATCGCCTTCGGTCCCGTGGTCCGCGGCCGGGAGCGCTGGCTGCGCGACCGCGGGCTGCTGTCCGTCACCGACAACGAGGAAGAGCTGGTGGTCGTCCGTGCCGAACGCCCCGTCTGAGGAACCCCGCCGGATCACCGTCCGGCGCCGGGGCCCGATGCTGGTGGAGGGTCCGGTGGAGATCGAGCTGGAGGACGGCTCGACGGTCCGCTCCGACCGCTTCCGGGTCGCCCTGTGCACCTGCCGGCGCAGCCGCCGCTACCCCTGGTGCGACACCAGCCACCGGGCCCGGTCCCGCGAGTGACGGCGGGCGGCGGACGGCCCCACTTCCGTCCGCCGCCTTCGCGCTCGTTCTCCCCAGCAACGAGCGGCGCAGGCGAGTCTGCCGAGCCCGCCGCCGGAACACATCTCGACCCGGCACATTTCGGTACCTTCCAGTGTTGAATCAGTGGCGGGAAGTCACGAGCCTTGAACGATTCAACGCCGGTTCGTGGCCATTCTTGATCGCCAGCGGGTCACGCTGGCGTGATCTTCACGTTCCGCAATAGGCCGGAACCCACCCCGTGTCCCGTCTTCCTACCGGCGAGTATCGTCACCGGCGCGACGACGAGAGGCGGACATGCGGATGCCTGAGCACTGGGCGGACTTCCAGTACGAGATCTACCTGAACGGCATGACCGGGGCCGTGCCCCGGCTGCCCACCGACCTGACCGCACTGGAGGCGCTCACCGAGCGGCGCCTCGGCCCCGGCCCCGTCGGGTACGTAGCGGGCAGCGCGGGCGACGGCAGTACCGCTCGGGCCAACCGGGCGGCCCTCGCGCGCCACCGGATCGTGCCGCGGATGCTGCGGGACGTGGGCGAGCGGGACCTGTCGGTGGAGGTACTGGGCCGGTCGCTGCCCGCGCCGGTGGCGCTGGCGCCGGTCGGGGTGCTCTCGATCATGCACCCGGACGCCGAGCCGGCCGCCGCGCGGGCCGCCGCCGCGCAGGGCGTGCCGTTCGTGCTGTCGTCGGCGTCCAGCACCCCCATGGAGCAGGTGGCGGAGGCGATGGGCGACGCCGAGCGCTGGTTCCAGCTCTACTGGCCGAAGGACCGGGAGGTGGCCCGCAGCTTCCTGGAGCGGGCCCGTGCGGCCGGGTTCACGGCGCTGTTCGTCACGCTGGACACCCCGCTGCTGTCCTGGCGCCCGCGCGACCTGGACCAGGCGTACCTGCCCTTCCTGCACGGGGTGGGCACCGCCAACTACTTCTCCGACCCGGCGTTCCGGGCCGGGCTCGCCAAGCCGGTGCACGAGGACCCGAACGCGGCGGTCATGCACTTCGTCGGCATGTTCTCCGACCCCGGCAAGACCTGGCCGGACCTGGCGTTCCTGCGGGAGAACTGGGACGGGCCGATCGTGCTGAAGGGCATCCTGCACCCGGACGACGCCCGGCTCGCCGCGGACGCCGGGATGGACGGGGTCGTGGTGTCCAACCACGGCGGCCGGCAGGTGGCCGGCGCGGTCGCCGCCGCCGACGCGCTGCCCCGCGTCGCCGAGGCGGTCGGCGACCGGCTCACCGTCCTGTTCGACAGCGGGATACGCACCGGCGACGACGTGTTCAAGGCGCTCGCGCTGGGCGCCCGGACGGTGCTGCTCGGGCGGCCCTACGTCTACGGGCTGGGGCTGGACGGGCAGGCGGGCGTCGAGCACGTCGTACGGTGCCTGCTCGCCGAACTCGACCTGACCCTCGCCCTGTCCGGGCACGCCGGGCCGTCGACGCCGGGCCCCGCCGACCTGGTGACGGACGGCGGGTGAATCCCGGCGGCCGGTGAGCCGGCCCGGCGCCCCGCTGCCCCGGCGTCAGATCTGCCAGGACCGCAGCCGGTCGGCCGCCCGGTAGACGTCGGCCTTGCCGGACATCAGGTCGCGGGCGAGGTCGACCAGCGCCCCGTAGGGCGGGTCGATGCCGGCGCCGCTGACGAACATGTAGGCCACGGCGGTCGCGCAGGCGAACCGGGCGTTGGCCGACGGCAGCGGCTTGAGCACGGCGAGGGTGTGCAGCAGCGCGGCGGCCCGCCAGGCGGGGTCGGAGTCCACGCCGAGCCGGGGCGGATCGACGCGGTGCCGGGCGACGGCGGCGACCAGCGCGGAGAAGTCGGTGACCGTGGGGCGGCCGGGCAGCACTTCCTCGTGGCGCCGGAGCAGCCAGGGCACGTCGATGTGGATGACCGCCGTCATGGGTCAGGCGGCCCGGCCCCGGCCCGTGGCGGGTGGTTCGTCGTCGGGGAAGGCCGCGGCGAACTCCTCGGCGTGGTCCCGGAAGAACTGGCGGAACGCCTCCGCGCCCTCCTGAAGCGCCCGGTGCCGCGCGATACCCGCGGCGGCGGCCTCCCGGACGAGGGCCTTCATCGACGTACCGCGTTCCTTGGCGATCTGGCGCAGGTCCTCGAGTTCGCGGTCGCTGAACTCCACGTTCAGGGCTGGCATGCCTCCCACGGTACCGCTCGGGTACTGACCCGTAAATTGCGCCAGGTCAGGATGGTGATCGAGAGGTACCGGGGAGGCGTGGCCGGACGGGGATCAGCCCTGGTCGGCGACGAAGGCGGCCATCCGGGCCAGGGCCGCGTTCCAGTTGATGGTCGTCTCGTTGGTGGACCAGGACTGGATGTCGTCGATGTAGCAGAACTGCCCGACGCAGCCCTGGAGCTTCGCCTGCGCGACGGGGTCCTGGATGCTGGAGTTCGGTCCGCCGGACAGGGTGCCGGCCGGCGGGTTGGGCAGCGAGGGTTCGAGCTGGTGGGCGTACCAGCGGCTGTGCTGGTTGTGCGCGTTGGCCTCGCCGTAGCCGGTGACGTAGGAGATGTTCAGGGCGTTGCGGCCGAGGACGTAGTCCATGCTCTGGACGGCTCCGTCGCGGTACTTGGCGCCGCCGGTGATGTCGTAGGCGGTGGCGAGGACGACGGCGTTGTTGAGGACCTGGTGGCTGGACCCCCAGTCGTAGACGTTGTCCGCCGGCGCGTACGGCATGCCGTACGGGTGGTCCTTGAGCGTGGCCAGGTAGCGGTCGGCGCCCCGGACGACGGAGCGGCGGACCTGGTCGCGGCCGGGGAGCTTGTTCGGCACGGTGGCGAGGTCGAGGCGGGCCGCGGCGGCGGTGCGGGCCCAGTCCAGGCTGATCGGACCGAAGATGTCGGCGGTGTGCACCGGGGAGTCGAGCACGTGGTCGCGGAAGCCCTTCTCACCGGTGGTGAGGTACAGCTCGGTGGCCGCCCAGTAGAACTCGTCCTGGATGTCCCGGTCGGGGTAGGCGCCGCCGCCTATGCCGTCGTTCTCGTCGGCGTAGACGTCGGGGTGGGCGAGCGCCGCCGCCCAGGCGGTGCGCGCGGCGCTGAGGGCCCGCGCGGCGAACGCCCGGTCGTAGGGCTTGTAGAGCCGGGCCGCCTGGGCCGCGGCGGCGGCCAGGTTGAGGGTGGCGGCGGTGGTCGGCGGGTGCAGTTCGCGCTTCTGCGGGTCGGCGCTGGGCAGCAGGGGCAGCCCGGTCCAGTTCTCGTCGTGGATCTTGTGGTGGGCCATGCCGGCCAGCGGCTGTCCGGCGGGCACCTGCATCTTCAGCAGGAACTCCAGCTCCCAGCGCACCTCGTCGAGCAGGTCGGGCACCTTGTTGCCGCTCTCGGGTATGGAGAGGGTGCCGTCGCGGAAGGCGGCGGGGGTGCCGGTGCGGGCGTGCAGGGCGCGTTCGTAGGTGCTCAGCAGCTCCCACACGGAGATGCCGCCGTTGACGACGTACTTGCCGTGGTCGCCGGCGTCGTACCAGCCGCCGGATACGTCCAGCCGGTAGTCGCAGACGCCGGGCTGGCAGGGCACGTCGGTGTCGCCCTGGTTGGGCGCGACGCCCACGTGGCCGGCCGGGCGGGCGTAGCCGGGGCGCAGGTCGTCGCGGATGGCGACCCCGCTGCGCTGGGTGTAGTAGTACTTCGCGGCGTCGGCGCGCAGCTTGTCGTAGGCGGCCGTGCCGATGTCGAAGGGGCGGCTGGTCTCGCCGTCGGCGACCAGGGTGTAGCCCTCGCCGCGCTGCTTGTAGCGGCCGAAGTCGATGGAGTGGACGTTCTGCCCGGAGGAGGCGTCCACGCCGCGCGGCACGCTGGTGCCGCGGGCGACCACGGTGCCGCCGGCGTTCTTGAGCTGCCAGGGCAGGGCGGTGGTGGCGTCGGTGACGAGGGTGGCGTTCTTCGGCCCGGACGGCAGGTAGGCGACCTGGTTGACGCGGACCCGGGGCCCGGTGTCGGGCTCGTACTGCTCCGGCGGCACCCCGCCGAGCAGGGAGACGTCGTCCGCGCAGAACCGCCAGGGATCGGCGCTGCCGCCGACCTGGAAGGCGACCTGCCCCTGGGCGGTGTCGACGGGCGCGGTGAAGGTGTAGGAGTAGCTGTTGCCGGAGACGCTGAGCTGCGGACTCACCTCGTAGTAGGTGTCGTACGGCGCCACCGACAGGCCGACGACGGCCCGGACCACGTGGTCGGCGGGCGTGCCGTCCGCCTGGAAGGAGAACCGGTAGGTCTCCCCCGCGACGAGCGCGATGTCGTTCTGGCCGACCGCCGCGTCCCAGCGGTTGGTGGTGCCGCCGGGCACGTCGGCGCAGAGCCGGCCGTCCTCGACGGCGGCGGTGACGTTGCTCGACGACCACCAGGACTCGGTGCCGTTGTCGAAGGTGCCGTTCCTGACCTGCTCCGTCTCCTCGGCCCCGGCCGGTGCGGCGGGCAGCGCGGTGAGCGCGGCCGCCAGCAGGGCGGTCAGGGAGAGCAGCGCTGTTCTGCGTTTCTTCACGTCTGGGCTCCTCGGAGGAGGGGCGGGCGGCGCTCGCCGAATACGGAATGGGAGCGCTCCCAACTGGGGTCGCAGGCCATGGTTGTTGCAGTCATGACAGTGCGTCAACGGTCCGGACGGGACTCGTTTCCCGTCCGGACCGTCGCCCGCGCGCTCAGGCGGCCGGCGCCGCCAGGCGGCTGACCCGGATCGCGCCCCGGGCCTCGCCGGGGTACCGGCTGGTCAGGGTGAGCCGGACCCGGGAGCCGCGCACCGCGTCGAAGGTGACGACCGTGGGCGCGTCGGAGGCGGTGGCCCACTCGGTGCGCACGCCCTCGGCCGGCCGCCACGCCCGGCCGGTGAACACCTCCACCCGCACCTCGGCGGGCAGGGTGTGGCCGGCGTCGGTGGTGAAGGAGACCTCGACCCGGTCGAAGCGGCGGGTCCGTCCGTAGTCCACCGAGAGCCAGTCTTCGGGGCGAGCCCCGTCGAAGGCGGGGAGCAGGGCGGTGGCCTCCTTGCGGAACCCGTTGGACCAGCCGGTCGCCGGGTCGTCGTCGAGCACGGCGGCCGGGAGGGTGTCGGGGCGCCCGGAGTAACTGGCGTCCGCGTGCGGGTACTCCACGGGCGCCGGCAGATCCGGGGCGAACCCGGGCGCGGGCGTGGTGGCGCGGTCGGCGGCCCGCTCGGCGCGCACGGTGGCGGTGCCGGTCCGCAGCCCCTCGGCGCGGGCCGTCACCTTCAGCGTCCCGGCGCGGGTGCCGGAGCGGACGATGGCGAGGGCCTTGCCGTGGAAGGCCGTGCGGGTACTGGCCTGGTAGCGCTCGGCGCTCTCCTGGCGGCCGTTGTCGAGCCCGGCCAGCGAGCCGCCCGCCACGCCGAAGGAGAGCAGGTGCCCGGCGTCCGGCACCACCACGCCGTGCCGGTCGACCACCTCGGCGGTGACGAACACCAGCGAACGGCCGTCGGCGGCGAGGGATTTCCGGTCGGGCGTCAGCCGCACCGCGTACGGCTCGCCGGCGGTGCGCAGCACATCGGTGGCGACCGCCTTCCCGCCGCGCCGGGCGACGGCCTTCAGCTCGCCCGGCTCGAACGGCACCCGCCAGGTCAGGTGGAGCTTGCCGGCGCTGCCGTTGGGACTGGTGTAACTGCCCGGGTAGGGGCCGGAGGTGACGGTCTTGTCGTCGCCGGTGGCCTCGGTGGTCTCCAGGTAGGTACGCCCGTCGGCGGTCTTCTTGGTGTCGAACCGGCGCACCCCGAGCGAGCGTCCGTTCAGGAACAGCTCGACGGTGTCGACGTTGGCGTACGCCCAGACCTCGACGGTGTCGCCCGGGGCGTGGTTCCAGGTCATCGGCACCAGGTGGACCATCGGTTCCCCGGTCCACTGGCTGCGGAAGAGGTGGTACATGTCCTTGGGGAAGCCCGCGGTGTCGACCGCGCCGAAGAAGGACGCCTTGACCGGGAAGACGTCGTACGGCGTCGGCTCCCCGATGTAGTCGATGCCGGACCACAGGAACTGCCCGGTGAACCACTTGCGGTCCCGGTCCTTCTTGTGGCCGTACTCGCCGCTCATCGTCCAGGACGCGAGGTTGTTGTCGTACGAGGAGGCCGCCCGCCGGCCCGGCGTGTGGTTCTCGCCGGTGTTGAGGTGCTCGGGCTCCTGGTACGCACCGCGCGTGGAGGTCTCCGAGGAGGACTCGGACTCGAAGAGGAACAGGTGGGGGTAGGCCGCGTGCAGGTCGTCCACCGACTTCGCGGTGTTGTAGTTCAGGCCGAGGCCGTCCAGTTTGGCCAGCATCAGGTCGGCCGCGGAGCCCTTGGCGGGCAGCCTGCGGTACTTGTCGGAGCCGATGACCAGCGGCCGGGTGTCGTCGGCCGCCTTGATCGCGGCGATGATCCGGTCGGCCATGGCGAGCCCGGCGGTGGAGGTGGAGTCGGGGATCTCGTTGCCGATCGACCACATGACCACGGCGGGCGAGTTGCGGGCCGCCAGGACCATCTCGGTGGCGTCCGTCTCGCACCACTGGTCGAAGAACCGGCCGTAGTCGTACCGGTTCTTGCCGGTCCGCCAGCAGTCGAACGCCTCCACCAGCGTCACGATGCCCAGTTCCTCGCAGACCCGGAGCACCTCGGGGGCGGGCGGGTTGTGGGAGGTGCGCAGGGCGTTGACGCCCATCGACTTCATGATCTCCATCTGCCGGCGGACGGCGTCGGCGCTGACGGCGGCGCCGAGCGCGCCGAGGTCGTGGTGCAGGTCGACGCCCTTGAGCTTGGCGTGCGCGCCGTTGAGGAAGAAGCCCTCCTTCGGGTCGACCCGGACGGTGCGGATGCCGAACGGGGTCGTGTACGTGTCCACCGTCCGGCCGCCGACGCGCAGTTCGGTGCGCAGGGTGTAGCGGTGCGGGGCCGCGAAGTCCCAGCGGCGGGGCCGGGCGACGGTGAGTTCGTGGATCTCGGCGCGCTCGTCGGCGCCGACGGCGACCGTGGAGGAGGCGCGGGCCACGACGCGCCCGTCGGGGTCCTCCACCGCCGAGCGGATCTCGACCTCGCGGGCGGTGCCGGAGGCGTTCACCACCGTCGTCGCCACCCGGACGACGGCCCGCTCGTCGGTGACCTCGGGGGTGGTGACGTACGTGCCCCAGCGCCGGACGTGCACCGGGTCGGTGACGACCAGGCGGGCCTCGCGGTAGATGCCGCTGCCGGAGTACCAGCGGCTGCTGGGCAGGCGGTTGCGGACCCGGACCGCGAGGACGTTCTCGGTTCGCCCGTCGGTGTGCACCAGGTCGGTGAGGTCGACGGCGAAGCCGGTGTACCCGTACGGGTGACGCCCGGCCTCCGTGCCGTTGCAGTACACGAACGCGTCCATGTAGACGCCGTCGAACTCGACCGAGATCCGCTTGCCCGCGAGCGCCGACGGCAGGGTGAAGGCCAGGCGGTACCAGCCCAGGCCGCCCGGCAGGAAGCCGGTGCCGCTGGTGGTGCCGTGCTCGGTGGTGGGCGTCCGCTCGATGCTCCAGTCGTGCGGGACGGCGACCTCGCGCCAGTCCGTGTCGTCGTGGCCGGGGTCGGCGGGGGCCGCGTCGGGCTCGTCGGCGCCGACCGGGTCGGCCAGCAGGAAACGCCAGTTGTCGCGCAGCGGCACGCCGTGCCGGCCGGCGACCGCGCCCTCCGGGTCCGCGGCCCAGGCCGCCGGGGTGCCGAACAGCGCCCCCGCCGCCGGGGTGGCGGCGGTAGCGATCAGAACCGATCTGCGGGTGACCGTCATGACTCTCCCTCATCAGGGACTAGAACAGAAATACTCACAACCAATCGACAACAAACAGATTCTGACGCCGCGCCACATGCGGACGTCAAGTGTGCGGAGGCGCACTTCTTTCCCGCCCGTCGCTCCCGTTCGAGATACCGTGCGCCCGCCGGGTTCCGCGCACCGCGGGGTTCGGGTCCGCGAGGGGCCGGGGACGCACTAGGCTGGCCCCCAAGTGACACACCGTTCACTGTGAGTGTGCGCGTTGGAGTGGCGACGATGAGTCCGGTCAACCCGTTCGACGATGCCGCCACGGCCCGGGCCGTCATCGACGACACCGGCAGGGTCCAGAAGTGGAACCAGGGCGCGCGTCGGCTGCTGGGCCACCCCGCGGCCGAGGTCGTGGGCAGGCCCGCCGCCGGGCTGCTGGCCGGCCGCGCCGCCGGGTGGGCGCTGGCCGACCTCGGCGCGGGGCGCTGGGGCGGCACCCTGGCGCTGCGGCACCGCGACGGCCGTACCGTGTCCCTCTGGGTGCTGGCCCACCGCCGCCACCCCGACCACGGCCCGCCGGCCTGGCTGGTGGCCGCCCCGGTGGACACGGGCCCCCCGCAGCCGGAGGACCCGCTGTTCCGGGCGGCCCTGACCCAGTCCCCGTGCGCCATGATGATCTACGACGAGGGGCTGCGGCTGCACGGCGTCAACGACGCCATGGAGGCGCTGATGGAGCTGTCGCCCGCACGCATCCGCGGCCTGCGCCCCACCGACGTCGACGACGAGCCGCAGACCGCCGAGTTCGAGAACCACATGCGGCGCGTGCTGACCACCGGGCGCGGGTACGACATGCACGCGCACCTGAAGGCCGCCGGGGAGATCCGCGCGCACGCGTGGCTGGCCCGCATCGCCCCCCTCAGCGACCCCGAGGGCCGGGTCCGGGGCGTGTGCGTCAGCGCCCACGACTTCACCGAGCAGCATCTGGCCCGCGAGCGGCTGCTGCTGGTCAACGAGGCCAGCGTGCGCATCGGCACCACCCTGGACGTCACCCGCACCGCCCAGGAGCTGGCGGACGTCTGCGTCCCGGCGCTCGCCGACTTCGTCAGCGTCGACCTGCTCGACGCCCGGGAGTCCGGCACCGAGCACACCGGCCCGCCCGTGCCGCCGGTGACGCTGCGCCGGGCCGCCCACCAGTCGATCACCCCGGGCTGTCCGGAGGCGGTGGCCGGACCGGGCCAGACGGACCTCTACCCGGTCGGCTCCCCGCAGGCCGACTCCCTGGCCACCGGCCGCGCCATCGTCGCCGCCATGCCCACCGGGGACGGCGCCGAGCGGTGGCGGGACTGGGACGAGGTCCGCTTCCGGAAGCTGCGGGACCTCGGCGTGCACGCCACGCTGTCCGTCCCCCTCCAGGCCCGCGGCACCACCCTCGGCGTCGCCGTCTTCACCCGCTACCAGCGGCCCGAGCCGTTCACCCACGACGACGTGCTGCTGGCCGAGGACGTCACGGCCCGCGCCGCCGTCTGCATCGACAACGCCCGCCGCTACTCCCGCGAGCGCGAGACCACCCTCACCCTCCAGCGCAGCCTGCTGCCGCGCTCCCTGCCGCCCACCGCCGCGGTGCAGGCCGCCTCCCGCTATCTGCCGGCGGCCCGCTCCGGGGTCGGCGGCGACTGGTTCGACGTCATCCCGCTCTCCGGGATGCGGGTCGCCATGGTCGTCGGCGACGTCGTCGGCCACGGCATCCAGGCGTCGGCCACCATGGGCCGGCTGCGCACCGCCGTCCGCACCCTCGCCGACATCGACCTGGCCCCGGACGAACTCCTCACCCACCTCGACGACCTGGTCCTGCGGCTCTCCGACGAGTCCGGCGGCGACGGCACCGGCGAGGTCGGCGCCACCTGTCTGTACGCGGTGTACGACCCGGTGTCCCGGCGCTGCACCCTGGCGCGGGCCGGTCATCCGCCGCCCGTCCTGGTCCCGCCGGACGGGCCGCCCCGCCATGTCGCGCTGCCCTCGGGGCCGCCGCTCGGCCTCGGCGGACTGCCGTTCGAGTCCGCCGAGTTCGAGCTGCCCGAGGGCACCGTGCTGGCGTTCTACACCGACGGGCTGATCGAGAGCCGCGACCGGGACGTGGACGCCGGGCACCAACTGCTCTGCGAGGCCCTGGCCAGGCCCGCCGGTTCGCTGGACGAGACCTGCGACCGCGTGCTGCACACCCTGCTGCCGCCGGGCGGCGCCGCCGACGACGTGGCGCTGCTGCTGGCCCGCACCCGAGGTCTGCCCCCGTCCCGGGTGGCGACCTGGGACGTCCCCGCCGACCCGGCGCTGGTCGCGCCCATCCGCAAGCAGGTCCTGGACCAGTTGTCCGCGTGGGCCCTGCTGGAGGCGTCGTTCACCGTGGAACTGGTGGTGAGCGAACTGGTCACCAACGCCATCCGCTACGGCGCCCCGCCGATCCGGCTCCGGCTGATCCACGACGCGACCACGCTGATCTGCGAGGTCTCCGACACCAACCACACCGCCCCGCACCTGCGCCGTGCCAAGACCTGGGACGAGGGCGGACGCGGACTGCTGCTGGTCGCCCAGCTCACCCAGCGCTGGGGCAGCCGGCACACCACCGAGGGCAAGACGATCTGGGCGGAACTGGGGCTGCTGGAGGAGGAGTGAGCCGGTGCGCGGGGCGTGCGCCCCCGTGCGCCGGTTTTCGGCGGGCGCGGCGGGGACACTCGGTCGACAGGCCGTGCGCGAGGACCCTCCAGGAGCGTGAAGCAGCCATGGCGAACACATTCCCGGCCGTCCGCCGGACGGCCCTGCTGGCGAGCGCGGTGGCGCTGCTGGGCGCCCTGACCGCCTGCGGCGGCGACGGCGGCACCACGACGGCCGCCGGCCACCCGTCCTCGACCGCCCCGGACCGCACGGCCACCCCCGCCACCAGCCGCCCCGCCTCCCCCGTCTCCCCCGTCTCCCCCGCCACCAGCCGCCCCGACACCCCCGGCGACACCACGGCGGCGCCCGGCGACACCGCCGGGTCCGCGTCGGCCTCCGCCCGCGCCGGCGGCCGGTGCCACACCTCCGCGCTGCGCGCCTCCGTCGGCCGGATGGACCCCGGCGCCGGACAGCGCAACTTCCCGGTGGTCCTGACCAACACCTCGTCGCGCACGTGCACGCTGTACGGCTATCCGGGCCTGGCGTTCACCGACGCGGCCGGGCGGCAGCTCGGCCCCGACCCGAAGCGCACCGCCGCCTCGCCGGAGACCGTCCGGCTGACTCCGGGCGCGAGCGCGTGGGCCGCGCTGTCCTTCGCCAGCCCCGAGATCAGCGGGGCCCGCACCGCCGACCCCGCGACCCTGCTCGTCACCTCGCCCGACGAGCGGGACTCCCTGAAGGTGGCGTGGCGGGCCGGGGAGGTGCCGGTGGGCGGCGCCGAGTCGCAGGTCTCGGTCACCGTCCTGTCGCCGGGCGCGGGCCCCTGAGCCGGCTCAGTGACCGGAGACGGGAAGCGGGGTGTAGGGCCGCTCCAGCTCCTCGATCTCCTTGTCGGTCAGCCGCAGTCCGACGGCCGCCACCGCGTCGTCGAGGTGCCCCGGCCGGGAGGCCCCGATGATCGGCGCGGTCACCGTGTCGCGGTGCAGCAGCCAGGCCAGCGCCACCTGGGCGCGCGGGACGCCGCGCTCCCCGGCGATGCGGGTGACGGCCTCCACGATGGCGCGGTCGCCCTCCTGGTAGAGGGTGCCGCCGAAGGCGTCGGTGGTGCTGCGCCGGGTGCTGGTCCCCCAGTCGCGGGTGAGGCGGCCCCGGGCCAGCGGGCTCCACGGCAGGACGCCGACGCCCTGGTCCGCGCAGAGCGGCAGCATCTCGCGCTCCTCCTCGCGGTAGAGGAGGTTGTAGTGGTTCTGCATGGACACGAACTTGGTCCAGCCGTGCCGCTCGGCGGTGTACTGCATCTTGGAGAACTGCCAGGCGTACATCGAACTCGCCCCGAGATAGCGCACCTTGCCCGCCCTCACCAGGTCGTGCAGGGCCTCCATCGTCTCCTCGACCGGCGTGTGCGGGTCGAAGCGGTGGATCTGGTAGAGGTCGACGTAGTCGGTGCCCAGGCGGCGCAGGCTGTGGTCGATCTCGGTCATGATCGCCTTGCGGGAGAGGCCGGCGCCGTTGGGGCCGGGCCGCATCCGGCCGTGCACCTTGGTGGCGAGGACGATCTCGTCCCGGCGGGCGAAGTCGGCGAGGGCCCGGCCGACGATCTCCTCGCTGGTGCCGTCGGAGTAGACGTTGGCCGTGTCGAAGAAGGTGACGCCCGCCTCCAGCGCCTGCCGGATCAGCGGCCGGGACGCCTCCTCGTCCAGGGTCCACTCGTGGGTGCCCCGGTCGGGGACGCCGTAGGTCATACAGCCCAGACAGATCCGGGACACCTCCAGGCCGGTCGTCCCGAGCCTCACGTACTGCATCGTTGCTGCTCCTGCCGTCGGATGGGTGACACAGGGAGCGTACGTGCCGGCGCGCGCCGCGGGGCCGGGCGCCGGTGGGGCGGGCCGGTTGCTGCCCCCAGGTGACGGCCCGGCGTGGGAGCGGCCGGGGGTCCGGGGCGCTGCCGCATCCTCGGCGCAGACGGCCGGCGTCCGGCCGGTCGTGCCGGCCCCGGGAGGAAAGCGTGCCGAACCGTCCGAGAAGTGTCCCGATCCTGGCCGGTGCGGCCCTGGTCTGTCTGGCCCTGGTGCCGCCCGCGTGGGCCCGGCCGGGTCCCGCCCCGGACCCGGCGACCGCGACTGAGGCGGCGTCGACGCTGTGCGCGCCGGCCGGCACCCTGCGCGGGCCGGGCGGGCAGCGGGCAGCGGTCGTCCTGTGCGCGGGCGGCGGCCCCCGCGGCCTGTCGGTGTCGGCGCCCGCGACCTGCCGGGTGCCGGGGACGGCCACCCGGTACGCCTGTCTGACCTCCGGCGCCTGGACCGCCCGCCGCGCCGGGCGGACCGTCGCCTCGGGCGCCCTGCCCGGCGCGGACGCGGTCTACCCGGGGCCGGGCACGTACACGATCACGGCCGACGTCCACGCCCGGTCCGCGCCGGAGAGCGTCGACCTGCGGGGCAGGGTCCGCGCGACCCTCACCCTGCACACCCCCGTGGCCGCCCCCACCCATCGCGTCGAGGTCGACCGGACCTCCGTGCGCCCCGGCGCCACCACGACGCTGACCTACACCGTCCACCAGGACAGCGCGGCGGGCGACGGCAGCGCCCGGCTCGGTCTGATCGGCGAGGAGGGCACCGGGGCGCGACTGGCCGCCGACGACGCCCGCTGCGTCAGCCCGGTCACCGGAGGCGACCGGGCCGGGACCCGCCTCGGGCACGCCCTCGACTGCACGCTCACCGGCCTGCGGCCGGGCCGCCCCGCCACCGTCCGGGTCCGCGTCACCCTGGGGCCGGCCTGCTCCACGGTCGTCTCCAAGCTGGGCTACTGGCTGCCCCGCGGCCAGGAGGTGACCGGCGGCATGCTGCCGGGGCCGACGGTCCGCTGCGACTAGGCCCTGTCTCTTCGGTGGCGCCCTCGGGCTGATCCTGCCGGTTGGGCGTCGCCGCGGTCCCTGGCATCGATCAGTTCGGTCAGGGCGGCCCGGTTACGTTCGAGGGAGTCGATGCCCCGGTGTCGTCGATGCGGATGTGGAGCACGTTGAGCAGGAAGCCATCGATCGCCCTTGTGGGGGCGGTCACCGCGATCGCTTCGCGCACGGCCACCGGCGGACCCCTGAGCGTCGGAGCCGACCGAGATGCATCGCGCCCGGTGCTCCCCCAGCTCCCAGGGACATACCAGGGCATGGTCACGGCTGAGGGGCGGCCGGTGGCCGGGTCGGTTCGGTGGGCGATGGTGTACTCGCGGGTGAAGCGGTCGGCCTCGGCCACGGAGCGCGCGAGCCGCTCCGCGGCGGCGATGCCGCACCGGCCGCGGCCCTTGCCGCCGCTGACTTCGTTTCACCGACCCCCGCCCGGAGACGTCGGACGGCCTGCTGCCGACCACACCGGCTCCGGCCGGACGGCGGAGGACCCATCGCGTAGTGCGGCCTCGACGATGTCGGCTGCCCGCTGTGCGCCGCCGTCCCGGCACATCCGCGCCCGGACCGTGCGGCAGCGCTCCGCGACCGCCGGGTCACCGGTCAGTTCCTCCAAGGCGGTGCGGAGCGCGGCAGCGGTGACCTCGTGCGGAGGGAGGACCCTGGCCACGCCCAGTGATTCCAGCATCGCGGCGTTGACGGGTTGGTCGAGTGCCAGCGGTACGCAGATCATCGGGGTTCCCGTAGCGAGTCCTTCCTGAGCGCCGCCCGCGCCCGCGTGGGTGACGAACAGGTCGGCCTGTCGGAGGACCGCGAGCTGTGGCACCCAGGGGCGG
This sequence comes from Streptomyces sp. NPDC000134, assembly GCF_042899225.1. NCBI lineage: Bacteria > Bacillati > Actinomycetota > Actinomycetes > Kitasatosporales > Streptomycetaceae > Streptomyces > Streptomyces sp. NPDC000134. The sequence goes on from NZ_JBIAZN010000015.1 coordinate 149,377, forward strand.
ACCTCGACGTTGCGGGGCAGCTTCGCGGTGTCCGGGGCGGGCATGTGGCCGCCGGTCTGGAGTACGACGTGCCACCCCGGTAAGTCGCCGAAGGCGCGTACGCACTCGCGGTAGAGGTCCGGCTGACGGGTGAACAGTGAGCCGAAGGACACCAGAAGTACTTTCTCCGCCTCCGTCGGCGCTTTCCAGTTCCCCTGTTCGGCATGGTTCTCGTAGCAGGTGCCGACGAAGGTGTAGAGGCGTTCGTCGACCCGGTCGGCGTGCGGTTGGAGCATTCTCGGCAGCATCACCAGAGCCCGGCCGGGATGCCAGGAGAAGAGGGTCCGGCCAGAGGGGGCGCCCTGGCGCCGCAGCCAGCGGGACAGTTCCCGGTAGGCGGCGCGGACCCGCTCGGGCGGCAGCGGGTGGGCGCCGCCGGGGCCGTCCGGGTCGTAGTACCCCTCCCAGGCGATGGAGTGCGCGGTGAGCTGGATGTGCGGTACGCCCCAGGCGTGCGCGAGGGCCCGGGACGCCGGCACCACGCTGTCCCCGAGGACGAGGTCGGGCTCGTCCCCCTCGTACAACCCCGCCAGTTCCCGAAGCGCACGGCCCGCCTTCTTGAGCAGTGCACCGACCAGATCGAGGTGCGGGCCCTTCATCAGTGGGCTGTCGAGGTCCGAGAGGTCGATGCCGGAGGTGCGCAATGAGACCCGGCGGATGCGGAGTTCCGCGCCGGTCGGGGCGACGACCCTGTCGAGCGGACGCGGCACGGCGTAGGTGACCCGGTGTCCGCGGGCCATGAGTTCCTGTACGACGGCGAGGCTCGGCCGCACATGTCCGTGCAAGGCATCGTTGACAACGGCAATGTGTGCGGGTCGCGTGGACTGCTCAGACATGCCGTCAGGCTAGGAGGAAGGGTTTGCCGGCGCCGCCCCACTGCCTGGCCCACCCCCTGTAAGGGTGTCACCGTTCGACCAGCTCTTCGCACGGGCTAGCTGGTCAGGGCGGGCTGACGTGGTCTTGGTCGCGCTTGTTGGACCGTTGCCCGGTCAGGACCGGGTCGGCGTCCGCGCGGGCGGAGGTTTCCCAGGCCACCGCCCGGCGGGAGAACGCGTCGCGGATCGCGGGCAGCCGGAGCGGGCCCTCTCCAATAGCGATCATGGTCAGGTCGGTGACCCACAGCCCTGGTGCACGCCGAGTTCCTCGGCCATGCGGCGGATCACGGGCTTCGGCTCGGTGGTGGTCCGCTGCATCCGCACCGCACGCTCACTCGACTCCAGCGGGTACGTCCTCGGAGCAGACATCGTCCGGGCTCCTCCCGCAAGACCCATCTGACCATCCGTCACCCATTCCCGCTTCTCGGGGGAACCTCACACCGCGGGTCGGACGGGGCTTCGAACAACGCCCTGGGGGGGGAGAGGGCTGGTCACGATGGCGGATCGGTGTCCGGGGCGATGAGTCTCCCCGACGCCTCCTCCACCACGGTGAGGGCCTGACCCGGGCAGATCTCGGCGGCGTCGAGCAGCGCTCCGTCCGGAGGGCCGAGCGTTTCACCGGCGCCGGCTTCTCGGCCGTCCGCCGCGAACCACTTCCCGGCGATGCTTCGGCACATGCCCGACCCGACACAGGACTGGCTGTCCACGGTCACCCGCCACAGTCGGGGCGCAGCCCCTGGTGCGTCCTTCTCGTCGTGCCTGCCGTTCGTCCCGGTGGATTCTTCGGACATCGTTCACCACCGTACGGGGAGCGCCGAGGGGCCTCGGGTGATTGCGCCCGGCCTCCACTCGATGTCCGCCGCCGGCACGGCGAGGGTCAGGTGCGGTAGCCGACGAAACAGCGTGGCGAGTGCCGTCTGGAGCTCGGAGCGCGCCAGTTGAGCTCCGAGGCAGTGGTGGAACCCGTACCCGAAGGCCAGGTGGGCGGCGTTCCGCCGAGTCGGGTCGAAGGTGTCCGGGGTGTCGAAGACCGCCCGGTCGCGGGAGGCGTGGGCGAGGGAGACCTGTACCGGATCGCCTGCCCGGACGAGCTGGCCGCCGAGCACGACGTCCGTCACGGCGATCCTCGGATGGGCCACGTCGAACGTGGCGTCCAAGCGCAGCAGTTCCTCGACCGCCGCTGCGACTTCCGCGGGCGATCCCTCCCGTACGGGCCGTGCCGCGTCCGGGTTCTGCAGCAGCGTCAGCGTGCTGACGGAAAGCTGGTTGGCGATGGTTTCATAGCCCACCACCACAAGGGTGGCGCCCAGATCGACGAGTTCTCGCTCGGACAGCTTGTTGCCGTCGTCCCTCGCCATGATCAAGTGGGTGAGCAGGTCGTCGGAGGGATCTCGCCGTTTGGCTCTGATCAGTCTGTTGACGTAACCGCTCATCCGGCTGCGAGCGGCGCGCACCGACCCGTCGGATGTCAGTCGTAATACCAAGTTGGACCATTCGCGAAACGACGCGTGGTCGGCGTGCGGGAGACCCAGCAACGTGCACATGATGCTCACCGCGAAAGGCGCGCCGTACTCGCCGACCAACTCCCCTTCCCGTCGGCCGTTTCGAGTCAGTCCGTCCAGCAGGCGGCTCGCGTTCTCCTGCATCAAGGGGCGCAACCGCTCGGCGCTGCGCGCGGTGAAGGCGCCGGCCACCAGCCGCCGCAGCCGGGTGTGCTCCGGCGGATCCATCATGAGGATGGTACCCGGGGGGAGCGGGGCGGCCAGCCGGGGGGCGCCCGGGAGGGCCGTCGCCGTGGTGCTGAACCGCGCATCGCTCAGCACCTGCCTGACCTCGTCGTATCCGGTCACGAGCCAGAAGTCCGTCCCGTTGGACGCTCGCGTCCATGTCACCGGTCCGGGATCGATGGGAGTGTCCGGCTCCCTAGGGGCGGCGAAGGGAACGATGCGGGTGGGGGACGTCTGACTCACGGGCGGAGGCGACCTTCCTGATCGGGGAGAACAGCGGCACGGTACCGACCACCCGGCACCCGGCATCGGCGGTAACGGACGTAATGCCCCACTCGTGCTTCCACAGACGCCCGAAAAGAAGTAATAAATGAGAGCCAGTTCGAATTACTTAGGTGAATCGATGATTCTGATTTTTGCTTCTTTTCTGCCGTTACCTCTTCGGTGCGTCCGGTGTTTGTGGTGTCGATCGTCCCGAACGGCGGGACACGCCCGGAAGCGAAGGAACAGCAATGATCGGAAAGACGGTTCTCTGGGGAACTCTGACGACGGTGGCGGTGACGACCGCTCTCACCGGAACGGCGTCGGCGAACGACGACCAGCACGGTGTGCTGGCCGGCGGTCTCGGCTCCAACCTGATCAGCCAGAACGCCGACGACAGTTCCAGCGTCTGCCGAGGCAACGCCCCCGTGTTGGACCATCACGCATGCACCACCGGCCACGCCCGCGGCAAGGGCGGCGGCGACCACCGCGCCGTGACAGGGGGCGTGCTCTCCAACGTCCTGTCGAGCAACGCCACTGACCACAGCAATGTCTGTAACCGCTTGGCGCCCGTGCTCTCCAGCGGCTCCTGCACCACGAACACCGGGGAAAGCCACGGGCACGGCCCGAGGTAGTACGCGCGCCCAGCACCGGCCGGCGTCGATCGAGGGCAGGCAGAAGAAGGACATCGGCCGCTGAACAACGAGCAGGACTCTGCCCGCAGTTCCGCGTGGCACCGAGGCACGCGCTCCGCCACGCGGCGACGCGATCGTCGCGTGGTCCGCGCCGTGGGTTCGGTGCGGAAGACTTGCACCAAGCTGGTTCACGGGCCCGCGCCGGATGCTCCTCCGGACGGAGATACCCACGAGCCGCGGGAAAGGAACTCATGCATGTCATGACGACGGCTCTCTTGGGGACGCTCACCGCAGTGGCAGCGGCGATGGCGCCCGCTGGGACGGCGGTTGCGGACGACGACCCGCACAGCGTGCTGGCGGGCGGCCTTCTGTCCCGTCTGGGCAGCCACACCGCCGACGACTACTCCAACAACTGCGGGAGCCTCGTACAGATCATGGCTCGCACGACGTGCGTCACCGTGGATGCCGACCAGCACGGAGGCGGCGACCACCGCGCCGCGCCGGGCGGCGTGCTGTCCGACATCACGACAAGCGGCGCCACCGACCACAGCAACGTCTGCGGCCAAGTCGTGGCCATCCTGTCCGAGACGACGTGCGTGGTGCGCCACTCGCATTCTTGAGGACGACTTCCGCTTCCCGGTCTGCGACAACTGAGACGGACGAAGGGCCGCCGGGCCGCCGGCCCGGCGGAGGCTTGGCGATGCCGCGGAAGCCTGAGACGGACCCTGGTTCGGACCGTCAGGCGACCGTCTCCGAGACGGTGATGGCGCTCACCGGGCAGGCCCGCGCCGCCTCGCGGAGCAGGGGGCTGCCGGCGCCGTCCTCGCGGCCCGGCAGGACGGTGCTGTAGCCGTCGTCGTCCTGGGTGAACACGTCGGGGGCGGTCAGGGCGCACTGGCCGGCGCCGATGCACAGGTCCTTGTCGATGTCGATACGCATGTGCGGAGCCTCCTACCAGGCCACGGGGAGTTCCAGCATCCCCTGGATCGTGTCGCCGGGTTTGAAGGGGATCTGCTCGGCCGGCGCGGCCAGGCGCAGCCCAGGCAGCCTGCCCAGGAGGGTGCCGAGGGCGATCTCCATCTCGGCGCGGGCCAGGTTCTGGCCGAGGCACTGGTGGATGCCGAACCCGAACGCCACGTGGTGGCGGGCGGGCCGGTGGAAGTCGAGGTCGTCGGCGTCGGGGTAGACGGCCGTGTCGCGGTTGATGACGGAGGTGGCGAAGACGACGCCCTCGCCGGCCCGGATGGTCTCCCCGTCGATCTCGATGTCCTCGGTGGCCAGCCGCAGCAGCCCGTCGGCGATGGACAGCGTCCGCATCAGCTCCTCGACCGCGTCGGGCAGCAGGCCCGGGTCGGCGCGGAGTTCGGCCAGCCGGTCGGGGTGCCGCAGCAGGGTGTAGGTGCCCAGCGAGATCATGTTGGCGGTGGTCTCGTGGCCGGCGACCAGCAGGATCAGCGCCAGCGCGACGAGTTCCTCGCGGTCGGTCCGGCCCTCGGCGAGGGGGCCGCGGACCAGTTCGTCGAGCAGTCCCGTGCCGGGCTTCTCGCACTTGGCGTCGATGAGCTGCCCGAGGTACTCCTGCAGGCGGTCGCGGGCCCGCCGCACGTCGGCGGCGGCCGGGCCGCGCAGCAGGGTGCGGGACTGCTCCTGGAAGAACTCGTGGTCGGCGTAGGGGACGCCGAGCAGGGCGCAGATCACCATCGAGGGGACGGGCAGCGCGAAGGCGGTCACCAGGTCGGCGGGCGGGCCCTGGGCGATCATGGCGTCGAGGTGCTCGTCCACGATCCGCTGGATCTCGGGGCGCAGCGCGGCGGCCCGCTTGAGGGTGAACTCGGGGAGCACCATCCGGCGCTGGGTGCGGTGTTCGGGGTCGTCGACGCCCAGCAGGGCGGCGCCGCGGCGGTTGGGCTCCAGGACGAGCCGGGGCACGGTGACGGGGAAGCCGTCGCGGGTGCGGTCGGTCGACAACCGCTGGTCGGCGAGGAGACGGCGGGCGGCCGAGTGACCGGTGACCAGCCAGACCTGGCGGCCGTCGTAGAGGGTGACGCGGGCCAGCGGCCGGGCGGCGCGCAGCGGGTCGTAGCCGGCGGGCGGGTGGTAGGGGCAGGTCCGGTCCTGGGGGAAGGCGACGGTTGCGGTCGTGTCCGTCATGAAGACCTCGCAGACGAAGAGTGCGTCGTGCCGATCTTCATTAGATGCCCGGGGCACCTAGATGGCGACGTGAAGTTCGGCCAGATCGCGGCCGGGGGCGAAGTGGCCGGGGATCGACGCCCCGCCGGCCGCTGCCGTCCCGCTCGCTGCGCGGGGCGCGGCGCACGCGGGGCGGGCCTGGCGCGATAGGGCCGTCCGGCGGCGGCGCCGGTCCGCCGGTTCCCGTCGGGCGCCCGGGGCCCCGCCGGTGCGGCGGCCGGGACGGGCGGGGCCCCGCCGGTGCGGCGGCCGGGACGGGCGGGGCAGGGATGGATACCGTGCCGCGCGGTGTTGGGAGGGAGGTGAGCCGCGGAATCTGACGATGGGACGGATGCCATGCCTCTTGAGGGCGAGTACGAACCCAGCCCGACGCGGTGGGTGCGGGAGCAGGTGGAGCTGTACGAGGGTTCCGGGGGTACGAAGGGGACCACGCTCCGGGACAGCGGGCTGCCGGTGGTCGTGCTGACCACGCGGGGCGCCCGCAGCGGCAAGCTGCGCAAGACACCCCTGATGCGGGTCGAGCACGAGGGCCGGTACGCCGCGGTCGCCTCCCTGGGCGGCGCGCCGGAGCACCCGGTCTGGTACCACAACGTCAAGTCCGACCCGCACGTGGAGCTTCAGGACGGCCCGGTCAAGCGGGACATGACGGCCCGTGAGGTCACCGGCCGGGAGAAGGCCGAGTGGTGGGAACGGGCCGTCGCGGCCTTCCCGCCGTACGCCGACTACCAGAGGAAGACGGACCGGGTGATCCCCGTCTTCGTCCTGGAGCCCGTCCCGGAGCGGCAGGAGGAGGGCTGAGCCGGCGCATGGATTTTTCCGCGCGGGCCGCGCATGAACCGGCGGCCCGCGGGCAGCCGTGATTCAGGCCCCGCCGCGTTCCCCCGTCGCGGCGGGGCTTTCGGCTGCCTCCTGCGCGAGCCGGTCGGTCACGTCGAGGAAGATCTGCCCCGCCTCGGGGACGGTGTGCGCGATGGACCGCTTGATGCGGACGGCGACGTCCTCCACCCGTTCGCTGTCCAGGCCGGGCACGAGGTCTATGCGGGCCGCGACCAGGATGGAGTCCAGGCCGGTCTTCATGGTGAACAGGGCCTCCACGCTGTCGATCTCCGGCTGCGCCCGCAGCAGTTCCCGGATCCGGCCGCTGGCCTCGGGGTCGGCGGCCTCCCCGATCAACTGGTCCCGGGCCTCGCGGCCGAGCCGGTAGGCGACGTACACCAGCAGGGCGCCGATGGCGAGTGAGGCGGACGCCTCCCACACGACGTCCCCGGTGACCATGTGCAGGGCCATGCCGACGATGGCGAGCGACACGCCGAGCACCGCGGTGCCGTCCTCGGCGACGACCGTGCGCAGCGCCGGGTCGCTCAGCCCGCCGCCCTGCCGGCGCACCTGGTGCAGGGCGCGCAGCAGCGAGGCCCCCTCGGCGAGCAGGGCGACGCCGAGCACGGCCAGGCCGGCGATGTAACCGCTCAGTTCCTCCTCGGCGCCCTCGCGGAGCGCCTCGACGCCCTGGAAGACGGAGAAGCAGCCGCCCATGACGAAGATGCCGACCGCCGCGAGCAGCGACCAGAAGTAGCGTTCCTTGCCGTAACCGAAGGGGTGCCGCCGGTCGGCGGGACGGCGGCTGCGGCGCAGCGCGGCGAGGAGGAAGACCTCGTTGAGGCTGTCGGCCACGGAGTGCGCCGCCTCCGACAGCAGCGCGGGCGAGCCCGCGAGGACGCCGCCGACCGCCTTGGCGACGGCGATGACCAGGTTGGCGGCCAGGGCCACCAGGACGGTGACGCGGGTGTGCCGGTCCGTCTTCTCCTGCGCCTGGGCCTGCGCCTGGGTCCGGGTGGGTGTCTTCTGCTCCGTCCGGGGGGTCCTGTCGTCCGTACGGGGGGTCGTCTCGTTCGTGGGTGTGCCGCTCACCCTTCGCCGAATGCCCCCGGCCGGGCCCGCCCACACCCGCTGTGCGGGTGGCCCGCCCGTGCCGATGGCCGAAAACGGGGAACGCGTCCACCAGGGCACCCGCACGGCAGACAGGAGAGGCCATGAGCGACGGCGACGGGGAGGCCGGGAACAGCGCGTACGGCAAGAAGGCGTTCAAGCGGTCCCGGAGCCACTTCGCGGACCGGATCACCGCCGACGGCCGGGACGGCTGGCCGGTGGAGCCCGGCCGCTACCGGCTGGTGGTCAGCCGGGCCTGCCCGTGGGCGAGCCGGGCGCTGGTCTCCCGTCGGCTGCTGGGCCTGGAGGACGCGCTGTCCCTGGCGGTCGCGGACCCGGTCCAGGACGACCGGAGCTGGCGTTTCACCCTCGACCCGGACGGCCGCGACCCGGTGCTGGGCATCCGCTACCTCAGCGAGGCGTACGACAAGCGGGAGACGGGCTATCCGGGCGGGGTCAGCGTCCCGGCGATCGTGGACGTGCCCAGCGGGCGGCTGGTCACCAACGACTACCAGCAGATCACCCTCGATCTCGCCACCGAGTGGCGGGCCCTGCACCGGGCGGGGGCGCCGGACCTGTACCCCGAGGCGCGGCGCGCGGAGATCGACGAGGTGATGGCGGACGTCTACCGGGACGTCAACAACGGGGTGTACCGGGCCGGTTTCGCCACCGGGCAGGAGGAGTACGAGGCCGCGTGCGCGGGGGTGTTCCGGCAACTGGAGCTGCTGGCGCCCCGGCTGGAGCGGCAGCGCTATCTGGTCGGCGACACGATCACGGAGGCCGACATCCGGCTCTTCACCACGCTGGTGCGTTTCGACGCCGTCTACCACGGACACTTCAAGTGCAACCGCTGGAAGCTGACGGAGAACCCGGTGCTGTGGGCGTACGTCCGCGACCTCTTCCAGACGCCCGGGTTCGGCGACACCGTCGACTTCGACCACATCAAGCGGCACTACTACCAGGTGCACACGGGCGTCAATCCGACCGGGATCGTGCCGCTGGGCCCCGATCTGGCGGGCTGGCTCACCCCGCACCACCGCGAGGAGCTGGGCGGCCGGCCGTTCGGCGACGGTACGCCGCCGGGTCCGGTCCGGCCCGGCGAGGAGGTCCCGGCGCGGGGCCGGCCCTGAGGCACCGGCGTCGCCACCGCGGCGTCCCGGACATCCGGGCATCCGCATGTCCGGCAGGACACCGAATTTTCCGACAACACGAGGAGAACCTGTGGGAAAGAAGAAGAAGCAGAAGCTGCCCATGGCCTACAAGCCGGTCGGCTTCGTGCTGGGCTGGGCGGGCGGCGCGCTGGCCGGGATGGCGTTCCAGAAGACCTGGAAGCTGATCCGGCACGAGGACGACGCGCCCGACGCCCTGGACCCGGACCGGGGCTGGGGTGAGATCCTGCTGGCCGCCGCGGTCCAGGGCGCCCTCTTCGCCGCGGTGCGCAGCGTGGTGGACCGCTCGGGCGCCAAGGCCATCGAGCGGTCCACCGGTGTCTGGCCGACCCAGGCCGGCGGACGCGACTGACCTTCGCCGCACCGCCGCCGCGCCGACGGCCCCCAGCTCGGGTTCAGCCCTGCTTGGGGGCCGTCGACGGGTTGCGCAGCAGGGTGAAGGAGTGGCCCGCCGGGTCGGAGAAGCTGCGCTCCTCGTACGGGCCCGGCGCGTCCTTGGTCTCCAGCGGGCGTCCGCCGAGCCCCACGACACCGCGTTCGGCCGCGTCGAGGTCGTCGACGACGAAGTCCAGATGGGCCTGGAGGGAATTCTCGGGGCGGGGCCAACTGGGCGGGGTGGCGTTGACGTCCCGGCGGAACGCCATGCGGAAGCCGTCGGCTCCCCTGATCTCGATGCGGTTGGCGGCGACGTCCGTCTCCTCCGCGCCGAGCAACTCCTTGTAGAACTCCGCGAGAATCTCGGGCTCGGCACAGTCGAGCACCACGACGCCCGCTTTCACCAGTGCCATCTTCTCCTCCGTGGGGTCCGGGGCGCGGGGCGGTCCTTGCCCCGCCCCCCTTTCCCCTGCGGATATCCCGCCCCGGGCGTTTCAGTCGGCCGCCGGTGCGGTGACCGGGATCGCGAAGGGCCGTCAAGTCCCCTCGCTCAGCCGGAGGTTGCCCCGGCCACGGCCGCCGCCCGGAACGTCCGCCGGTAGGCGCCCGGCGAGACGCCGATGGCGGCGTGCAGGTGCTGGCGCAGCGAGGCGCCGGTGGCGAAGCCGACCAGGCCGGCGATGCGGTCCACCGGCAGGTCGCTGGCCTCCAGCAGATGCCGGGCGCGGGCGACGCGCTGCTGGATCAGCCAGCGCCCGGGGCTGAGGCCGACCTCGTCGTGGAAGCGGCGGGCGAAGGTGCGCAGGCTCATCCCGGCGTGCGCCGCGAGGTCGGTCAGGGTCAGCGGCTCGTCGAGGCGCTCCAGCACCCAGGCCCGGGTGGCGGCGGTGCTCGTGGCGCCCGCCTGCGGCACCGGCTGTTCGATGTACTGGGCCTGGCCGCCGTCCCGGAACGGCGGCACCACGCAGCGGCGGGCGACCGTGTTGGCCAGTTCGCTGCCGTGGTCCTCGCGGACCAGGTGCAGGCAGACGTCGATGCCGGAGGCGGCGCCGGCGGAGGTCAGCACCCGGCCGTCGTCGACGAAGAGGACGTCCGGGTCGAGCGGGATGTGCGGGAACGTCCGGCGGAAGGCGCCGGCGAGCTGCCAGTGGGTGGTGGCCCGGTGGCCGTCCAGCAGCCCGGCCGCGGCCAGCACGAAGGCGCCGGTGCAGATGGAGACCAGGCGGGCGGCGGGCCGGATCAGCGCCAGGGCGTCGCGCACCTCGGCGGACAGCTCGGCGGTGACCCGGTAGGGCGCGATCGCGGCGACCACCACCGTGTCGGCGGTGGCCAGCACCTCGGGGCCGTGGTCGGCGGTGACGGTGAAGCCGGCGTCGGTGCGCACCGGGCGGCCGTCGGCGGTGCAGGTCAGCACCTCGTAGCGGCCGTCGGCGGCACCCAGGATGCGGCTGGGGATGCCCAGCTCGAAGGCGTAGACGCCGTCGAGGGCGAGGACGACGACCCGTTCCGGGCGCGGGGTGAGCTGCATGGCACGATCGTAGCGGAGCATGGCAGTCCTGCCATTTTCCGGACGGGCGGAAGACGGCAGGCTGGGTGACCATGAGCGATGTGAACACCATGCGAGCCATCAGCCAGGACGTCCTCGGCGGTCCCGAGGTCCTGAAGGAAGTACGTCTGCCGCGCCCCGAACCGCGCCCGAACGAGGTGCTGGTGCGGGTCCGCGCCGCCGGCGTCAACCCGACCGACTGGAAGCACCGCGCCAACGGCGGCTTCCTCGGCGAGCCCCCCTTCGTGCTGGGCTGGGACGTGTCCGGCACGGTCGAGGCGGCCGGGATCGGCGTCGCCGCCTTCCGGCCCGGTGACGAGGTCTTCGGCATGCTGTCGTACCCCTTCGGCCACGGCTCGCACGCCGAGTACGTCGCCGCCCCGGCGCGCTTCTTCTGGCACAAGCCGGCCGGGACCGACCACGTGCAGGCGGGCGCGCTGCCGCTGGTGTCGCTGACCGCGTGGCAGGCGCTGGTGGAGCGGGCGGAGCTGCGGCCCGGCCAGCGGGTGCTGATCCACGCGGCGGCCGGCGGCGTGGGCCACGCGGCGGTGCAGATCGCCAAGGCCCGGGGCGCCCATGTGATCGGCACGGCCAGTGCGGGCAAGCACGACTTCCTGCGCTCCCTCGGCGTGGACGAGCCGGTGGACTACCACGAGACGGACGTCACCGAGGCGGTCGGGGACGTCGACGTGGTGCTGGACACGCTCGGCGGCGACACGGCCGTGAAGTCGCTGCGGGTGCTGCGTCCGGGCGGGGTCGTGGTGTCGATCCTGCCGGTCGGCTCGGACGAGTTCCCCCGGGAGGCGGAGCGGCTCGGCGTACGCGCGGTGCGGATGCTGGTCGACGCCGACCAGGCCGGGATGCGGGAGATCGCCGCCCTGGTGGAGGCGGGCAGGCTGCGGGCCGCGGTCGAGCGGACGTTCCCGCTGGCCGACGCGGCCGGCGCGCACGCGCAGGGCGAGCGGGGACGGACCACGGGCAAGCTGGTCCTGGTCATGGACTGAGCGGCCCGCCCCTCCCCCGGCGGACGACCCCGCGTGCCCGCGCCCGGAAGTACTTGAGAATTCGATGACATATGTCAATCGAACATGCTCAGATTCCCTCGGACGAGGGTAACTTGCGGAGCACGCAAGGGCGTTGGGCCGTCGGCGCCCACCGTCCGGGGAGCGAGCTGGAGGCGATGTCGTGTGCGGCAGGAACCCGCACCGCTCAGCCGGTATCTGCGCGTGCGCCACGTCCGGGGGCACACGGTGCTGGAGTTCCGCGGCGAGATCGACATCGCCGCGGCGGACGAGATCGTTCCGCATCTGGACCGGGCGACCGGCCGTCCCGGCGCCCGGGTGGTGCTGGACCTCAGCCGGGTCGAGTTCTTCGACTGTTCCGGGCTGCGGCTGCTGTACCGGGCCCGGGGCCGGGTCCTGGGCCACGGCGGCGAACTGCACCTGGTGTGCGCGCACGCGCTGACCCTGCGCGTGCTGCGCATCACCGGCCTGTCCAGGCTGCTGCCGCCCCGGCCGACCCTCGACGACGCGCTGGGCCGCCCGGGAGCCACGTCCGGCTCCGTGTGACGCCCGGCCCGGTGCGGGGTGGCACCCGGTACCCGCCCACACCGAGGTGGGCGCACACCTCCTCGGCCAGTTCGGGATGGGCACTACCGCTGAAGACGGCGATGTCTCGCCCGGACCGCTCCTCGTGTAATCACGTCCGGCCGGGGTGCCCATGCTGCTGACCTCGGTTTTCCCGTCCCGGGACGGCTCCGGCCGCGCGTGTTCCAACTGGGCGGTCTGCCAAGGGAAGTGAGGGGCATCCGGTCAGTAGGAAGGAGGGCCGTCGCCATGTCGACTCCCATCGGGCGCCAGCCCCGGCGCCTCCCGGCCTGGGTCAAGGTGCTGTCCGCGGTCGCGGTGGTGCTCGCCGTGCTGTTCGCCGGGCTCCGGCTGAGCCTGATCCCGGGCCTGAAGGACCTGTTCGGCACCGAGACCCACGACCGGTCGGGCCCCGCGCTGCTGGAGTCCATCCAGGACATCAGCCGCTACGAGGCCGCCACCGGCAACTTCCAGGTCGTGGTCGACCTGGAGAAGGACACCAAGTTCCTGCCCGACGCGATCCGCGGCAGCCGCACGCTGTACGTCGGGGCGGGCACCGTCGACTCCTACGTGGACCTCGGCAAGGTCGACGACGGTGATGTGACGGTGAACGAGGACCGTACCGCCGCCACGCTGAAGCTGCCGCACGCCGCGCTCGCCAAGCCGGCCCTCGACCCCGAGCGGTCCTACGCCGTCTCCAAGGAGCGCGGCCTGTTCGACCGGCTCGGCGACCTGTTCTCCGACAATCCCAACGGCGAGCAGGCGGTACAGAAGCTGGCGGTCCGGCACATCGGCGACGCGGCGAAGGAGAGCGGGCTGAACGCACGCGCCGAGAGCAACACCACCCGCATGCTCCAGGGCCTGCTGCACTCACTGGGCTTCCAGAAGGTGCGGGTGTCCTACGGCGGGTGAGCATCGCCCCCGCACCGGCGGGTAACCGCCGTACCACACCTGGAAGTCGAGAACTGGAGGACCCCATGGCCCGTGCCGGCACCCTGTGGCCGCGCTCCCTGCTGCGCCCGCGCACCGCCGCCGAGACCGACGAGCCCGCCGCCCGCAGCGGACCGGCCGCCAAGGGCGGGGAGCCGGAGACCGTACGGCGTCCGCTGCCCTGGCCGCTGCGGCTGCTGGCGGTGCTGTGCGCGTTCGCGTTCATGGTGGTGTTCGCGGTGGTGCTGGCGCGGCTCACACTGAATCCCTCGCCCGCCTCGGAGGCGTTCACCCACACCAATCTGCACCCCGGGCGCTCCCTGGAGGCGTATCTGAACCAGCCCGCGCTGCGGGACGCGGTCAAGCAGATCGGCGGGAACGTGCTGCTCGGCGTCCCGTTCGGGGTGCTGGTCCCGGTGGTCGCGCCGCGCACCCGCGGGGTGCTGCGGGTGCTGCTGCTGACGGCCGTCGTGATGCTGCTGGTCGAGCTGGCCCAGGGCTCGATGGTCACCGGGCGCGCCTTCGACATCGACGACGTCATCCTCAACACCACGGGCGCGCTGCTGGGCTACCTGCTGCTCGGGCGGCGGATGAGCCGCGCGGTGCACGCCCGCCGGGTCCGGGCCTGAAGGGACCCCGGCACGGTCAGTGGAGCGTCCAGGTGAACTTGTCGCCGCCGACCCAGCGGACGGCCTCCGGATCGTCCAGGTCGTGGACGGTGATGCCGAACGCTGCGGCGGCCTGGAGGACGTCGGTGACGCCCCTCGCCTCACCGACGACCTGACCGTCGATCTCCACGATCCGGAACGGCGGGGTGCCCGGCTGGACCCCGAGCACCAGGACCCGCGGTCGGGTGATGTACGGACTCGCGATTTCGGTCATACGTCGAGCGTAGAGCGGCCCGGTCGGTTCCGACCGGGCCGCTCGGCTGCCCAGCGGGTCCAGGACGGCCGCCTCCACGGCACCCCGGGTGGCCGGGCGGCCGGAGTCCCCGTGCTCGCCCGGCCGGGTGAGCGCGGGGGCGATCGCCCGCCCCTGTTCGAACCGCTCGAAGGCCCGCGGGCCGAGGTACGGGGCCCGGCGGGCCGCCGGGGTGTCGCCCAGGTGGTGGCCGGCCTCCCGCACTGCCCGGCTCGTCCGCCGACGCCGGGCCGCCGCGGTCGCGCGGTCCCGCTGGAGCCGGTGCGCAGTCGCGCGATGTCCGCCCCTCCGCGTCCTCGTGTCAGGGACGCCGCCAGTCGTCGCTGGTCAGATGCGATCCGGCCATCGGGCCCATCCGCAGCATGCCGCCGTCCACGCTCCAGGAGGCGCCGGTGACGTAGGAGCCGTCGGGCCCGGCGAGGAAGGCGATCACGGCGGCGACCTCGCGGGCGTCGCCGGGCCGGCCCAGCGGCACGCCCGGCCGGCGTTCGGTGTGCGGGTCGGTGTCCTCCTGGCCGGTCATGGGCGTGGCGATCTCGCCGGGGGCGACCGCGTTGACGGTGATGCCGTGCTCGGCCAGTTCCAGCGCCATCACCTGGGTGAGCAGCCCGAGCCCGCCCTTGGCCGCGCAGTAGGGGGCGGCGCCCACCCGGGGCTGGTGTTCGTGGACGGAGGTGACGTTGACGATCCGGCCGCCGTCGCCCTGCCGGATCATGCGGCGGGCCGCCTTCTGGCCGCACAGGAACGGTCCGGCCAGGTCCACGTCCAGGACGTGCCGCAGGTCGTCCAGGCCCAGGTCGAGGAAGGGCGTGGCGGTGCCCGTCCCGGCGTTGTTCACCAGGACGTCGACCCGGCCGAGCCGTTCGCACAGCTCGTCGACGGTGTCCGCGGCGGCGGGCAGCCGGGTCAGGTCGACCTGGCTCAGCTCGGCCCGCCGGCCCAGGGCCCGTACCTCCTCGGCGGTACGCTCGGCGCCCTCCTGGTCGGTGTGCCAGGTGATGCCGATGTCCAGGCCGGCCTCGGCCAGGCGGACGGCGGTGGCCCGGCCGATACCGGAGTCGGAGCCGGTGATCACGGCCACGCGGGTGGTGTCGGGCATGGTGCCTCCTTGCCGGCGGGGGGCGGAAGTGACGGGGGATCGCAGTACCCGGGCGAGGTACCGGCAAACCACGGGGGACACCGCCCCCGCCGTGCGACCGGGCCGGGGCCGGGGGACGCTGGGGCGAGGAGGTGGCTCATCCGATGGACCCCGTCGAGGCGCTGGACCGGATCGCGTTCCTGCTGGAGCGGTCCCTGGCACCGGCGTACCGCGTCCGCGCGTTCCGGACGGCGGGCCGGGTGCTGTCCGGGCTGTCCGCGGACGAGGTGCGGCAGCGGGCGGACGCCGGTTCGCTGGAGTCGCTGAAAGGGGTGGGTCCGAAGACGGCCCAGGTGGTGCGGGAGGCGCTGGCCGGAGAGGTGCCGGGCTATCTGGAGAAGCTGGAGGGCGAGGCGGGCGCCCCGGTGACCGAGGGCGGTGAGCGCCTGCGGGCCCTGCTGCGCGGCGACTGCCACCTGCACTCGGACTGGTCGGACGGCGGCAGTCCGATCGCGGAGATGGGGCGGACCGCGGCGGCCCTCGGGCACGAGTGGGCGGCGCTGACCGACCACTCCCCCAGGCTCACCGTGGCGCGCGGCCTGTCCCCCGAGCGGCTCCGCGAGCAGCTCGACGTGGTGGCCCGGCTGAACGAGACCTGGGCGCCGTTCCGGCTGCTGACCGGTATCGAGTGCGACATCCTGGAGGACGGCTCGCTCGACCAGGAGCCCGAGCTGCTGGAGCGGCTCGACGTGGTGGTGGTGTCCGTGCACTCCAAGCTGCGGATGGACGCCCGCTCGATGACCCGCCGCATGGTGGCCGCCGTACGCGATCCGCACGCCGACGTGCTCGGGCACTGCACCGGGCGGCTGGTGACCGGGCGGGGGCGGCCGGAGTCCGAGTTCGACGCGGAGGCGGTGTTCGCGGCGTGCGCGGAGAGCGGCACCGCCGTGGAGATCAACAGCCGGCCCGAGCGGCTGGACCCGCCGCGGCGACTGCTGCGGCGGGCGGTGGCCGCGGGCACGCTGTTCTCGATCGACACCGACGCGCACGCGCCGGGCCAGTTGGACTGGCAGATCCTCGGCTGCGCGCGGGCCGAGGAGTGCGGGGTGGAACCGGACCGGGTGGTCACCACCTGGCCCCTGGACGACCTGCTGGCCTGGACCCGGGAGGGCCGCACACCGGCCGGCGTGAGCGGGCGCTGACGTGGTACCCGACGGACGATCGAGGCACGAGGAAAGGATCGGTGCATGGAACGGGCCGCCGTGTTCGACGTCGACGGAACCCTGGTCGACACCAACCACCTGCATGTCACGGCCTGGTGGGAGGCGTTCCGGCAGGCCGGGCACCAGGTGCCCATGCACGCCGTCCACCGGGCCGTGGGACTGCCCTCCACCGACCTGATCGCCCACCTGCTGGGCGAGGACCGCGACACCGGCCAGGACGACCGGCTCAGCGCCGCGCACAAGGCGCTGTACGGGCAGTACTTCGACCGGCTGCCCGCCCTGCCGGGCGCCGGGGAACTGCTGCGCCGTCTGGCCGCCGACGACTGGAAGGTGGTGCTGGCCACCTCGGCGGGCGGCGCGGAGCTGGGCGCGCTGCGCCGGGCCATCGACGCCGACGACGCCATCACCGCGACCGCCAGCGCCGACGACGTCGACGCCGGCAAGCCCGCGCCCGAGCCGGTCCAGCACGCCCTGGAGCTGGCCGGGGTGCCCGCCGAGCGGGCGGTGTTCGTCGGCGACACGGTCTGGGACATGCGCGCGGGCAGCGCGGCCGGGGTGCGCTGCGTGGGCGTGCTGTGCGGCGGCATCCCCCGCGCCGACCTGGTCGACGCGGGCGCAGACGCGGTCTACGACGGTCCCGCCGCGCTGCTGGCGGACCTGGCCGGCGGCCCCTTCGCGTGACGACGCCGATCTTGCGGATACCCGGCACGGCATGACGGACGTGAGGGACGCAGCCGCGCGGATGAGGGACGCGGCACGGCGGGAGACGTACGCGGTGGGACAGGCCGTCCGGGCCGCCTGGCGGGCGCCGGGACGCGAACGCGACCTGGTCAAGCAGTCGCTGAAGGCGGCCGCGGCCGGGCTGCTCGCCTGGTGCGTGGCGGGCGTCTGGATGGGCGACCCGATGGCGCTGATGGCGCCCTGGGTGGCGGTGGTGCTGGTGCAGGCCACCGTCTACAGCTCGGTACGGCAGGCCGCGCAGCAGTTCGCCGCGATGTGCGTGGGCACCCTGATGGCGTCCGGAGCGCAGGCGGTCACCGACGACACCACCGGCGCGCTCGCCCTGTGCCTGCCGCCGCTGATGCTGCTCGCCAACTGGTCGCGCCTGGGCGCCCAGGGCGTCTACGCCGCCACCACCGCCGTGTTCACCCTGGCCTCCGGGGCCGTCTCGGAGTCGGCGGTCGGGCACCGGCTGGCGCAGGCGGCGCTCGGCGCGTTCATCGGGGTGGCCGTCAACGCGCTGGTGCTGCCGCCGATCCACCTGCGGGACGTCCGGGAGAACCTGGTCGCGCTGGTCCGGGACACCGGCGACGTCCTGCGGGACATCGCCGGGGGCCTGCGCGAGGAGGACTGGGACGCGCAGACCGCCGCCGACTGGTCCGACGGGGCGGCGCGGCTCCAGCGCCGGCTCGACGCGCTGGAGTCGGCCCGCGCCTGGAGCCGGGAGAGCCTGCGCCTCACCTACGCCCCGCTGCGCGCCCTGCACCGGGTGCCGCCGACGCCCACCGTGCCGCCGGAGGACGAGGACCTGCGCTGGAGCCGCGTCACCGGGCAGGTCACCGCGCTCACCCGGACCCTCGCCGTGACGGTCGACGAACACCGCACGCCCGCCCCGCCCGAGGGCCCGGTCCTGCGGCTCTACGCGCGCCTGCTGGAGCTGATCGGCGACGCCTGCCACGGGGAGGCCGACCGCCTGGCGGGCACGGCCGGCGAGGACCGGCCCGGCCGGGCGGACCCGGCGGTCCTCGCCTGGCGGGCACGGCCGGCGAGGACCGGCCCGGCCGGGCGGACCCGGCGGTCCTGGAGGATCTCCACGAGCGGCTCCAGGAGGGGCTGCGGGAGCACGCCGGGCGGGGCGCCGCGCCGACCGCCGTGCTCGGCTCCCTGCTGCTCCAGGCCGAGAACATCTGGGCGGAGATCCTGCCTCCCGACGACTCCGCCGAGGCAAGTGACGCGGATCACCCCGTATCGGGACGAAGCGCGGAACATCGGGAGGTCCCGCTCCGTTGAGACCATCGTGGGTGCGGACGGGACAGTGTCCCCGGGCCTCACCTTCTGCCCACAGGGACGATCGTCCGGCTGAAGCCCTGTGGAGCGTCTCGCCGAGAGGCGACCGCCGTCCGCGCCCACACCTGAGCCGCCCCGACCGCGATTCCCCCGTCCCGGTCGGGGCTCTTTTCTGCCCCGGTGCGGGTCGGGAGACCCGGGAGCCGGGTGGAGTCCGCTTGCGCGGGCCGCGTGCGGGGTACCCGGGGGCCTCGCCCCACGGGGAGAGCGGCCGAGAGGAGCGGATGGTGAGCAGCGCGACGGGCAGCAGGGTCGTGGTCACGGGGGCCACCGGCAACGTGGGCACGAGTGTGGTGCGGCTCCTCTCCGAGGAAGCCGGCGTCGGCTCGGTGCTGGGCCTGGCCCGGCGGGTCCCCGAGTGGTCGCCGGCGAAGACGGAGTGGGCCGCGGTCGACCTGGCCGCCGAGCCGGCCGATCTGGTCGGGCTGTTCTCGGGGGCCGACGCCGTGATCCATCTGGCGTGGGCGTTCCAGCCCACCCACGATCCGGTGACGACCTGGCGGACGAACGTCCTGGGGTCGCTGCGGGTCTTCGAGGCGGTGGCCGCGGCCGGGGTTCCGGTACTGGTGCACGCCTCGTCGGTGGGCGCGTACTCGCCGGGGCCGAAGGACCGCGCGGTCGACGAGTCCTGGCCGACGCACGGCTGGCCGGACGCCGCGTACTGCCGGGAGAAGGCGTACCTGGAGCGCTCCCTGGACGTCTTCGAGCGGGACCACCCGGGGGTCCGGGTGGTGCGGATGCGCCCGGCGTTCCTGTTCAAGCGGGCGTCGGCGAGCGAGCAGCGCCGGATCTTCGGCGGCAAGTACCTGCCGGGGCCGCTGGCCCGTCCGGACTTGCTGCCGTTCCTGCCGGACATCCCGGGGCTGCGGATGCAGGCGCTGCACACCGACGACGCGGCGAACGCGTACCGGCTCGCGGTGCGCACCGAGGACGCGCGGGGCCCGTACAACCTGGCGGCCGAGCCGCCGGTCGACGCCCGGATGCTGGGCGAGCTGGTCGGCACCCCGCGGCGGGTGAAGCTGCCCCGTTCGGCGGTGCGTACGGCGATCGCCGCGGCGTGGGGCCTGCGGCTGCTGCCCGCCTCCCCGCACCTGTTCGACGCGGTGCTGCGGCTGCCGCTGATGGACTGCACGCGCGCACGTGCCGAGCTGGGCTGGCGGCCGGAGCGCACGGCCGAGGAGGTCCTGGAGGAGTTCCTGAAGGGGTTCCAGCAGGGCGCCGGCGCCGCGACGGAGCCGCTGCGGGGCCGCAAGGTGGGCTGAACCCGCGAGGAGCCGCCTCGGGGGCCGCGGGATGGCGGGCCACGAACGCGAGGGAGCCGCCGCCGGGCCGCGGCATGACGGGCCGGGAACGCGACAGAGCCGCCGCCGGGCCGGACGGTGGGGCGGGAACGCGACGGAGGCGCCGGGGCGAAACGCGACGGAGCCGCCGCGGGCCGGTCGGTGGGCCGGTCTCCCGCGGCGGCTCCGGGCCGGCGCTGTCAGGCGGAGGGCTCGTCGGGCACGGGCTGGTCGGGGTTGGCCGCGCTCGCGTGCGGCGCGCCCTGCCGGCCGGTCCCCGCCTCGTCCGTGTCGGGTACGTCGGTGTCGGGACCGTCCTCGTCCTCGTCCGCCCCGGCGTCACCCCGGGCGGCGAGGCCGGGAGCGACGTCCCAGGGGTCCTCGCCCGCGTCGGCCTGCTGGTCCGGCAGGTCGCGCGGCACGGGGGCACCGTTCTCGCCGGGTCCCTCGGCGCGGTGGTCGGTCACGGCGTCTCCCTCCTGCTGTGGTACGTCCCGCCCGGTCGGGTGCCGGACGAGCGACTTCGGGTACCTCCCGCGACCCCGGTGAAACCTCAGTGCGGCGCCCGCTCCTGGAGCGCGGTGCGCCACGCGGGCACGGGGTACTGCGGCGCGGGTTCCGGGCGCCGGCCGCCCCGGTTGAAGAAGCCGGCCAGCGGCAGGATCGCGGCGCCGACGGTCACCGCGTCGGGGCCGAGCCGCCCCAGGTCGACGGTGACCTTCTCGGCGGGGTGGCGCAGCGCGTAGGACAGGGCGTGGCGGCGTACCGCCGGCAGGAAGCGGGTGCCGAGCTGGAGGCCGGCCCAGCCGCCGATCAGGATGCGCTCGGGCTGGAAGAGGTTGATCAGGTCGGACAGGCCGGCCCCCAGGTACTCGGCGGTCTCGTCGAGGACGGCGAGCGCCACCGGGTCGGGTTCGGCGTCGCCGGGCGGGTAGGCGGCGGCGAGCATGGCGGTCAGCGCCGTCTCCTCGTCGGTGCCGTCGGGGACCCGGCCGCCCTCCTCGTGCCAGCGGGCGAGCAGGGACTCGGCGCCCGCGTACGCCTCCAGGCAGCCGAGGGCGCCGCACCGGCAGCGGCGGCCCCGGACCCGTACGGTCAGGTGCCCCCATTCGACCGCCCGGCCGTGCTCCACCTCGGGGGTGACCAGGCAGGCGCCGACGCCGGAGCCGAACAGGACGACGATGGCGTTGCGGGCGCCGCGCCCGGCGCCGAACCACATCTCGGCCTGGCCGAGGGTCTTGGCGCCGTTGTCGATGAGGTAGGGGACGGAGTCGGGCAGCGGGGAGCGGGCGCGCAGCAGCGCCTCCAGGGGCACGGCGTCCCAGCCGATGGTCTGCCCGTGCACGACGGCGCCCCGGTCGGGAGTGTGCTCGACGATGCCGGGGACGCCGATCCCGGCGCCGAGCAGGTGCTCGGGGGCGAGGTCGGCGGCGGCGAGCACCTCGGCGATGCCGTCGCGGATGTGGCCGACGACGACGTCGACGTCGTAGCGCTGGGGGGCGAGGGGGCGTTCGGCGCGGGCGAGTTCGGTGAGGGTGAGGTCGAAGAGTTCGACACGGACCCGGGTCTCGCCGACGTCCACGCCGATCATGTGGCCGCTGCCCGGGGCGACCCGCAGCAGCGTGCGGGGCCGGCCGCCGTCGGAGCCGACACTGCCGGCCTCCTCGACCAGTCCGTCGGCGGCCAGGTCGGCGACGACGTTGCTGACGGAGCCCGAGCTGAGCCCGGTCGCCGGGCCGAGTTCGAAGCGGCTGAGGGGGCCGTCGAAGTAGAGCCGCTGGAGGACGGCCGTGCGGTTCGCCCTTCTGAGGTCGCGTACCGTGCGCCCGTTCCGCCCCGCCGCCATGTGGCTCCTCCCGCCGTGCCCGGCCTGCAAGATACCCAACGGGGGCGGCCCGCCACGACTTTCCCCGGCGCTTAATTCACACCCTGAACTAAGCTGGATCGGAAAAACTGTTGGCCACTCCCCCACGGGGCTACCTACCATAGGCGAGTACCTAGGAGTCCTAGGTTGCCGTTCCGTCCCGTCAGGAGCCCCCGTGAAACCCCTCACCGAGCAGGACATCCGCACCTCGTTCATCAACTGCTCGAAGGGCGAGGCCAAGCGCGTGAACATCCCCCGCGACCTGGACGAACGCCCCTGGGGCGACCTCGACTTCCTCGGCTGGCGCGACCCCGGCGCCCCCGATCACAGCTATCTGGTCGCCGACCTCGGTGGCCGCCTCGTCGGCGTGGCCCTGCGCTTCCAGCCCGCCCGGCCCGGCTTCCTGCACCGCAGCATGTGCGCCCTGTGCCTGACCACCCATCCGCGCGGCGGCGTCTCCCTCATGACCGCCCGCAAGGCCGGCCCGGCCGGCCGCGAGGGCAACTCGGTCGGCCTCTACATGTGCACCGACCTCGCCTGCCCCCTCTACCTGCGCGGCAAGAAGTCCCCCGAGGCGGGCGGCCGTTTCGAGGAGAGCCTCACCCTGGAGGAACAGATCGCCCGCACCACGGCCAACCTCTCCGGCTTCCTGGACAAGCTCACCTCCTAGGAGCCCCCGCGTGGGAGCGGGGCGGGGAAGAGTTGTGCGGTTAGCGTCCGTTCTGTCGCTGTACGTTCGATGCACCTGGGGAAGGGGAACAGAGCCGAGAATGCTGGATGTACGTGAGAGCTCGGTGTCCTTCGCCCGGTCGGTGCGCAAAGCGCACCGGGACCCTGTGGTGGTGCAGGCGGTCCGCTCGGCCGCCGCGGCCTCGATCGCCTATGTGATCGCCGTGCGGCTGAGCCCGGAGCCGGCCCCGCTCACCGCCCCCCTGACCGCCCTGCTGGTCGTGCAGGTCACCCTGTACGCCACGCTCAAGATGAGCATCCGCCGGGTGAACGCGGTGGTGGCCGGTGTGCTGGTCGCCATCGCCTTCAGCGAGGTGGTGGGCCTGAGCTGGTGGAGCCTGGCGCTGATCATCCTCGCCGCCCTGGGCGTGGGCCATCTGGTGCGGGCGCACGAGTTCACGGCCGAGGTGGCGATCAGCGCGATGCTGGTGCTCGGGGTGACCGCGCACGGGGCGCTGGCGTGGGCCCGGGTGGTGGAGACCCTGATCGGCGCCATCGTCGGACTCGCCTTCAACCTGGTCCTCGCGCCCCCGGTGTGGGTGGAGCAGGCGGGCGAGTCGATCGAGGGGCTGGCCCGGCGGGTGCGGCAGCTCATGCTGCGGGTCGGCGAGGAGGCGGCCGAGCGGACCGCGTTCCACGAGGCGGCGGCCCGGCTGCACGAGGCGCGCCAGCTCGACCACGACATCGCCGAGGTCGACGAGGACCTGCGGCAGGCCGAGGACAGCCTGCGGTTCAACCCCCGGGTGCGCGAGGGACTGCTGCACCGGGTGGTGCTGCGCACCGGCCTGGACACGCTGGAGATCTGCACGGTCGTCCTGCGCGTCCTCGCCCGCACCCTGACCGACCTGGCCAAGGAGCGCGAGCCGGAACCGCTGTTCGCGTCGGAGACCGGCGCCGCTCTGGAGCAACTGCTCGGCGAGATCGCCGACGCCGTGGTCAGCTTCGCGGTCCTGGTCACCACCAGCGTCAGCGAGAACGCCGAGTCGGCGGAGGAACGGCTCTCCGCCGAACTGCGGCAGGCCGCGGCCACCCGGGACCGGCTCGCCCGGCTGCTGCTGGAGGAGGTCCGGCACGACGACCGGTACTGGCAGCTCTACGGCGCGGTGCTGACCGAGGTCAACCGCATCCTCGACGAGATGGACACCGAACACCGCTCCCGCCGGCTGCTGGAGGAACTGGACCGGCACACCCGGGAACTGCGCGAGCGGCTGCCCCGGCTGACCCGGCTGCGGGACCGCCTGCGGCCGGTACGGCGGTTGCGGCGGCTGCGGCAGCGGAACCGGAAGGCCGGCGGCCGGCGTCCCTGACGGAAGGGGCCGCCGGCACGCGGTCCGTCCGGAACCAGGACGCGGACACCGGGGGCGTCGATGAGTGACAGCGTCGTGCGGATCGACGGGAACACACTGCGCCTGCCGGGCGGCGTGGCGGTGCGGTTCGTCCGCACCCTGCGGCTGCCTGGGACGGGGACGCATCCGCTGCCACCGGGGCTCGGCGAGTTCCCGGTGCGCCGGGTCGCGGACTTCGCGGACACCGTGCCCGGGTCCTGGCGGGCGCGCGGCGGTGTCCTGCTGCCGGTGTACCTGCGCGAGGCGATGTGGCTGAGCTTCGCGGGCACCACCGAGCCCGCCGCGCTCCAGGTCGGGGTCGGCAAGGTGTGCGCGGTCTCCGGCCGGCCCTGGAGCGACCGGCTCTGCCGGGACCCGCAGAACTACGTGGTGCTCCCCCGCCAGCCCTGGCTGGACGGCATCAACTCCGGCACCGGCACGGTCCGCCAGTTCGTGGCCGTGCCGCTGGGGCTCGGCGCCACCGTCGAGGGCCAGGTCACCGGCGAGGAGACCTGGGGCGGCGTACAGCTCCGGTCGTTCCCGCTGGACGACTCGGCGCTGGCCCGCTGGCGCGCGGCGCGGCGGCGCACGGGGCACGGCCGGTACCGGACGGCCGGCGGCCCGGGGACCTCCCCGCCGGCCTCGGCACCGGCCGCCGCCCCCCGGGGCGCGGCGGCCATGGGGCTGGGCGCCGGCGGGACCATGCGGCAGGAGGTGTACCGCGACGACCGGCCGGCCGCGGACTGGGCCCAGCGGCCGGCGGGCCGGGTCTTCGTCCACCTGGTGACACCGCCCGAGTGGCGGCGCATCACCGGCGAGGAGCCCCCGCCGTCCCCCGTGGACCGCGCGGCGTACACCCGGGCCGGACTGCCCTGGTTCGACTACTACGACGACACCGCCGCCGACCTCGCCCCGGCGGACCCCCTGACGGGCGTCGCCCCGGTCGGCGACTGGCTCGGCGACGACCACGAGCCGTGGCAGCAGCCGGCGCCCGAGCAGGTGCGTCCGCTGGGGGACGCGCCGGGGCAGCCGGTGCGGGACGGTGAGTGGTAGCCGCCCCCGTGGGCGGCGGGGTGTCCGGGTCAGCCGTCGCCTTCGGCGCGCTGCCGGTGCAGGGCGCGGGGGCGGGCGGCGGCGCCCGCCTGGCCGAGCAGCACATGGACGCGCTCGCTGAGCTGCGCGAGGTCGTCGGCGGGCCGGTGGAACGGCAGGCGTACGTCGCCGTGGGCGCGGGCCCGTTCGACGCGCAGCGTCAGTCCGTGGCGGTCGACGGCGAGGGGCCGCACCCGGACCGCGCCGTGCAGGCTCGCGGGGCCGACGAGCCGGGTGAGCCGCTCCACGGCGTCGCCGTGGCAGTCGGCGAGGTGGGTCAGCAGCCGGGCCTCGGCGGCGGCCAGCGGATCGGGCGCGGCGGCGGCGAACTCCGCACGGCCGATCACCACCGCCCCGGAGGACTGCCGCAGCACCAGCCGCGCGGGCTCGAAGGCCAGCCGGCCCTCCTCCACGGCCAGCCTGCCGGCCAGCCAGAGCCGGGCCCGAATCCGGTCGCGCACCGGGACGGGTGCCACGTCGGCGAACTCCAGGACGGCCGACGGCTCCCCCCGAGGCGCGCAGACGGCCGTGGCGAGCAGCCTGCTGTCCCGCGCCACCCGCAGCAGCACCCGGCCGTCGTCGGCCACGCTGTGCGCGCCGACGAACTCCTCCCGGCCGCTCTCCGCCGTCACCGCGCAGGACCACGCGGCGGCGATCACCGACCGGGCGCGTTCCGCCGCGGCGGGCGCCGCCGTCCAGGTCTGGCCGTCACCCTGGCCGTCACCCATCCCAACCTCCATTATTAGGTAAGCCTCACCTAACCTATCGGAGATCCGGGCATGCGCCAACCACGCCCCGCGTTCCGCACGAGCCGCTCAGCGCGCGATGGCCCCCAGCAGCGCGCGGGCGCACAGGTCGCGCACCTCGTCGCGCGTCAACTCCCCCGCGCGCAGCCACTCCAGGCAGACCGCGGTGGTGAAGGCCAGCCAGCCGCGCACGGCCAGGCTCACCTCGGGCCGCTCGGCGAGAACCGGGCCGAACTCCGGGTCGGCGGCGAGCGCGGAGAGGATCTGCCGCTGCTGCACGGCCAGCGCCCGCCGGTAGACCCCGCGCACCGCCCGGTCCCCGGCCGCGTCGGCGCGGTGGAAGGCGCGGTAGCCGTGCGCGTGCGCCTCGACGTGCCGCAGATACGCGTCCAGCCCGCCGGTGAGCTGCTCGCGCACCGGGACGCCGGGCACGGCCGCGGTCATCCGCAGCATCCGCTCGCTCTCGCGCTCGACGACCGCCGCGAAGAAGTCCCGCTTGGTCGGGAAGTAGTGGTACAGCAGCCCCCGGGAGACACCGGCGATCTCGGCGACCTGCTCGATCCAGACCTCGTCGTACGGACGCTCCGAGAACAACCGCGCCCCCACCGTGAGCAGTTGCTCCCGGCGTTCGGCGGTGCTGAGCCGGCGGCGCGTGCGCTCACCCTGATCGGCGGCCATGCCCGCACCTTACTTGACGCCGGTTCGGCCGCCGGACGAGACTGGGGTCCGCTATTGAATCCACGTACAACACGCGCACGTTCAGGGACGACTCGCCCACCTACAACGGAGATCGCGTCATGGCGGAGACGAGCAACGGACTGCCGAAGGGGTTCCGCAGCGCCGAGCGGGGCTGGCCCGAACTGCACCGAATACCCCACCCGCCGCACCGGCTGCCGCTGCTCGGGGACGTGCGGGGCGCGGACCGGGCCACCCCGGTGCAGGACACGCTGCGGTACGCCCGGAGCCTGGGCCCGATATTCCGGCGGCGGGCCTTCGGCAACGAGTTCGTGTTCGTGTGGGGCGCCGCGCTCGCCGCCGACCTCGCGGACGAGTCGCGGTTCGCCAAGCACGTCGGCCTGGGCGTGGCCAACCTGCGGCCCGTCGCCGGGGACGGGCTGTTCACCGCGTACAACCACGAGCCCAACTGGCAGCTCGCGCACGACGTGCTGGCCCCCGGGTTCAGCCGCGAGGCGATGGCGGGCTACCACCCGATGATGCTGGACGTGGCCGGGCGGCTCACGGCGCACTGGGACCGGGCGGCGGCGGCCGGAGAGAGCGTGGACGTGCCCGGCGACATGACGAAGCTGACGCTGGAGACCATCGCGCGCACCGGGTTCGGGCACGACTTCGGGTCCTTCGAGCGGACCCGGCCGCACCCGTTCGTGACCGCGATGGTGGGCGTCCTCGCCTACGCGCAGCGGCGCAACACCGTGCCCGCGCCGCTCGCGCCGTATCTGCTGCGCCGGGCGCACCGGCGCAACGCGGCCGACATGGCCCATCTCAACCGCACCGTCGACGCGTTGGTCCAGGACCGCCGCTCCGGCCGGCGCCCCGGCCGCGGCGACGGCGACCTGCTCGACCGGATGCTGGACACCGCGCATCCGGTCACCGGGGAGCGGCTGTCGTCCGAGAACGTCCGCCGGCAGGTCATCACCTTCCTGGTCGCCGGGCACGAGACCACCTCGGGCGCGCTCTCCTTCGCGCTGCACTACCTCTCCCGGCACCCCGAGGTGGCCGACCGCGCCCGCGCGGAGGTGGACCGGGTGTGGGGCGACACGGCGGTGCCGGGCTACGAGCAAGTGGCGAAACTGCGGTACGTGCGCCGGGTGCTGGACGAGGCGCTGCGGCTGTGGCCGACCGCGCCGGCCTTCGCCCGGGAGGCCCGCGAGGACACCGTGCTCGGCGGGGTCCACCCGATGCGGCGGGGGGCGTGGGCGATGGTCCTCACGCCGATGCTGCACCGGGACCCGGAGGTGTGGGGGCCGGACGCCGAGGAGTTCGACCCGGACCGGTTCGAGGCGCGGGCGGCGCGGTCGCGGGCCCCGCACACGTTCAAGCCGTTCGGGACGGGGGCGCGGGCGTGCATCGGGCGGCAGTTCGCGCTGCACGAGGCGACGCTCGTCCTCGGCCTGCTGCTGCGCCGGTACGACCTGCGGGCCGACCCGGAATACCGGCTGCGGGTGACGGAGCGCCTGACGCTGATGCCGGACGGGCTGCGGCTGCGGCCGGAGCGGCGGGCGCCCAGGACGTCCCGGGCGGCCGGGGCCGCGGCGACCGGGGCGCCGGAGGCGTGGCGGTCCGTCGTGCCCGTGCGGGGAGGCGGGGCGGAGGGGTCAGCCGGCCGCTGTCCAGTGCACCGGGCGGGTGACTGACCCCGGCAGGCGGGTGCCGGCGCTGCCCCGGGCGGCGGTGACCTGGGGCTGGGTCAGGAAGAACGCGCCCGTGAGGTCGGCGTCCGTCAGGTCGGTGTCCCGCAGGTCCGCGCCGATCAGGTCCGCGCCGCGCAGATCGGCGCCGGTGAGGTCGGCGGCGATGAGACAGGCCCCGCGCAGGTCGGCGCCGCTGAGGTCGGCGCCCTTGAGGCGGGCGCCCAGCAGATCGGCGCGCCGGCGGTTCTTCTTCCGGCCGCGCGCCCCGGCACGGGCCAGCTCACTGGTGCGCAGCAGCAGGACGTCGACCTCCTGCCGGTGCGCGGGCACGTCCAGCGCGGCCAGTTCCTCAGGGGTGCCGGAGGCCAGCCGTTCGGTGCGCTCCCGCATCCGGCGCAGGTCGGCGTGGACGGGCCGGGCGGCGGGCAGGGTCAGCGCCTCGGTCAGGTACCGCAGCAGCTCGTGCAACTGGCGGACGACCGGGAACACCTCGGTCATGCGGCGGAGCCGACCGGGCGGGCCGGCGCGCCAGTCCCGGCCGCCGAAGGTGACCTGGGAGACGCGCTGCCCGGCGCCGAAGCAGTCGTAGACCGTGCAGCCGCTGAAGCCCCGCTGCCGCAGTCGGCCGTGGATGCCGCAGCGGTGGTCGTCGCCGAGGTTCGGACAGGGCCGCCCGGCCGGTTTGTCGAGGGCGAAGTCCGACGACGCGGCGAACGGCAGGGCCACGCAGCACAGCCCGAAGCACCGGGCGCAGTCGCCGCGCAGTCCGGCCAGGTCCGCCGTGTCGTCTCGCATGCCGCCAGCATACGGAACGGCAGTTCGACCCCCGGTCAGGTGTCCAGGCCGGGCAGGGCCAGGCGGGCCAGCCGGTCCTGGTCGGCCAGGATGTACAGGCCGGTGATCCGGCCGTCGACGACGGTGACGGTGAGGACCGACTCCGGCCGCCCCTCGCGCACGGCGAGCACGCCGGCCGTCCCGTTGACCACGACCGTCCGCACCTCGAAGGCCGGGCCGCGCCGGTACAGCCGCGCCTGTTCGGCCACCGCGCGGGCGCCGCGCACCAGCTTGGACAGGGCGGCGCCCGCGTCGGCCCGCAGCACCACGTCGGGATGGAGGACGGCGAGCAGCCCCTCGAAGTCCCCGGCGCGGCTGGCGGCGAGGAAGGCGTCCAGGGCCGCGCGCTGCCGCCCGAGGTCGGGATCGGCAGCGGGGGTCGCGTCGCGCACCCGGCGCCGGGCGCGGCTGGCCAGTTGCCGGGTGGCGGCCGGGGTGCGCTCCACGATCGCGGCGATGTCGTCGAACGGCACGGCGAACATGTCGTGCAGCACGAACGCCAGCCGTTCGGCGGGCTCCAGCCTCTCCAGGACGATCAGCAGGGCGAGGCCCACGGAGTCGGCGTGCAGCGCCTCCTGCTCCGGGTCGGTGCGCGGCAGCGGCCGCAGCACCGGGTCGGGGACGAAGGTGTCGGTCATCGGCTCCTCGCGGCGGGCGGTGCGGGAGCGCAGCAGGTCGAGGCAGATCCGGCCGGTGACGGTGGTCAGCCAGCCGCCGAGGTTGTCCACGCCGTCGGCGCCGGCCCGGTCCAGCCTCAGCCAGGTCTCCTGCACGGCGTCCTCGGCCTCGGCCAGCGAGCCGAGCATCCGGTAGGCCACCGCCCGGAGATGCCCGCGGTGCTCCTCGAAGCGGCCGGCCAGTCGGGCGGAGGCGTCGGCGGGCCGGGGCTCGCGCGGGCTGATCGTCGGCTCGGTCATGCCCGCAGACTAGCCCCGGCACCCGGCCCGGGGGTCATGCCTCGTCGCGGGCGAGGGCCAGCAGGCGGTCCAGGACGCGGGGGCCGCCGACGCGGACGCCGTCGTGTTCGAACTCGTCGGTGACCCAGGTGCGCAGGCCCCGGATCGCCCGCGCGGTGGTGAGGGCGTGGGCGGTGTCGACGTACATGTCGTCGTGGTAGACGGCCGCGGCGACCGGCACCTCGTTGGCGGCGAGGCGGTCGGGGTCGTACAGCGGGGTCCAGTCGGTGCGGGCGGCGAGGAGTTCGGCGGTCTCGCGCAGCGGGCGCAGGGCGGGGTCGCAGTCGAACATCCACGGGTGGACGGACTCGCCGGTGAACATGAGGGGTTCGTCGCCGGCCAGGGCTTTGGCGGCGTCGAAGCGGGGGAACTCGGCGCGGACCCGCTCGGCCGACCAGTTCGTGGGGCGCTCGTCCTGGCCGTAGATGGCCTCGTGGACCAGGGCGTACAGGGGGTGGCCGGCGTAGGAGAGCAGGGCCTGGGCCTGTTCCTGGAAGGCGTCGGAGAGTTCGGTGCCCGCCGGGGTGCGGACGAAGGCGTCCTCCAGCAGGTAGTGCAGGCGGTGGCTGCCGTCGCCGCTGCCGAGCATGGCGCCCAGCGACTGGAACGCCTCGACGGTGAGCCGGTAGCCGTTCGGCAGGACCACGTCGTGGGCCAGCAGGTGGTCGGCGATGCGGCGGGCGCGTTCGACGTCCTGCGGGTAGCGCGCGTAGTGCGCGGCGACCTTGCGGGCGATGCGCGGGTAGGCGGCCCGGTAGACGTCGTCGGCGTGGGCGTCGAGGGAGGGCAGGCCGCCGGTGATCAGGGCGGTGGCCAGGCCCTCGGGCGCCAGGGACAGGTAGGCGACCGCGCAGAAGCCGCCGAAGCTCTGGCCGAGCACGGTCCAGGGGGCGCCGCCGGTGACCCGGGGGCGGATGGCCTCGCAGTCGCGGACGATGGAGTCGGCGCGGAACAGGGTGAGGTGGTCGGCCTGTTCGGCGGGGCCGCCGACGAGCGGGAGCGTCTGCCGGTTGGCGGGGGTGGAGGCGCCGGTGCCGCGCTGGTCGAGGAGGAGGACGCGGTAGTCCGTGAGGGCGCGGCCGAGCCAGGCCGTGTCCCGGCCGACGAAGCGGTTGGCGCCGAAGCCCGGACCGCCCTGGAGGTAGACCAGCCACGGCAGGTCCTGTCCCTCCTTGTCACTGGCGACGACCTCACGGGCGTACAGCTCGATGGTCCGCCCGTCGGGGGCCGAGTGGTCGAGGGGCACGGTGAAGCGGCGGTCGGTGAGGACGACGCCGGGCTGGCGGTAGCTGACGCTCAACGGGGCTCCCGGGGGCGGACGGATCTTCTGCGGCCGGGTCCCAGTTGAGCACACGTACCTTCGGTCCCGGTGACCGGGACCGCGACATCCTGCGGTCAGCGGACGGCGAGGCTGGAACGCCGGACGACCAGTTCCGGCTGGAGGACGACCCGGCGGTGCTCGTGCCGCTCGGCCGCGCTCTCCGCCTCGGTCTCCTCGATCAGCAGTCCGGCGGCGAGGGCGCCCAGGGTGACGGCGGGCTGGCGTACGGAGGTCAGCGGGACGGCCGCGGCGGCGGCGAACTCGATGTCGTCGTAGCCGACGATGGCGAGGTCGTCGGGGACGCCGACCCCGGCGGCGTACATGGCCTGAAGGACGCCGAGGGCGAGCAGGTCGTTGGCGCAGAACACGGCGGTGGGCCGGTCGGCGAGGCCGAGCAGCCGGGCGCCGGCGTCCCGTCCGGCGGCGACGTCGAGGCGCTCGGTGGGCAGCTCGCGCAGCGCGTCGGGGCCGAGCCCGGCCTCGGCGAGGGCCTGGAGGGCGCCGACGCGGCGGTCGCGGACCTGGTGCAGTCCGGGCGGTCCGCTGACGTACGCGAGCGAGCGGTGTCCGGCGTCCACGAGATGGCGCACGGCGAGCGCGCCGCCCGCGACGTCGTCGACGGAGACCGAGCACTCGGTGGTGCCCTCGGCGACGCGGTCGACGAGGACGAAGGGGATGTTGTGCCGCCGGAAGGCGTCGATGTTGCGGCCGGTGGCGTCGGCCGGGGTGAGCAGCACACCGCGCACCCGCTGCTCGGCGAAGAGGGAGAGGTACTCGGCCTCCTCGCCGGGGTTCTGGGCGCTGTTGCAGACCATCACGCCGAGCCCGGCGTCCCGGGCGGCGCGTTCGGCGCCGCGGGCGACGTCCACGAAGAAGGGGTTGCCCATGTCGAGGACGAGCAGCCCCATGATGCGGCTGCGGCCGGCCCGGAGCTGACGCGCGGACTCGCTGCGGACGTAGCCGAGCCGGTCGATCGCGGACAGCACGCGCGCACGGGTCTCGGCGGCGACGGTGTCCGGGCGGTTGATGACGTTCGAGACCGTGCCCACGGAGACTCCGGCGGCTCGGGCGACGTCCTTGATACCCACCGACTGGGCCATCGGGCAGGGACCTCCAGGGGTCGAGCTGGGGACAAGGCGGCAGGCGCGGCAGTGGCCGGAAGATCTCACAGTACCGTCGCCCCGCCGGTAGGACCCCCACCGGCGGGGCGCCGCCGACGGAGCCTCCGGCTCCGCATCAGGCCAGGTGGAACACCTCGGTGAGCGGTGTCATCGCCTCGTCGGGGCGGGCCCCGTCGAGGGACTCGAAGAAGGGCGCCATCTCGGCCTGCCAGCGGGCGTTGACCTCGGTGGCCTCCATGCCGGCCCGCGCGGCGGCGAAGTCCTCCGTCTCCAGGTAGCCGACCAGCAGGCCGTCGTCCCGCAGGAACAGGGAGTAGTTGTGCCAGCCGGTGGCCGAGAGCGCCTCCCGCATCTGCGGCCACACGGCGGCGTGGCGTTCGCGGTACTCGGCGAGCTTGTCCTGGCGGACCTTGAGCAGGAAACAGACGCGCTGCATGACGTACCTCTCCTCCTGAGTGGACCGACGGGGTGTCAGAAGTCGAAGTCGTCGATGTTCCCGGCGTCGAACACGGTCGGCTTGCCCAGCGCGATCACGCCGTCCTCGCCGATGGTGTACTCGCCCATGGCGCCGGCCTCGAAGGTCTCGCCCGGCTTGCCGGTGATCTGCCCCGAGGCGAGGGCGACGGCGGTGCGGGCGGCCAGCTCGCCGAGCTTGGCCGGGTCCCACAGCTCGAACGCCTCGACGGTGCCGTTCTTGACGTACTTGCGCATGTCGTTCGGGGTGCCGAGGCCGGTCAGCCTGACCTTGCCCTTGTACTTGGAGCCGGACAGGTACTGGGCGGCGGCCTTGATGCCGACGGTGGTCGGGGAGATGATCCCCTTCAGCTTCGGGTACTCCTGGAGCAGGCCCTGGGTCTGCTGGAAGGACTGCTGTGCGTCGTCGTTGCCGTAGGCCACCTCGACCAGCTCGATGTCCTTGTACTCGGGGTCCTGGAGTTCCTTCTTCATGAACTCGATCCAGGTGTTCTGGTTGGTCGCGGTCTGCGCGGCCGACAGGATCGCGATCTGGCCCTTGTATCCGATCTGCTCGGCGAGGAGCCGCACCTCGGTGCGGCCGAGGTCCTCGGCGGACGCCTGCGAGATGAAGGCGTTGCGGCACTCCGGCTTGGTGTCGGAGTCGTAGGTGACGACCTTGATGCCGCCCCGCATGGCCTGCTTGAGCGCGGTGCACAGGGCGCCCGGGTCCTGCGCGGAGACGGCCATCGCGTCGACCTGCTGCTGGGTGAGCGTGTTGACGTAGGAGACCTGGCCGGAGGTGTCGGTGGCGCTGGACGGGCCGACCTCCTTGTAGCTGGAGCCGAGTTCCTTCAGCGCCTTCTCGCCGCCCTTGTCGGCGACCGTGAAGTACGGGTTGTTGACCTGCTTGGGCAGGAAGCCGACGGTCAGGCCCTTCTTGGTCGCGGCCCCGGGGTCGGCCTTGCCGCCCGCGGCGGCCGGGCCGCCCTCGCTCTCGACGTCCTCCTTGGTGGTGCCGCCGCAGGCGGTGGCGGCCAGGGCGAGGGAGGTGACGGCGGCGAGGGCCGCACAGGTACGGCGGATCGACGACTTGCGCATGGTGGGTTCCTTACGACAGGGGCGGGGACGGCGATACGAGGTCGGGGCGGGCGGCTACGAGGTCGGGGCGGGCGTCTTGGAGACCGGTGGCGGCGCCGGCGGCGCGGCCCGGCGTCCCGCCCTGGCGGCGGAGATCTGGCGGGCCACCCGGGGGCCGAGCACGGAGAGGACCAGCAGCACACCGGTGACGACGATCTGGGACTGCGCGGAGACGTCCCGCAGGCTCATGACGTTCTGCAGCGCGCCCAGCAGGAAGACGCCGGCGATCGCGCCGCCGAGGGTGCCCTTGCCGCCGTCGAAGTCGATGCCGCCCAGCAGGACGGCGGCGACGACGGACAGTTCCAGGCCGGTGGCGTTGTCGTAGCGGGCGCTGGCGTAGTGCAGGGCCCAGAAGACGCCGGTCAGGGCGGACATCAGGCCGGTGACCGTGAAGAGGACCAGCTTCTGCCGCTTGACCCGGATGCCGGCGAAGCGGGCCGCCTCCTCGTTGGCGCCGATGGCGAACAGGGCGCGGCCGAACGGGGTGGCGTGCAGCGCGACGACGGCCACCACGAGCAGCACCAGGAACGGCAGGAAGGCCCGGGGTACGAAGGAGTCGCCGACGCGTCCGGCCGCGAAGTCCAGGTACTGCGCGGGGAAGTCGGTCACCGCGTCGGAGCCGAGGACGATCTGCGCGATGCCCCGGTAGGCGGCCATGGTGCCGATGGTGACGGCCAGCGACGGCAGTCCGAGCCGGGTGACCAGCAGGCCGTTGACCAGGCCGCAGACCACGCCGAGGAGCAGGCAGATCGGGATGATCGCCTCGATGGTCAGGCCCTGGTTCCACAGGGCGCCCATCACCGCGCCGGACAGTCCGGCGGTGGAGGCGACGGAGAGGTCGATCTCGCCGGAGACCACCAGCAGGGTCATCGGCAGCGCGATGAGGGCGATCGGCAGGGTGTTGCCGAGCAGGAACGACAGGTTGAGGGCGTTGCCGAAGCCGTCGACGAAGCCGAAGGACAGCAGCAGGACCACGAGGAGCAGGGCGCCGACCACGGTGTCCCAGCGGACGGCGCGCGTGAGCGTCGAGTCAGCCATGGCGGGCGTTCCTCTTCTTCAGTGCGGTGGCCACGCGCAGGGCGACGATCCGGTCGACCGCGATGGCGAGGATGAGCAGGACGCCGTTGATGGCCAGCACCCAGACCGAGCTGACGCCGAGGGCGGGCAGCACGCTGTTGATGGAGGTCAGCAGCAGCGCGCCGAGGGCGGCGCCGTAGACGCTGCCGGAGCCGCCGGTGAAGACGACGCCGCCGACCACGACCGCGCTGACGACGGTGAGTTCGTAGCCGTTGCCGGTGCCGGAGTCGACGTTGCCGAACCGGGCCAGGTACAGGGCGCCGGCCAGGCCCGCGAGGGCGCCGCAGAAGGTGTACGCGGCGAGGATGCGCTTGCGCACCGGGATTCCGGCGAGCCGGGCGGCCTCGGGGTTGGAGCCGAGCGCGTACAGCTCGCGTCCGGCGCCGAAGTGCTTGAGGCAGTACGCGGTGGCGATCAGCACGGCGAGGGCGATCAGCGCCAGGTACGGCACCGCCCCGATCCCGCCGGAGCCGAAGTCGACGAAGCCGCCCGGCAGGTCGGCCGCGGTGATCTGCCGGGAGCCGACCCAGATGGAGTCGATGCCGCGGATGATGTAGAGGGTGCCGAGGGTGACCACCAGGGCGGGCACCTGGCCGAGGCTGACCAGCAGGCCGTTGAGCAGGCCGAAGCCGATGCCCAGCAGCACGGCGAGGGCCACGGCGACGACGGGGTTCCCGCCGCCCTGGAGGTAGGTGCCGGCGGCGAAGGCGCTGATGCCGAGGGTGGAGCCGACGGAGAGGTCGACGTTGCGGGTGATGACGACCAGGGACTGGCCGGTGGCGACCAGGACCAGGATGGTCGCGTTCAGCAGCAGGTCCTTGATGCCCTGCTCGGACAGGAACTCGCTGTTGCCGGCCTGGGTGACGGCGATCATCACCAGGAAGACGACCAGGATGGCCAGTTCGCGCATCTTGAAGATGCGGTCGACCAGCTTGGTGGCGCCGGCCTTCGGCACCTCGGCGAGGGGGGCTCGGTCGGGGGCGGTGACCGTCATGCGGCGGCCCTCCCGGTGGCTGCGGCCATCACGGTTTCCTCGGTGGCGTCGGTACGGGCGATCTCGGCGGTGAGCCGGCCCTCGTGCATCACGAGCACGCGGTCGGCCATGCCGAGCACCTCCGGCAGGTCGGAGGAGATCATCAGGACGGCCACCCCGTCGGCCGCCAGTTGCGACAGCAGCCGGTGCACCTCGGCCTTGGTGCCGACGTCGATGCCGCGGGTGGGCTCGTCGACGATCAGCACCTTGGGGCCGGTGGCGAGCCACTTGGCGAGGACGACCTTCTGCTGGTTGCCGCCGGACAGGGTGTTGACGGTGTCGGCGATCCTGGCGTACTTGACCTGGAGCCTGACCGCCCAGTCCAGGGAGCGGCTGCGCTCGGCGTTCCGGTCCATCAGTCCGGCCCTGGCGGTCCCGCGCAGTCCGGTGAGGCCGATGTTCCGCTCGATGGACATGTCCATCACCAGGCCCTGGGCCCGCCGGTCCTCGGGGACCAGGGCGAGGCCGGCGGCCATCGCGGTGGACGGGGCGCCGTTGACCAGCGCCCGGCCGTCGACCTCGACCTCCCCGGCGTCCCAGCGGTCGATGCCGAACACGGCGCGGGCGACCTCGGTGCGGCCGGCGCCGACCAGTCCGGCGAGCCCGACGATCTCACCGCGCCGCACCTCGAAGGAGACGTCGGTGAAGACGCCCTCGCGGGTCAGCTTGCGCACGCTGAGCACGACCTCGCCGGGCGTCACCTCCTGCTTGGGGTACAGCTCGTCGAGGTCGCGGCCGACCATGCGGCGCACCAGGTCGTCCTCGGTCATGCCGTCGAGGGGCTCGCTGGCGACGAAGGCGCCGTCGCGCAGGGTGGTGACGCGCCGGCAGATCTGGAAGATCTCCTCCAGCCGGTGGGAGATGAACAGCACGGCGGCGCCCTGTTCGCTCAGGGTGCGCACGACGCCGAACAGCCGGGCGACCTCGCTGCCGGTGAGGGCGGCGGTCGGCTCGTCCATGATCAGGACGCGGGCGTCGAAGGAGAGCGCCTTGGCGATCTCCACGATCTGCTGGTCGGCGATGGACAGGCCGCGGGCCGGCCGGTCCGGGTCGAGGTCGACGCCGAGGCGCCGCATCAGCCCGGCCGTGGCGGCGCGGGTGGCCTTGTGGTCGATCCGGCCGAACGCGCGCCGCACCTGGCGGCCCATGAAGATGTTCTCGGTGATCGACAGGTCCGGGAAGAGGGTCGGCTCCTGGTAGATCACGGCGATCCCGGCGTCCCGGGCGTCGCCGGGGCCGTGGAAGGCCACCGGTGCCCCGTCGAGCAGGACCTGCCCGGCGTCGGGGCGGTGCACCCCGGCGAGCGTCTTGATCAGGGTCGACTTGCCCGCGCCGTTCTCGCCGGCGAGGGCGTGCACCTCTCCGGGGAAGAGTTCCAGGGAGACGTCCCGCAGGGCGCGGACCGCGCCGAAGGACTTGGAGACGTCCCTGAGCGCGAGAACCGGTTCCGGACCCGTGTCGGACGGGTGGGTCATGAGGGCTCCTCGACGACGCCGGCGGGACGGCCCTCACAGCGTCGTGAAAGGTTTCAACTGGGTAGCCGGGACGTTAGGCAGGCGGGGCATGTCACGTCAATGGGTGCGGGTCGAAAAACTTTCGATACCTGAAGGTCACAAAGGAGTCACGGCGCTCGGTATCAGCCGGAAGTCTTGACACCCCTTCGGGGGCCTCATAGCTTCGCGTTCTGAATCGTTTCACACACATGGTCGTACGCAAGGGTGTTGCGACCCGACGTCACAGGAGCCGACGTGACCGAGACCGCCGCGGTGAAGGCCGCGCTCAAGACCCAGGCCGTCGAGACGCCGTCGTGGGCGTACGGGAACTCGGGCACGCGGTTCAAGGTGTTCGCTCAAGCCGGCGTGCCCCGCGACCCGTTCGAGAAGCTGGACGACGCGGCGAAGGTCCACGAGTTCACGGGCGTGGCGCCGACCGTCGCGCTGCACATCCCCTGGGACAAGGTCGAGGACTACACCGCGCTGGGCAAGCACGCCGAGGAACGCGGGGTGCGGATCGGCGCGATCAACTCCAACACCTTCCAGGACGACGCCTACAGGCTCGGCAGCGTCTGCCACCCCGACGCCGCGGTGCGCCGCAAGGCGGTCGACCACCTCCTGGAGTGCGTCGACATCATGGACGCGACCGGCTCCAAGGACCTGAAGCTGTGGTTCGCCGACGGCACCAACTACCCCGGCCAGGACGACATCCGCTCCCGGCAGGACCGGCTGGCCGAGGCGCTCGCGGAGGTCTACGAACGGCTCGGCGACGACCAGCGGATGCTCCTGGAGTACAAGCTGTTCGAGCCCGCGTTCTACACCACGGACGTGCCGGACTGGGGCACGGCGTACGCGCACTGCCTGAAGCTGGGCGGGAAGGCGCAGGTCGTCGTGGACACCGGGCACCACGCGCCGGGCACCAACATCGAGTTCATCGTCGCGACGCTGCTGCGGGAGGGAAAGCTCGGCGGGTTCGACTTCAACTCGCGGTTCTACGCCGACGACGACCTGATGGTGGGCGCGGCCGACCCGTTCCAGTTGTTCCGGATCATGTACGAGGTGGTGCGCGGCGGCGGGTTCACCCCGGACGTGGCGTTCATGCTCGACCAGTGCCACAACATCGAGGCGAAGATCCCGGCGATCATCCGGTCGGTGATGAACGTGCAGGAGGCGACGGCGAAGGCGTTGCTCGTGGACCGGGAGGCGCTGGCCGCCGCGCAGGCTTCGGGGGACGTGCTGGAGGCCAACGCGGTGGTGATGGACGCGTACGACACGGATGTGCGGCCGTTGCTGCGGGAGGTCCGGGAGGAGATGGGCATCGATCCCGAGCCGTTGAAGGCGTACCGGGCGTCCGGGTGGGCCGAGAAGATCGCGGCCGAGCGGGTCGGTGGGCAGCAAGCGGGGTGGGGGGCGTGAGCGGCTGCCGGGTTCTGTGACATCGCGGGCCGCCGGCCCGTCGTGGCCGGCCGCGCAGTTCCCCGCGCCCCTTCTCGACTCATCCCTCGTCGGAAAAGGACTGGAAGACATGGCATCCCACCCCGAGGCCGAAGCGCTGCTCGCTCGTTCTCATCGGCTCGGCGCCGACCCCCGCAACACCAACTACGCCGGCGGCAACGCCTCCGCGAAAGGCACCGAGACCGATCCCGTCACCGGAGGTGATGTGGAGCTGATGTGGGTGAAGGGGTCCGGCGGGGACCTCGGGACGCTCACCGAGGCGGGGCTCGCGGTA
Source organism: Streptomyces sp. NPDC000134 (assembly GCF_042899225.1). NCBI lineage: Bacteria > Bacillati > Actinomycetota > Actinomycetes > Kitasatosporales > Streptomycetaceae > Streptomyces > Streptomyces sp. NPDC000134. The sequence continues at coordinate 188,487 of NZ_JBIAZN010000015.1, forward strand.
CTGCGGCTGGACCGGCTGCGGGCGCTGAAGGGCGGGTACCCGGGGGTCGAGCGCGAGGACGAGATGGTCGCCGCGTTCGACTACTGCCTGCACGGCAAGGGCGGCGCCGCGCCGTCCATCGACACGGCGATGCACGGGCTGGTCGAGGCCGCGCACGTGGACCATCTGCACCCCGACTCCGGGATCGCGCTGGCCTGCGCGGCGGACGGCGAGAAGCTGACCGCCGAGTGCTTCGGCGACTCGGTGGTGTGGGTGCCGTGGCGGCGTCCCGGCTTCCAGCTCGGACTGGACATCGCGGCGGTGAAGGAGGCCAACCCGCAGGCCGTCGGCTGCGTTCTGGGCGGGCACGGGATCACCGCCTGGGGCGACACGTCCGAGGAGTGCGAGCGCAACTCGCTGCACATCATCCGCACCGCCGAGAAGTTCCTTCAGGAGCGCGGCAAAGCGGAGCCGTTCGGGCCCCTGCTCGCCGGGTACGGGCCGCTGCCCGAGGCCGAGCGGCGGGAGCGGGCCGCGGCCCTCGCGCCGTACGTCCGGGCCGTCGCCTCCCAGGACCGGCCGCAGGTCGGGCACTTCACCGACTCCGACACGGTGCTGGACTTCCTCTCCCGCGCCGAGCACCCGCGCCTGGCCGCGCTGGGCACCTCCTGCCCGGACCACTTCCTGCGCACCAAGGTCCGCCCGCTCGTCCTCGACGTGGCACCGGACGCCCCGCTGGAAGAGGCGATCGAGCGGCTGAAGGAGCTGCACGCCGAGTACCGCGGGGAGTACGCCGCCTACTACCGGCGGCACGCCGAGCCGGGCTCCCCCGCGATGCGCGGCGCGGACCCGGCGATCGTGCTGGTGCCGGGCGTGGGCATGTTCAGCTTCGGCAAGGACAAGCAGACCGCGCGGGTGGCCGGCGAGTTCTACGTCAACGCGATCAACGTGATGCGTGGCGCCGAGGCGGTCTCCACGTACGCGCCGATCGAGGAGTCGGAGAAGTTCCGCATCGAGTACTGGGCCCTGGAGGAGGCCAAGCTCCAGCGGATGCCCGAGCCCAGGCCGCTGGCCACCCGGGTGGCGCTGGTGACCGGCGCGGGCAGCGGTATCGGCAGGGCCGTCGCGCACCGGCTGGTCGCCGAGGGCGCCTGCGTGGTCGTCGCCGACCTGAACGGGGAGAACGCCGCAGCCGTCGCCGAGGAACTGGGCGGCCCGGACAAGGCCGTCGCGGTCACCGTGGACGTCACCGACGAGGAGCGGATCGCCGCGTCCTTCCGGGCGGCGGTGCTGGCCTTCGGCGGGGTCGACCTGGTGGTCAACAACGCGGGCATCTCCATCTCCAAGCCGCTGGTCGAGACGTCCGCGAAGGACTGGGACCTCCAGCACGACATCATGGCCCGCGGCTCGTTCCTGGTCTCCCGCGAGGCGGCCCGGGTGATGATCGCGCAGGGGCTCGGCGGCGACATCGTCTACATCGTGTCCAAGAACGCCGTGTTCGCCGGCCCGAACAACATCGCCTACTCGGCCACCAAGGCCGACCAGGCCCACCAAGTGCGGTTGCTGGCGGCCGAGTTGGGTGAGCACGGCATCCGGGTCAACGGCGTGAACCCCGACGGTGTGGTGCGCGGTTCGGGCATCTTCGCGGGCGGCTGGGGCGCCCAGCGGGCGGCCGTGTACGGGGTGGCGGAGGAGAAGCTGGGCGAGTTCTACGCGCAGCGGACCATCCTCAAGCGCGAGGTGCTCCCCGAGCACGTGGCCAACGCCGTGTTCGCGCTGACCGGCGGGGACCTGACGCACACCACCGGCCTGCACGTCCCGGTCGACGCCGGTGTGGCCGCGGCCTTCCTGCGATGAGCACGGCGTCGTACGCCGCGGTCGACCTCGGCGCGTCCAGCGGGCGCGTCATGGTCGGCCGCGTGGGCCCCGGCACCCTGGAGCTGACCGAGGCGCACCGCTTCCCCAACCGTCCGGTACGGCTGCCCGAGGGGCTGCGCTGGGACGTGCTGGGGCTGTACGCCGGGGTCCTCGACGGGCTGCGGGCGGCGGGGCCGGTGGCGTCGGTGGGCGTGGACGGCTGGGCCGTGGACTACGGGCTGCTGGACGCGGACGGGGCGCTGCTCGGCAACCCGGTGCACTACCGCGACGCCCGCACCGAGGGTGTCGCCGAGAAGGTGTGGGCGGCGCTGCCCGCCGCCGAGCTGTACGCGGCGACCGGGCTGCAGTACGCCCCGTTCAACACCCTGTACCAGCTCACCGCCGCCCGCGGATCGGCCCAATCGGCCGCCGCGCGGAGGCTGTTGCTGATACCGGACCTGATGGCGTACTGGCTCACCGGTGAGCAGGGCACGGAGCTGACCAACGCCTCCACCACCCAGTTGATCGACCCCCGCACCCGGGACTGGGCGCACGGGGTGGCCGAGCGGCTCGGCGTCGACCTGGGGCTGTTCCCGCCGCTGCGGCGCCCCGGCGATCGGGCGGGCGTGCTGCGCCCGGAGGTGCTGGAGGAGACGGGACTGACCGGGCCGGTGCGGGTGACGGCGGTCGGTTCGCACGACACCGCCTCGGCGGTGGCCGCCGTACCCGCCGACGGTGAGCGCTTCGCGTACATCTGCACCGGCACCTGGTCGCTGGCCGGGCTGGAGCTGACCGCGCCGGTGCTGACCGAGGCGAGCCGGGCCGCCAACTTCACCAATGAGCTGGGGCTGGACGGCACGGTCCGCTATCTGCGCAACATCATGGGGCTGTGGCTGCTCCAGGAGTGCGTACGGGCCTGGGGCGACCCGGAGCTGAGCGGCCTGCTGAAGGCGGCCGCCGAGGTGCCGGCGCTGCGGTCGGTGGTGGACGCCGGTGACACGGCGTTCCTCGCGCCGGGCCGGATGCCGGAGCGGATCGCCGAGGCGTGCCGCGCCTCGGGGCAGCCGGTGCCCATCACGCCCGCCGAGACCACCCGCTGCATCCTGGACTCCCTGGCCCTGGCCCACCGCAGGGCCGTCCAGGAGGCGCAGGAACTGGCCGGGCACCCGGTGGACGTCGTGCACATCGTGGGCGGCGGCACCCGCAACGCCCTGCTGTGCCAGTCCACCGCCGACGCCTGCGGGCTGCCGGTGGTGGCCGGGCCGGCGGAGGCCGCCGCGCTCGGCAACGTGCTGGTGCAGGCCCGCGCCGACGGCCTGGTCGGCGACCTGGCCGGGATGCGCCGACTGCTGGCGCGCACCCAGTCCCCCGTCCGCTACGAGCCGCGGGGCACTACCGCGCGCTGGCGGGCCGCCGAGGCCCGACTCGCCGCCGGGTGACCCGGGGCTCTCCGGCCCCCGTTCCCCCATTACGCTGCTTTCGTCCGATGTTCTTCCACCTCAAGGAGCCGCGATGCGTGTCGCCCTGTTCCTGACCTGCGTCAACGACACGCTGTATCCCGACACCGGCCGTGCCGTGGTGAAGCTGCTGACCAGGCTGGGCGTGGAGGTCGACTTCCCGGCCGCCCAGACCTGCTGCGGGCAGGCCCATTACAACACCGGCTACCGGCATGAGGCCGAGCCGCTGGCCCGGCATTTCTCCGATGTCTTCGGGGAGTACGACGCGATCGTGACACCGTCGGGCTCGTGCGGGGCGATGGTGCGGGAGCTGTATCCGCGGATGGGCGAGCGGGCGCGGGCCGAGGGCCGCGGGGACACCCTCGCGGCGGTTCTGGCGCCGGTGGTGCCGAAGACGTACGAGCTGACGGAGTTCCTGGTGGACGTGCTGGGGGTGACGGACGTCGGCGCGTACTACCCGCACACGGTGACGTACCACCCGACCTGCCACGGGCTACGCTCCCTGGGGCTCGGTGAGCGGCCGCTGGCCCTGCTGCGGGCCGTGAAGGGGCTGGAACTGGCGGAACTGCCGGGGGCGGAGGAGTGCTGCGGGTTCGGCGGCACCTTCGCCGTGAAGAACGCCGACGTGTCCGCGGCGATGGGCGCCGACAAGGTGCGCAACGCCGAGTCGACGGGCGCGGAGGTGCTGTGCGCCGCCGACAACTCGTGCCTGATGCACCTCGGCGGCACCATGACGAAGCTGCGGACCGGGATGCGGCCGGTGCACATCGCGGAGATCCTGGCGAGCACGGAAGAGGAAGTGGCCGTATGAGCGGGACCTTCGTGGGCATGCCGGCCTTTCCCCGGGCGGCCCGCGCGGCGGTCGGCGATCCGACCCTGCGCGGCAATCTGCGGCACGCCACCCACACCATCCGCGCCAAGCGGGCCCGCGCGGTCGCGGAGCTGGACGACTGGGCGGAGCTGCGCGAGGCCGGCCGGCGGATCAAGGACCACATCCTGCGCCACCTGGACCGCTATCTGGAGCAGGTGGAGGAGTCGGTGACGGCGGCGGGCGGCACCGTCCACTGGGCCGCCGACGCCGCCGAGGCCAACGCGATCGTGGCCCGGCTGGTCAAGGAGACCGGCGAGTCGGAGGTCGTCAAGGTCAAGTCGATGGCCACCCAGGAGATCGGGCTCAACGAGGCCCTCGCGGCGGAGGGCATCCACGCCTACGAGACCGATCTGGCCGAGCTGATCGTGCAGTTGGGCCGGGACCGGCCCTCGCACATCCTGGTCCCGGCCATCCACCGCAACCGCGGCGAGATCCGGGACGTCTTCGCCCGCGAGATGGGCGAGTGGGGCCGCCCGGCGCCCGAGGGCCTGACCGACAGCCCCGCCGAACTCGCGGAGGCGGCCCGGCTGCACCTGCGGGAGAAGTTCCTGCGCGCCAAGGTGGGTGTCTCCGGGGCCAACTTCGTGGTGGCCGAGACCGGCACCCTGGTGGTCGTGGAGTCCGAGGGCAACGGCCGGATGTGCCTCACCCTCCCGGAGACGCTGATCTCGGTCGTCGGCATCGAGAAGGTGGTGCCGACCTGGCGGGACCTGGAGGTCTTCCTGCAGACCCTGCCCCGCTCCTCGACCGCCGAGCGCATGAACCCGTACACGTCGATGTGGACCGGCACCACCGACGGCGACGGACCGGGCACCTTCCACCTGGTCCTGCTCGACAACGGCCGCACCGACACCCTCGCCGACGAGGTCGGCCGCCAGGCCCTGCGCTGCATCCGCTGCTCGGCGTGCCTGAACGTCTGCCCGGTGTACGAGCGGGCCGGCGGCCACGCCTACGGGTCGGTGTACCCCGGCCCCATCGGCGCGATCCTCAGCCCCCAACTGCGCGGCACGGCCAGCGAGATCGATGCCTCCCTGCCGTACGCGTCCTCGCTGTGCGGGGCCTGCTACGAGGTGTGCCCGGTCGCCATCGACATCCCCGAGGTGCTGGTGCACCTGCGGGAGCGGGTGGCGCAGGGCGGGCCGGCCACCCGCAACGGCAACAAGGTCGTCCTCCGGCCGGCCAAGGGGCACGCCGCCGAGCGGGCCGCGATGCGGGCGGCGCGGTGGGTGTTCACGCACCCGGGTGCGCTGCGCACCGGGCAGCGGCTCGCCTCGCGGACCCGGCGCCTGCATCCGCGCACGCTGCCCGGTCCGGGCCGGGCGTGGAGCGCGAGCCGGGACCTGCCCGAGGTGCCGGCGGAGCCGTTCCGCGACTGGTGGCAGCGGACCCGGGGTGGAAAGGACACGGACAGGTGAGCAGCAGGGAACGGGTGCTGGGCCGGGTGCGGCGCGCGCTGGCCGACGTACCGCGCGACGAGATCCCGTACGAGCGGGCGGTGTCGCGGGACTATCTGCGCGAGCACGGGAGCCGGAGCGTCGCGGAGACGGTGGAGCTGCTGGCGCAGAACCTGGCGGACTACCGGGCGGTCGTGCACCGCTGCACGGACGCCGGACTGCCCGCCGTGATCGCCGGATTGCTGGGCCGGCGCGGGTCCAGGTCGGTGGTGGTGCCGCCCGGACTGGACCCGGGGTGGCTCGCGGACACGGAGGTCACCCGGGTCGCCGACACGGAGGACGGCACCGCGCACGGCCTCGACGGCGTCGACAGCGTGGTCACCGGCTGTGCCGTCGCCATCGCCGAGACCGGCACGATCGTGCTGGACGGCTCCCCCGACCAGGGCCGCCGCCGCATCACGCTCGTGCCGGACCACCACATCTGCGTGGTCCGGGTGCCCGAGCAGGTGGTCGCCTCCGTGCCGCGGGCGCTCGGACGCCTCGACCCGGCCCGCCCGCTGACCTGGATCTCCGGTCCGTCGGCGACCAGTGACATCGAGCTGGACCGGGTCGAGGGGGTGCACGGACCGCGCACCCTGGAGGTCGTGCTGGTGGCGGCTCGGTAGCCGTCGCCCGACCGGAGTCACCTCGTCCGGGCGGGGTGGTGCTGGGTACACCCCGCGATACGGGCCCTGCGCCCCGTGTGCCGCGGCCACCGGCTCCGTAGCGTCGTGGCGAGGCACAGGGGGTGCCGCACGGAGGGTGATGACGATGGTGCGCACCGGCGCACGGCACGGCCAGGACGCGGGACCCGCCGCCGAGGCGCTGCGGCTGGTCGCGGTCGGCAAGACCTACGGCAGCGACGGGAACGCGGTCACCGCGCTGGACGGGGTGACGCTCGGCCTCGCCCGGGGCACGTTCACCGCCGTGATGGGACCGTCGGGCTCGGGCAAGTCGACGCTGCTGCGGTGCGCGGCGGGACTGGAACGGCCGGACACCGGGATCGTCCGGGTGGACGGCACCGAGCTGACCGGCGGCACCGAGACGGAGCTGACGAAGTTCCGGCGCGGCCGGGTGGGGTTCGTGTTCCAGGAGTACAACCTGCTGGAGACGCTGACCGTCGCGCAGAACACCGTGCTGCCGCTGAAGCTGGCCGGGCGGCGCGTGGACCGCCGGCGGGCCCGGGAGGTGCTGGGCTCGGTGGGGCTGGGCGACCGGCTCGGCCACCGGCCCGCCCAGTTGTCCGGCGGCCAGCGGCAGCGGGTGGCGATCGCGCGGGCCCTGGTCGCCGAACCCCGGGTGATCTTCGCGGACGAGCCGACCGGCGCGCTGGACACCCGCAGCGCCCGGCAGGTGCTGGGGCTGCTCCAGGGCGCGGTGCGCTCGCACGGGCGGACCGTGGTGATGGTGACCCACGACCCGGTCGCCGCCTCGTACGCCGACTCGGTGGTGTTCCTCGCCGACGGGCGACTGGCCGGGCGGATGGACGCGCCGACGCCGGAAGCGGTCGCCGAGAGGCTGGCGCACCTGGGCGACGACACGACGGCGGGGGTGTGAGCCGTGCTCGTCCTCGCCCTGCGCTCGGTCCGGCACCGGCCCGGACGGTTCCTCGCGACGCTGCTCTCCGCCTTCCTCGGCGCGGCGGTCGTCATGATGTTCACCTCGATGCACGACACGGCGGCGGGGGACGGCGTCGACCGGGTGAGCGCGCAGACCCTCGGCACCGCGGCGGGCGTGGTCGGCGGCTACGGCACCCTGCTGGTGTTCTTCGCGGTCGCCTCGACGCTGACGGTGGCGGTACGGCAGCGCGCCGCCGAACTGGAGCTGCTGCGCTGCTCGGGGGCGACCCCGGGGCAGCTCGGGCGGATGGTGGTCGGCGAGGCGGTCGCCGTCGCGCTGGCCGGCACGGTGCTGGCGGTCGGCCCGGCGATGCTCGGCGGCCGGGCGCTGCTGGGGGTGTTCCAGGACAGCGGCCAGGTCGCGGACGGCGTCGAGTACGCCTTCGGTTCGCTCGCCCTGACCTCCGGGGTGGGCATCACGCTGCTCGCGGCGGCGGGCGCCGCGTTCCTCGCCCTGCGCCGGGCGGGGGCGGCCCGGACCGGGACCGGGCGGACGCGGGCCCGGCGGTTCCTCGCGTACGCGGCGCTGGTGGCGGGGGCGGCGAGCGCCTGCTCCACGTTCGCGCTCTCCGCGACGGACGAGGTGCTGATGGCGCCGCCGGTGTACGGGGCGATCCTGCTGTCGGTGGGCTGCGCCCTGCTGGCGCCCAGGCTGCTGACGGGGGTGCTGGACCGGCTGCCCCTGGACGGTGCGAGCGCCTGGCTCGCGGTGCGCAATCTGCGGCAGCGGGCCGGGCAGCTCGCCGGGGTCCTGATGTCGCTGATGCTGTTCACTGCGGTGTCCACGGCGACGCTCACCGCGCAGGCCGTGGAGAGCGACGCCGTCGCGGCCTCGGGCCGGGTGAAGTCGGTCGACGCCAAGAACCTGGAGACGCTCAACTTCACGGTCGTCGGCATCATCGCCGTCTTCGTCTGCGTGATGCTGGTCAACTCGCTGTACGCGGCGACCACGTACCGCTCCCGCGAGTTCGGGCAGCAGCGCCTCGCCGGGGCGACGCCCGGTCAGGTGCTCGGCACGGTCGGCGCGGAGGGCGTGCTGCTGACGGTGACGGGGGTGTTCTTCGGGACGCTGGCCGCGCTGGCGGGGGTGGTGCCGTTCACCGTGGTCCGCACCGACGCGGTGCTGCCGGAGCAGTTCCTCGGCACCTGGGCCGCGATGGCCGCGGTGGGGGCGGCGGTGACACTGGGCACCGGCCTGGCGACGGCACACCGGGTCCTGCGGACACCGGCGGTGGGGGCGGTGGCGCGGGGGGCCTGAGAGGGCCCCGGAGCCGGGGGAACGGGGGAACGGGGGAACGGGGGAACGGGGGAACGGGGGAACGGGGGGCGTGCGCGGCGAGGGCGAGTCGGCGGCCCCCGCGAGCCAGGCGCGCGGCCCGTAGGCGAACAGGGCGGCCAGGGCGATGGCCAGGAGGTTGCCGGGGCTGCCGTAGCGCAGGTAGAAGGCGGCGAGCGCGACGAGGGCCGCGGCCGGCGGCGCCCACCGAGGGCGGGGCCGTTCCTGGACGCGGGCCAGCAGCGCGACGACGAGCAGCAGCAGTCCGGTGGCGCCGATGTCGTTGAAGAACTCCGGTGTCCGGCGCAGGAATTCGAGGCCGCCGAGGACCAGCAGGGCCGCCGGGGCGCCCCGGCGGGGGGTGGTCCAGCGGGCGGCGACCAGCCAGGTCACGGCGAGGGCCGGTCACGACGTGGTGCACCGCCGGATGCACGGCCGCCGGGTCACCGCCCTGCTGCGGCCGCGCGGCCCGCTCGACGGGGACCGGCACGTGACCCACCCGGGCCTGGAGGAGATCCTGCTCGACCATCTGCGCGGCACCGGGGATTCCGCCGCCGAGGACCTGAAGGAGGCGGCGTGCAGGGCTCGTTGTGGCCGGCCTGGCGCCGGCGGAGGCCGCTGGTCGCCGGTGGCGCGGTCGTCCTGCCGGCCGCCGCCGCGCTCGCCGCGCACTTCCGCTCCGGCGTGCTGGACGCCCTGCGCGGCAGCCTGTTCGACCACTGCGGACCCGGCCCGCTGTACTGCACCCGGCCCGCCGACGGTCTGCCGGTGTTCCTGGACAGTCCATCGCGCTGCCCGTCCGTGGACGACACCGCCCTGTCCGGCGGCCTCGCCCTCGCGCTCAGCGCCGTCACGGTGCTGCTGCTGCGCCGCCGCGTCCGAGCCGGTCCCGTCCCCCCTCCCGTGCGCACGAAGGTGCGCGGTGGCCGCGCGTCCCGCGTACCGCCTCCTGTGTGATCGCTCCGGCCTCTCCGCAAGTTTGGCCAGTTCTGCGGTGTTTGTCTGCATAGCATGCAGGGTCCGCGTGCGCGGGCCGGCGTCAGCGCGGCGGCTCCTCGTGCCGTCCGCCACGGAACCGCCCGCGCGCCCGCCCCGTACGAGAGGTCATCAGATGGCGCCCTTGGGCCGTCCCAGCGCACTGGCCGCGCACGCCTTCTCCCCGCACGACGCCGTGCTGAGCGCCGCCGCCCGGCACCTCGGGCGCCGGCGTTTCCTCACCGTCACCGCGGCCGCCGCCGCGCTCGCCTTCTCCACCAACCTGCCGGCCCGCGGCGCCGTCGCCTCCGAGCTGGACGCCGCCAGGCTCACCGGTGATCCGTTCACCCTCGGCGTGGCCTCCGGTGACCCGCTGCCGGAGTCGGTGCTGCTGTGGACGCGGCTGGCGCCGGAGCCGTTCGAGGCGGACGGCGGCATGGGCCAGGAACGGGTGTCGGTGCAGTGGGAGGTGGCGCTGGACGAGTACTTCGCCGTCGTCGTCCGCGAGGGCACGGCGCTGGCGTACCCGGAGTACAGCCACAGCGTGCACGTCGACGTGCAGGGCCTGTCCCCGGGCACGTCGTACTACTACCGGTTCCGGGCCGGTACGTACATCAGCCCGGCCGGCCGCACCCGCACCGCGCCCGCCGCCGGCACCGACCCGGGGACGATGAGGCTGGGCGCCGTGGCCTGCCAGGCGTACCAGGACGGTTACTACACCGTGTACGAGCACCTCGCGCGGGAGGATGTCGACGTGGTGTTCCACCTCGGCGACTACCTGTACGAGTACGCGGTGAACTCGGCGGGCGGCGAGCGCCGCTACACCGACATCACCCTGCCCGAGGTGTTCAACCGGGAGACCATGACCCTCGCGGACTACCGGCTGCGGTACTCCCTCTACAAGAGCGACAAGGACCTCCAGGCGGCGCACGCCGCCCATCCGTTCGTCGTCACCTGGGACGATCACGAGACCGAGAACAACTACGCCGGTTCCGTGCCCGAGAACGACCTGCCGCCCGCGGAGTTCCTGCTCCGGCGGGCCGCCGCCTACCGGGCGTACTGGGAGAACCAGCCGCTGCGCTCCGCCCAACTCCCGCAGGGCCCCGACGCGCTGCTGTACCGGCGGCTGCGGTGGGGCACCCTGGCCCAGTTCGACGTCCTGGACACCCGCCAGTACCGCTCCGACCAGGCGTACGACGACCGGCCGCACCCCCCTGGGCCCGAGTCCGACGACCCGGCGCGCACCCTGACCGGGGCCGAGCAGGAGAAGTGGCTGCTCGACGGGTGGCAGGCGTCCGACGCGCTGTGGAACGTGACGGCGCAGCAGGTGTGTTTCTCCCAGCGCCGGTTCGGGCTGACCGCCGACGCCCCGCTGTCCATGGACGCCTGGGACGGCTACCGCGCCTCCCGCGCCCGGGTGGTGGCCGGAGCCAAGGCGGCCGGGCTGGAGAACTGGATGATCCTCACCGGGGACGTGCACGTGGCCTACGCCTTCGACGTCAAGGACGACTTCGACGATCCCGACTCCCGGACCCTGGGCACGGAGCTGGCCTGCTCCTCCGTCTCCAGCGGCAAGGACGGCGTGGAACGGCCGGACAGTTGGGAGACGCAGATGAAGGCCAACCCGCACATGAAGTTCTACGACGGCCGGCGCGGTTTCGCCCGGGTCGAGATCGGCCGCGAGGAGGCCCGGATCGACTTCAGGACGGTCTCGGTCATCTCCACGCCCGGCGCTCCCCTCACCACCGCCGCCTCCTTCGTCACCGAGGTCGGCGCGCAGGGCATCGAGCCGGCCTGAGCCGTTGCGGTGCCCGCGTACTGCACTTGGCACCGGTCGGCGCCCCCAAAGCGCGAAAGACGTCCCGGTACGGCATCGGGGCGGGGTGATCAGGCAAGGGTTAGGGCCTGTCGCGTGCCAGGCCCCGCGTCCGCGGGCTGATCCGAACGACAGGCCCTAGGTCCCTCGCTCTCGACCCAAGGAGGCACATCGCATGATGGTCGGCAGACATGCCGCGGGCGGCTCGCACGCGGCCCTCACCGCGCTCGGCGCGCTCGTCCTGACCGCCGTTCCGGCGGCCGCGTCGGCCGCGCCGCCGCCCGCGCCGGGGCCGGGGCCCACCGCCGCCCGGACCGTCGGCGCCGACCGGCCGCCGGCCGAGGTGCTGCGGGCGCTCAAGCGCGATCTGGGGCTGACGCCGGAGCAGGCGTCGGCGCGACTGGTCAACGAGGCCGAGGCGGGCACCCGCGCCGGCCGTCTGCGCAACACCCTGGGCGCGCGCTTCGCCGGTGCCTGGGTGAGCGGCACCACCTCCGCGCGGCTCACCATCGCCACCACCGACGCCTCCCAGGTGGCCGCCATCCGGGCGCAGGGCGCGGAGGCGGCGGTGGTGCGCAGGACGCTGGCGGAACTGCGGGCCGTCAAGGAGAAGCTGGACGCCGCCGCGCGGCGCGGGCGCACCGCCGAGACCCCGGTGTGGTACGTCGACGTGCCGTCGAACCGGGTCGTCGTCCAGGCCACCGGTGAGCAGGCCGGCGCCGCGTTCCTGCGGAGCGCGGGGGTGCGGGCCGGGGACGCGGGCGTGCGGGTGTCGGCGGACCGGCCGCGACCGCTGGCCGAGGTGGTGGGCGGCGACGCGTACTACACCGACGACCAGGCCCGGTGCTCGATCGGTTTCTCCGTCACCGAGGCCCAGCGGCAGGGCTTCGTGTCGGCCGGCCACTGCGGCCGGCCGGGCGTGAAGACCACCGGGTCGGACAGGACGGCGCAGGGCACCTTCCAGGCGTCCACGTTCCCGGAGAAGGACATGTCCTGGGTGGAGGTGAACACCGGCTGGACCCTCACCCCGGACGTCAAGGGCGAGCAGGACCAGCGGGTGCAGGTGGCCGGTTCGGTGCAGGCGCTGGTCGGGGCGTCGGTGTGCCGTTCCGGGTCGAGCACCGGCTGGCACTGCGGCACCATCGAGCAGCAGGACACCAGCGTCAGCTACGCGGAGGGCACCGTGAACGGGCTGACCCGGACCACGGTGTGCGCCGAACCCGGTGACTCCGGCGGCCCGTTCCTGGCCGGATCGCAGGGGCAAGGGGTCACCTCGGGCGGGTCGGGCGACTGCACGAGCGGCGGGACGACCTTCTTCCAGCCGCTCAACGCGATGCTGAAGGAGTTCGGCCTGACCCTGAAGACGTCCTCCACGCAGTCCGCCCCGCCCGCCCCGGCGGATCAGAGCGCGGCGGACGCGTGGTCGGCCGGGCGGGTCTACGACGAGGGTGCCACGGTGAGCCGCTCGGGCGTGCGCTACCAGTGCCTGCAGAGCCACCAGGCGCAGCAGTCCTGGTCGCCGGAGGGCACTCCGGCGCTGTGGCAGCCGGTGTGACGGTCCGCGCCGCCCGCCCCGTTCCCCGGTGCGGGCGGTCCGGTGACGGTGGCGGTGCCGGTGCCGGGTCAGCCCGCCGCGAGGACGGCGTAGGCGGTGGTCTGGAACGGGTCCTGGAAGCGGACCTTGCGGGTGCAGACCGCGGCCAGTGCCGTGCCGGTGTCCGGCCGGAAGCCCAGGAACGCCTGCTGACCGAAGGTGGCCCCGCTGTGGAAGTACATCGGCCCGCCGTCCGTGGGATGCCGGAACCAGGCCATGGTGTGCACGTGCCGGCGGCCGCGCCCCCGGCGCAGTACCGGCACCTGGACGGCCCGCAGCGCGTCGGCGGCCGGTGAGCCGTCCGGGTCGAGGTGGGCCTCCAGGAAGGTCAGCAGGTCGTGCGGGGTGGCGCGGACGGCCCCCGCCGCCTGGAATCCGGCGGCGTCGAAAGGAGGTACGGGGGTGCGCCCGTCCTTGCCGTGGCCGGGCGCGTCGGTGGCGGCGCCTCCGGGGCGGGTCGCGGTGCCGCTCAGGCCGAGCGGGCGCAGGACGTGCTCCGTGAGCAGGTCCTCCCAGGCGGTGCCGGTGACGGCGGTGAGGGCGTGGCCGAGGACGGCGACACCGAAGTTGGAGTAGCGCCAGCGGGTGCCGGGGCGGTTGCGCGGGCCGTGGCGCAGGAAGGCGCCGGCCACCCGGTCGACCGGGTAGCGGCTGTAGGGGTTGGTGCGCCAGGCGGGCAGGGCGCGGACCCGGAAGCCGCTCGGCAGGGCGGGCAGTCCGGCGGTGTGGGTGATCAGGTGGGCGAGGGTCACCGGGTCCGGGCCGGGGTCGCGGGCCGGGTCCAGGCAGGTGACGGCGGGTTCGCCGCCGGTGAGGGCGCCGTTCTGGATGAGCCGGGCCAGCAGCAGTCCGGTGAACGTCTTGCTCACCGACCCCATCTCGTAGCGCAGGTCCTCGCGTGCGGTGCCGGGGGGCGGCGCGGTGCCGCCGGTGCGCAGGACGCGGCGGCCGTGGCAGGACATCGCGAAGACGGTGTCGGGGGCGTCGGCGGCCTCGACGGCGGCGGCGAGCCGCTCGGCCCGGTCCGCGCCGCGGTCCGGGCCGTCCGCCGCGGCGGGTGGTGCGGGGGTGCGCGGTTCGTCGGCGGGGGCGCCGGGCCAGGGCCGGGCGCTCATGAGGCGGCGTGCGCCAGACGCGTGAAGATGCGTGAGGTGGCCACCACGGAGGCGAACGCGGCGACCAGCGTCGAGTGGTACACCACGTCGAACACGTCCTCCGGGGTGCCCTCGGGCATGCCCCGCAGGGCGGGCATGGCGCCGTCGGGCTGCTGGGCGGCGGCCAAGGCCGACCAGGCCCGTTCGTCGAAGGTCGGCTCGGGCAGGCAGGCGTCGACCACGAGGAGTTCGCCGAGCAGGTCCCAGCGGCGCAGGTCCAGCCAGTCGTCGAGCCAGGCCGGCAGCCAGGTGGCGAGGTAGTCGGCGACGCGGGGCGGCAGCCCGTCGGGGCGCTCGCCCCAGTCGGTGAGGTGGAAGACGGCGTGGGTGATGTCGTAGCCGATGTGGCCCTCGACGGTCCAGGGTTCGGGGGTGCGGGCCAGCCAGGTGCCGCGGAACGCCTCGGCCTCGGAGACGCGGGGGGTCAGCCCGAAGCGGCGCTGGAACGCGGCGAGCCCCAGGACGCGGGTGGGGGACGTCTCAAGGGCGGTCCAGCTCTCCAGACGGTGGTTGAGCACGGTGGCCCGTTCCACCTCGGGCTGGCTGAAGCCGAGTTCCTTGAACGCCAGGTACACCTCGAACGGGACCGGCGAGAGCGGTTCCTCGTGCTGTCCGGCGGCCAGCGCGCGGCCGCCGTCCAGGGCCTCCCGCCAGGCGTGGTCCAGGAGTTTGCGGGCCAGGTCCGCCTGCCGGGACCCGGCGACCCCGGCGCGGAACAGCACCTTGCAGACCAGGGCCAGTTCGCCGATCGCCTTGAAGCGTTCCAGCCGCCCCGTCTCCGGGTCGGGGTCGGGCTCCAGACGGAAGCCGTCGCGGTGCTCCCACAGCCACTCCATGGCACGGGCCCCGACGGTGTGCATCAGGCGCGTGGTGGTCATCCCAGGGCTCCTTCCCCGCCGTACCGCTGGTGGGAGAGGGTGGCCGCGAAGGCGGCCACCAGGGTCGAGTGGTAGCTGTGCGCAAATCCCTCTCCGTCGTGGGCCGCGTCCTCGGGCAGCGCGCCCGAGGGCCGCTGGGCCGCCGCGACGCGCCGCCACCCCTCCTGGAGCACGGACGGTCCGGCGGCGCCGGGGACGCTCGCGGCGACGGCGAGCAGTTCGCAGCCCAGGTCCCACAGACCGGCGTCCAGGCAGGTGTCGAGCCAGGGCGGCAGCCAGTGCGCCAGATAGGCGGTGAGCCGGGGCGGTACGGCGCTCTCCTCGGCGCGGCCCCAGTCGGTGAGGTGGAAGACGACGTGGGTGAGCGCGTACCCGGAGGCGCGTTCGAAGGTCCACGGTTCGGGCAGTCCGCCCAGCCAGGTGCCGTCCAGGACCGCCGTGGGCGGGTCGGGCCGGGGGATGCCGCCGTGCCGTTCGGCGCAGAGCACGCCGAGCCGGCGGGTGGGGAGCTGTTCGGTGCGCCGCCAGCCCCGGGTGCGGGCCACGGTGGCGGCGGCCGCCTCGTAACCGGGGTGTCTGAGCCCGCCGGCGGCGAAGGCGCCGTAGACCTCCAGCGGGTAGACGGCGAACGGTTCCCGGTGCTGAAGCGTCAGGAACAGCTCTCCCCAGTCGGTCTGCCGCCACGCGAAGGCGAGCAGGTCGGCCGCGCGGATGTGCAGCGGGTCGGCGGGGTCGGTGCGCCGGGTCAGGGTGGCGCACACCTGGGCGAGTTCGCCGAGCGGCTTCCAGGTGCGGTCGACGTCGCCGTCGGCGGCGAGCGCGTCCTCGCCGAGCGCGAACCCGCCGCGGTGCGCGGAGAGCCAGCCCAGGGCCGCGTCCGCCACCTCCCGCAGGCCCCGGACGCCGACGGCGGTCACACCAGTGCTCCGACGCGCAGGTGGCGGGCGGCCCGCACCTGGAGGTCGACCAGGGGGTCGCCGCCGCCCATCAGCTCGACGAAGTCCAGGCCGGTGTCCAGGCCGAGGGTGTCGGGAACGCCGTCCAGCAGGGTCAGCCAGCGGGCCGCGGCGGCCGCCTGGTTCCAGTCCCGGCGGCGTACCGCGCGGACGAAGCCGCGGGCGACGTCGACCGGCCGGCGCCGGGCCGCGCGGGCCACGGCGCTGTCCTCGCCGGGCAGGGCGAGGGGTGCCAGGACCGCGAGCTGGTGGGTGAGGGTCTGCCAGTCGGCCGTGTCGAGCCAGTCGGCGGCGGGTTCGGCGGCCGGCCCGGCGGCCTCGCCGGGTGCCAGTCGGCGCAGGGCGCGGGTCATGGCCCAGTGGCTCCAGACCACGGTGGGGGCGGCGCCCGCACGCGGCGGATAGGTCTCGGCGGCCTGCCGGAGCAGGGCGAGTTCGGCTGGGTCGGGGCGGCTGTTGAACAACACGTTCGGCAGCAGGTAGTCGGCGCCGAGGACCCGTACCGCCGCCGGCGCCAGGCCGTGGGCCCCCCCGGGGGCCCCCCGCCGGGGCCCCCCCCGGCCCCGGGCCCCCCCCCCGGGGGCGGGGGGCCCCCCCGCCCCCCCATCCCCCCCCCCCCCCCTCAGCAGGGCCGAAGTGGCTGACA
>NZ_JBIAZN010000016.1:0-197768 GCF_042899225.1 Streptomyces sp. NPDC000134
AAGGTCATCACCGAGATCGCCGCCTCCCGGCTCACCGAACGCGGCGCCACCCGCGCCGACGACAAACTCTCCGAGGCCGCCATGGAAGACCGCAAACGTGAGGGGTACTTCTAGTCATGGCCACTGTGGACACCCTGCGCTTCGCGACCGCCGGTTCGGTCGACGACGGCAAGTCGACGCTCGTGGGACGGCTGCTGCACGACTCCAAATCGGTGCTCGCCGACCAACTGGAGTCGGTGCGGCGGGCGTCCCGGGGCGAGGGACCCGACCTCGCGCTGCTCACCGACGGCCTGCGGGCCGAACGGGAACAGGGCATCACCATCGACGTGGCCTACCGCTACTTCGCCACCCCCCGGCGCCGGTTCATCCTCGCCGACACCCCCGGACACGTGCAGTACACCCGCAACATGGTCACCGGCGCCTCCACCGCCGAACTGACCGTGGTCCTCGTCGACGCCCGCAACGGCGTCGTGGAACAGACCCGCCGGCACGCCGCCATCGCCGCCCTGCTCCGCGTCCCGCACGTCGTCCTCGCCGTCAACAAGATGGACCTCGTCGGGTACGAGGAGCGGGCCTTCGCGGAGATCGTCGAGGAGTTCGCCAAGTACGCCATCGAACTGGGCGTCCCCGAGGCCGTCGCCGTCCCGATCTCGGCGCTCGCCGGTGACAACGTCGTCGAGCCGTCCGACCGCATGGACTGGTACGGCGGGCCCACCGTCCTGGAGCACCTGGAGACCGTGCCGGTCGCGGCCGGGCCGGTGGACGCGCCCGCCCGGTTCCCGGTGCAGTACGTGATCCGGCACGGTGACCAGCGCCTCTACGCCGGGCAACTGGCGTCGGGGGTGCTGCGGGTGGGCGACCGGGTGACCGTGCATCCGTCCGGGGAGACCACCGAGATCGCCGGCATCGACGTCCTCGGCACGGCGGCCGGGGCGGCGTACGCGCCGCAGTCGGTGAGCCTGCGCCTCGCCGACCAGCGGGACGTCTCGCGCGGCGACCTGATCACGGCCGGGGTGGAGGCGCCGACGCTCACCCAGGACGTCAGCGCCGCCGTCTGCCACCTCGCCGACCGGACGCTGCGCACCGGGGACCGGGTGCTGCTGCGGCACGGCACCCGCACGGTGCGGGCCGTCGTCCGGGACCTCGGGGGCGCGGACGCCCTGGCCGCCAACGACCTCGGCCGGATCGTCCTGCGCACCGCCGAGCCGCTGCCCCTGGACGACTACGCGGTCTCCCGGCGCACCGGCGCGTTCCTGCTGATCGACCCGGCCGACGGGGCGACGCTCACCGCCGGCATGGTCACGCTCACCACCCCGGCCTGAGCCGGGGGCGCGGGGGCGGGTGCGGTACCGGGGTCCTTCGGAGCCGTCGCCGGTCCGTGACTGTCGTCAGGGGTACGCGACAGTCACGGCACGCGGGCCGGGCGCCGAAGGTCCCGGCCGTGCCCGTCGAAGGACTCTGTCGGGCGGGGACGTACCATTCATATGGTTGAAAGCAGGACGGCACCGCCTGCTCCATGAACGGAAACCCCCCGTGCACGATCGTTACTCCGCCCCCGCCTCCTGGCGCGTCGCGCTGCCGCACACCGCCGCGGCCGTGCCGGTGGCCCGTGCCCTGATCCGTACCGCGCTGACCGAGCTGAGGCACACGGCCGACTGCGACACCGCCGAGCTGCTGACGGCCGAGCTGGTGGCCAACGCCGTGGAGCACACCGCCGGCGACGCCCCGATCGAGCTGGTGGTGGAGCTGCTGCCGACCAGTTGCCAGGTCGAGGTGCACGATCCGGACCCGGCGCCGCCCGCCGAGCTGACCCGGCCGGCCCTCACCGAGCCCGACCCGTGGCAGGAGGGCGGACGCGGACTGCTGCTGATCCGCGCCCTCAGCTCCAGTTGCGGGCACCGCGCCACCGGATCGGGCAAGGCCGTCTGGTTCAGGCTTCCCGCGATACCCGCTCAGCGGCGTCCGGCGTGACACCGGCCGTCCGGGCCAGCCGCGAGTGGCGGCGGCCGTAGGCGGCGTACACCCCCAGGCCGACCACGAGGAACGCGGCGAACTGGAGCCAGGTCGTGGCGCCCGTCTCGTACATCAGGTACAGGCAGAAGGCGACGCCGAGGACCGGCAGGACGGGGTAGAGCGGCACGCGGAAGGTGCGGGCGAGGCCCGGTTCGCGGCGGCGCAGGGCGATCACCGCGATGTTGACGGCGGCCATGGTGGCCAGGGTGCCGATGGTGCAGAGGTTGACCACCGAGTCCAGTGAGGCGAAGGCGGCCGGGAGGGCGAAGACGACGCCCACGATCAGGGTGCCGGCCACGGGGGTGGCGGTGCGCGGGGAGACCTTCTCGAAGACGCGGGGCACGAGTCCGTCCCGGGACATCGACATCAGGATGCGGGTCTGGCCGTACATCACCGCGAGGACCACGGAGGCGATGGCCACCACCGCGCCGAAGGCGACGACCGCGCCGCCGACGGAGGAGCCGGTGACCTCGTCGACGACGTAGGACAGGGCGGCGGGGCGGTCGCCGACGGCGTCGCCGCCGATGGCGCCGATGGCGGCCAGGGCGACCGCGCAGTACAGCAGGGTGACCAGGCCGATGCAGACCAGGATGGCGACGGGGATGTCCCGGCGCGGGTTCTTGGCCTCCTCGCCGGCGGTGGTGATCGCGTCGAAGCCGATGTACGAGAAGAAGGCGGCGGTGGTGCCCGCGCCGATGCCGCCGAGGCCGGCCGGGGAGAACGGGGTGAGGTTGCCGTCCCGGAAGGCGGTGAGGCCGATGGCGCAGAACGCGACCAGCACGGCCAGCTTGAGGACCGCCATGGCGGCCGTGGCGCGGGCGCTCTCGCGCACCCCGCGCACCAGCAGGACGCAGGCCAGGGCGATGACGATGACGGCGGGGAGGTTGACCGCTCCCCCGTCGCCGGGACCGGCGGACAGGGCGTGCGGCAACCGGATGCCCAGCACGCTGTCCAGCAGTTCGTTGACGTACTGGCTCCAGCCGACGGCGACCGCGGAGACCGACACGCCGTACTCCAGCAGCAGGCACCAGCCGACCAGGAAGGCCGTGGTCTCGCCGAGCCCGGCGTAGGCGAAGGAGTACGAGGAGCCGGAGACCGGGATCGCGCCGCCCAGCTCGGCGAAGGCGAAGGCGGTGAAGACGCAGGTGACGGCCGCCAGCACGAAGGAGACGACGACGGCCGGGCCGGCCTCGGCGACCGAGTCGGACAGGCCGACGAAGATGCCGGTGCCGACGATCGCGCCCACCCCGAAGCACACGAGCTGGAACAGCCCCATGGTGCGCTTCAGGCCGTGGCCTTCGCGGTCGGCGCCGGACTCGGCGACGAGGAGGTGGGGGGACTTGATGCGGGGCATGCGGGTGGTGCTCGTTTCTGGTGGTGCGGGGGGCGCGACGGTGGTCGCGGCCGGCGGCGCCGGAAGGGGTGGTCCGGGCCGCAGGTCAGGATAACGGGGCCGGCCGGGGGCGGGGGCCGACCGGCGCGGGGCGGGCCGGGTCAGGCCAGGGTGGCGACCAGCACGGCCTTGATGGTGTGCAGGCGGTTCTCGGCCTCGTCGAAGACGACGGAGTGGTCCGACTCGAAGACCTCGTCCGTGACCTCCAGGGAGTCCAGGCCGTACACGGCGTGGATCTCCTGGCCGACCTTGGTGCCCAGGTCGTGGAAGGCGGGCAGGCAGTGCAGGAACTTGACGTCCGGGTTTCCGGTGGCGCGCAGCACGTCCATGGTCACCGCGTACGGGGCGAGGGCGGTGATCCGCTCGGCCCAGACCTCCTTGGGCTCGCCCATGGAGACCCAGACGTCGGTGGCGACGAAGTCGGCGCCGCGCACGCCCTCCTCCAGGGTCTCGGTGAGGGTGATCCGGCCGCCGGCGGCGGCGGCCAGCTCCCGGGCGCGGTCGACGACGTCCTGGGCGGGCCAGTAGGACCGCGGGGCGACGATCCGCACGTCCATGCCGAGCAGGGCGCCGGTGACCAGGTAGGAGTTGCCCATGTTGAAGCGGGCGTCGCCGAGGTAGGCGAGGGCGATCTCGTGCAGGGGCTTGTCGGTGTGCTCGGTCATGGTGAGCACGTCTGCGAGCATCTGGGTGGGGTGCCAGTCGTCGGTCAGGCCGTTGAAGACGGGCACGCCCGCGTGGGCGGCGAGTTCCTCGACCTTGGCCTGGCTGTCGCCGCGGTACTCGATCCCGTCGTACATCCGGCCCAGCACCCGGGCGGTGTCCTTCACCGACTCCTTGTGCCCGATCTGCGAGCCCGAGGGGTCCAGGTAGGTCGTCGAGGCGCCCTGGTCGGCGGCGGCGACCTCGAACGCGCAGCGGGTGCGGGTCGAGGTCTTCTCGAAGATCAGCGCGATGTTCTTGCCCCGCAGGTACGGCGTCTCGGCCCCCGCCTTCTTGGCGGCCTTCAGCTCGGCGGCCAGCTCCACCAGGCCGCGGAACTCCTCCGCGGTGAAGTCCAGCTCCTTGAGGAAGTGGCGGCCGGCGAGGGCGGTCGGGACAGTCGCCATGGGGGCGCTCCAGGGATACGGGCAACAGGGACTCTGGAATACTATACGATCCGTTGAATTGTTATTCAGAACCCCGGTACGGCGTCCCGCTCCACCGGGCAGCTCATGCAGCGCGGCCCGCCCCGGCCCCGGCCCAGTTCGCTGCCCGGGATCTCGATCACCTCGATGCCCTGTTTGCGCAGGTGGGTGTTGGTGGTGGCGTTGCGTTCGTAGGCGATCACCACGCCCGGCTCGACGGCCAGCACGTTGCAGCCGTCGTCCCACTGCTCCCGTTCGGCGGCGTGCACGTCCTGGGTGGCGGTCAGCACCCTGATCTCGCTCAGTCCGAGCGCGGCGGCGATGGCGCGGTGCATGTGCTCCGGCGGGTGGTCGGTGACCTTCAGCTCCTTGTCCCCGGTGCCCGGCTCGATGGTGTACGAGCGGAGCATGCCGAGTCCGGCGTACTGGGTGAAGGTGTCGCCGCCGACCATGGTCATCACGGTGTCCAGGTGCATGAAGGCCCGGCGTTTGGGCAGGTCGAGGGCGACGATGGTGGTCGCGGAACCGGCCGCGAACAGCTTGTGGGCGAGCATCTCCACGGCCTGCGGGGTGGTGCGCTCGCTCATGCCGATGAGCACCGCCCCGTTGCCGATGACCAGGACGTCACCGCCCTCGATGGTCGACGGGTAGTCGGCCTGCCCCTCGGACCAGCGGGGGAAGCGCTCGTCACGGAAGAGCGGGTGGTGCCGGTAGATCGCCTCGAAGTGGACGGTCTCGCGCTGCCGGGCGGGCCAGCGCATCGCGTTGATGGAGACGCCGTCGTAGATCCAGGCGGAGGTGTCCCGGGTGAACAGGTGGTTGGGCAGCGGACCGAGCAGGAAGTCGTCCAGCTCCATGGCGTGGAACCGCACGGAGACCGGCTCGGGGTGCGCGTCCAGGTACTCCCGCTTGGTCATGCCGCCCACCAGCACCTCGGCCAGCTCCCGGCCGGGCAGCGTCTCGAACGCGGCCCGCAGGTGGTCGGTGGCCAGGACGCCGTACTCCTTCTCGTCGAAGACCCGGTCCAGGACCAGTTCCCGGGCCGCCGGGACGTCGAGGGTCTCGGCGAGCAGGTCGCCGAAGAGGTGCACCTCGACCCCCCGGTCGCGCAGCACGTCGGCGAACCCGTCGTGCTCGGCGCGCGCCCGGCGCACCCAGAGCACGTCGTCGAAGAGCAGGGCGTCCTTGTTGCTGGGGGTGAGCCGCTTCAGCTCCAGGTCCGGTCGGTGCAGGATGACGCGGCGGAGCCGCCCGGCCTCGGAGTCGACATGGAATCCCATGCCTCCATCCTGACCGGGGAAACGCTTCTTCACGCGTCCCCGGTCCAGGGCGGCTCGGCTCACAGCCGGGGGTCGACCGGCTCGGACTCCAGCGCCAGCACGCCGAAGACCGCCTCGTGCACCCGCCACAGCGGCTCGCCGTCCGCGAGCCGGTCCAGGGCCTCCAGGCCGAGGGCGTACTCGCGCAGCGCCAGGGACCGCTTGTGGTTCAGGGACCGGCGGCGCAGCCGGGCCAGGTTCTCGGGGCGGGTGTACTCGGGACCGTAGATGATCCGCAGGTACTCCCGGCCCCGGCACTTGATGCCCGGCTGCACCAGGCGGCCCCTGGGGTCGCGGACCAGCGCGCCGACGGGCTTGACGACCATGCCCTCGCCGCCGCGGCCGGTCATCTCCAGCCACCAGTCGACGCCGGCCCGCACCGACTCGGGGTCGGCGGTGTCGACGTACAGCCGGCGGGTGGTGCGCAGCAGGCCGGTGCCGTCGTGCTCGACGAGGCGGTCGATCAGGGCGAGCTGCTCGTCGTGCGGCAGGGCGGCGAGGCTCCGGCCCCGCACGGCGAGGATCTGGAACGGGGCGAGGCGGACGCCGTCGAGGCCGTCGGTGGTCCAGCAGTAGCGCCGGTAGGCGGCGGTGAAGGCGGCGGCGTCGGCGGCCCGGCCGCGCTGGCGCGCGAGGAGGCCGGTGACGTCGACGCCCCGGGCGGCGGCGCCCTCCAGCGCGGCGAGCGCGCCGGGCAGGGCCGCGCCGGCGGCGGCGCCCACGGCGGCGTACTGGGAGCGCAGCAGCCCGGACGCCTTCAGCGACCAGGGCATCAGCTCGGCGTCGAGCAGCATCCAGTCGGTGTCCAGCCTCTCCCACAGCCCGGCCTCGCCGATCGCGGCGCGCAGCCTGTCCAGGACCGCCTCGGTGAGGGAGGCGTCGTCGAAGAACGGGCGGCCGGTGCGGGTGCAGAGGGCCCCGGTGGGGCCTCCCCCACTCTCGGCTCCGCTCGAGCGGGAGGTGCCCCCACCCCCGAAGCGGGCAGCGGCGGTCGCGGCGTCCTGGCAGACCAGGGCGACGGCCCGGGAGCCCATGTGCTTCTCCTCGCACACGACCCGGGCGACGCCGTCCGCGGCGTAGGACGCGAACGCCTCCTCGGGGTGCTCCAGGTAGCCGTCCCGGTGCGAGGTCGCGGTCGGCGCCATGGTCGGCGGCAGGTACGGCAGCAGCCTGGGGTCGGTGGCGAAGCGGCTCATGACCTCCAGGGCCGCCGCCGCGTTGTCCTCCCGCACGGTGACGCGTCCGGCGTGCCGGGTCTCCACCACGCGGCGGCCGTGCACGTCCGCCAGGGCCAGCGGCCGGCCGTCGTGGCCGCCGGGCGCCTCGGTGCGCAGCGGCTTCACCGGCTCGTACCAGACCCGCTCGGCGGGTACGTCCACCAGCTCGCGCTCCGGCCAGCGCAGCGCGGTCAGCTTGCCGCCGAAGACGGCGCCGGTGTCCAGGCAGATGGTGTTGTTCAGCCAGGTGGCCTCGGGGACCGGGGTGTGGCCGTAGACCACGGCGGCGCGGCCCCGGTAGTCCTCGGCCCACGGGTAGCGCACCGGCAGCCCGAACTCGTCGGTCTCCCCGGTGGTCTCGCCGTACAGGGCGTGGCTGCGGACCCGGCCGGAGGTGCGGCCGTGGTACTTCTCCGGCAGCCCGGCGTGGCAGACCACGAGCCGCCCGCCGTCGAGGACGTAGTGGCTGACCAGCCCGTCGATGAACTCCCGTACCTCGGCGCGGAACTCCTCGCTCTCGTGCGCCATCTGCGCGACCGTCCCGGCGAGCCCGTGGGTGTGCCGCACCTTGCGGCCGCGCAGGTGGCGGCCGTACTTGTGCTCGTGGTTGCCGGGCACGCACAGCGCGTTGCCCGACTTCACCATGGACATCACGCGGCGCAGCACGCCGGGGCTGTCGGGGCCGCGGTCGACCAGGTCGCCGACGAAGACGGCGGTGCGGCCCCCGGGGTGCACGCCGTCGGTGTAGCCGAGCCTGCCGAGCAGGGTCTCCAGCTCCGCGGCGCAGCCGTGCACGTCGCCGATGATGTCGAAGGGGCCGGTGAGGTGGGTGAGGTCGTTGAACCGCTTCTCGGTGACGACGGTGGCCCGCTCGATCTCCTCCGCCCCGCGCAGCACGTGCACCTTGCGGAAGCCCTCGCGCTCCAGGTGGCGCAGGGAGCGGCGGAGTTCGCGGATGTGCCGGCCGATGACCCGGCGGGGCAGGCCGGCGCGGTCGGCGCGGTCGGCGTTGCGCTCGGCGCAGACCTCCTCGGGCACGTCGAGGACGATGGCGACGGGCAGCACGTCGTACCGTCTGGCCAGCTCGACGAGGTGCGCGCGGGCCTCGGACTGCACGCTGGTGGCGTCCACGACGGTGCGCCGGCCGGCCGCGAGGCGCTTGCCCGCGATGTAGTGCAGGACGTCGAAGGCGTCCCGGCTCGCGCTCTGGTCGTTCTCGTCGTCGGCGACCAGCCCGCGGCAGAAGTCGGAGGAGATGACCTCGGTCGGCTTGAAGTGCCGCCGGGCGAAGGTGGACTTGCCGGAGCCGGAGGCGCCGATCAGCACGACCAGGCAGAGGTCGGTGACGGGCAGGGCGCGGCCCTCGGCGGTGGTGGTGGTCATGCGGCCTTCGCCTCCTTCTCGGTGCCGGTGGTGACGGTGAACACGGCCATCTGGGTGGGCGGCCCCACCTCGGGGTCGTCGGGGCCGACGGGCCGGAACCCCACCTCGTAGCCGTGCCGCGCGGCGACCGCCGACGCCCAGGCGCGGAACTCCTCGCGGGTCCACTCGAAG
Source organism: Streptomyces sp. NPDC000134 (assembly GCF_042899225.1). Classification (NCBI taxonomy): domain Bacteria; kingdom Bacillati; phylum Actinomycetota; class Actinomycetes; order Kitasatosporales; family Streptomycetaceae; genus Streptomyces; species Streptomyces sp. NPDC000134. Next base: position 8,624 of record NZ_JBIAZN010000016.1, read on the forward strand.
CGGTGGTCGCGGTGGCGGACACGGCCGGCCGGGAGGGTCTCCCAGCGCACGTTGTACTCGGCGTTCGGCGTGGTCACGATGACCGTGCGGGGGCGGGCGGCACCGAACACCGCGTACTCCAGGGCGGGCAGCCGGGGCAGGTCGAGGTGCTCGATCACCTCGCTGAGCACGGCCGCGTCGTAGCCCTTGAGGCGCTGGTCGGTGTAGGCGAGGGAGCCCTGGAAGAGGCGGACCCGGGCGGCCTGCCGCTCGCCCATGCGGTCCAGCCCCAGCCTCCGGGCGGCGACGGCGAGGGCGCGCACCGAGACGTCCACGCCGGCGATCTCGGTGAACCGGGGCTCCTCGAGCAGCTCGCGCACCAGGTGGCCCTCGCCGCAGCCGAGGTCGAGGACGCGGGCGGCGGCGGACTCGCGGAGCGCGCCGAGTATCGCCTCGCGGCGCTGGACGGCCAGCGGGGCGGGCCTCTCGTCGCCTTCGGCGGGCCCGGACTCCTCCGGGACCGCGTTGTCGATCTCCTCGACCGCGCTGTCGTCGGTCTCGGCCAGCCGGACCAGCTCCAGCCGCTCGGTCGCCGCGCGGGTCAGCGCCCAGCGGCGGGCCAGATAGCGGCTGGTGATCAGCTTCTGCTCGGGGTGGCCGGGCAGCCAGCCCTCGCCCGCCCGCAGCAGCTTGTCCACCTCGTCGGGGGCGACCCAGTAGTGCTTGGCGTCGTCCAGCACCGGCAGCAGGACGTACAGGTGGCGCAGGGCCTCGGCGAGGGTGAGCGCTCCGGACTCCAGGGTGAGCCGCACGTACCGCGAGTCGCCCCACTCGGGGAACTCGGTGTCCAGCGGCACGGGTTCGGCGGTGACCGCCCACCCGAGCGGCTCGAACAGGCGGTGTACGAGGCCGGGGCCGCCGCGGGCGGGCAGCGCGGGCACCTCGATCCGCAGCGGCAGCGGCTCGGCGGCGCGCTCGGGGCGGGCCTTGCACACCCCGCGCAGCGCGCTGGAGAAGACGTTGCCGAGCGCGACGGCGAGCAGCGAGGAGGCCGCGTACGGGCGGTCGTTGACGTACTGCGCGAGGGCCGCGTCGGGGGCGCCGCCCCGGCCCTTGCCCTTGCCGCGCCGGACCAGCGCCACCGCGTCCACCTCCAGCAGCAGCGCCGCCGTGCAGCGCTGCTCCTCCGCCTCGGGGTAGAGCACGTGGGCCGTGCCGAAGGAGGTGGGGAACGCCTGCGCCTTGCCGGGATGCTTGTGCAGCAGGAAACCGAGGTCGGTGGCGGGGCGGGCGGGCGTGCCGGTGGTGGTGACGGTCAGGAACATGCGGAGGGCCTCTCCGGCTCGGACACGGACAAGGGTGCCGTCGTACGCGAAAGCCCCCAGGCGGTGGTGATCCTGGGGGCCGGCAGGACGACGGTCATACCCTCGCACAAGGGTGCGGACCGGCGCCTCGGTTTATCGGTGCCTGTTCATCGCGGGAGCTGGGCCTGGACCTGGGCGGAGATCAGCTCCAGGTGGTCCAGGTCGTCGAGGTCGAGGACCTGGAGGTAGATGCGCTGGGAGCCGGCCTCGGCGTAGCGGCCGATCTTGTCGACGACCTCGGCCGGGGAGCCCGCCAGGCCGTTGGCCTTCAGCTCGTCGACCTCGCGGCCGATGACGGCGGCGCGGCGGGCGACCTCGGCGTCGTCCCGGCCGACGCAGACGACCAGGGCGTTGGAGTAGACGAGGGCGTCGGCGCCCCGGCCGGCCTCCTCGGCGGCGGCCCGGACCCGGCCGAACTGGCGCTCGGTGTCCTCGATGGAGGCGAAGGGGATGTTGAACTCGTCCGCGTACTGGGCGGCCAGCCGGGGGGTGCGGGTGGCGCCGTGGCCGCCGATGAGGACGGGGACCTTGGCCTGCGCGGGCTTGGGCAGCGCGGGCGACCCGGTCAGGTCGTAGAACGTGCCGTGGAAGTCGAAGGTCTTGCCCGCCTCCGTGGCCCACAGGCCGGTGACGATCGCGAGCTGCTCCTCCAGCCGCGCGAACTTCTCCTTCGGGAACGGGATGCCGTACGCCTTGTGCTCCTCCTCGAACCAGCCCGCGCCCAGGCCCAGTTCGACCCGGCCGCCGGACATCTGGTCCACCTGCGCGACCTGGATGGCGAGCACGCCGGGCAGCCGGAAGGTGCCGGCGGTCATCAGGGTGCCCAGGCGGATGCGCTTGGTCTCGCGGGCGAGGCCGGCCAGGGTGATCCAGGCGTCGGTGGGGCCGGGCAGACCGTCCACGTTGCCCATGCGGAGGTAGTGGTCACTGCGGAAGAAGGCGTCGAATCCCAGGTCCTCGGTGGCCTTGGCGACGGTGAGCAGGGTGTCGTAGGTGGCGCCCTGCTGGGGCTCGGTGAAGATGCGAAGATCCATGCCTCCATCCTGCACGCTCGGACGGACACGGCGGCTCACCGGCTTGGCCCCGGACCCGGCGTCCGCGGCGTCCGGGCGGGCCCGGCGTACGCGGCGTTCGGGCGGGCCCGGGTTGCCCGGCTTCCGTGCGGCCCGGCCCTGAGCCGGTCCGGCCTCGGGGCCGCGCCGTGTCCGCCCGGAGTCCGAGCGGCCCTGAGCCGGTCGGTCCGGTATCCGGCGGCCTTCAGCCAGTCCGCCCGTGTCCGAGCGGCTGCCCTGAGCCGGTCGGGCCGGTGTCCGGGCGGCCCAGCGTCCGCCCGGTAGCCGAGCGGCCTTCAGCCGGCCCGGCACCCGGGCCCCCGCGGGCCGGCCCGGCCGTCCGGGTGGTCCCGGCCTAGCCGGCCTCGCGTTCGGGCAGGCGTGCGGTCATCGCCTCGTCGCGGTCGGCCAGTTTGCGGAGCATCTCCAGGACCCGGTCCCGGGACTCGTCGGCGGCGTCGATGGCCTCCATGCACTGCCAGTACGTGCCCTCGTCGGCGGCGGCGCTGGCGAGGGCGACGAGGGCTATGCCGGTCTCGCCCAGCAGGGTGCCCAGGCGCACCAGGGCCTGGCGGGCGTCGCCGAGTTCGGTGAGCTGGGCGGCGCGCAGCTCACCGGGGGCCAGGTCGGGCCGGCGCAGCACACCGCAGCCGCGGCCCGCCAGCTCGGTGAGGCCCAGCGCCTCGCCGCGCAGCTCCGGGGGGCCGGTGACCGCGAGGCGGCTGCCTATGGCCTGGGCCAGGGCCTGTACCTGCCACACCTCCGTCAGGATCTGCCGGACGTCGCCGCCGGCGGTCAGGGCACGCCTGCTCGTCACGATGAGCCGCACCGCGTCCATGGGTCGTCCCCATCTGTCCGACGCGCTCGTCACGCGTCCGCCCGAACTCCATTGTTCACTACCCAGAGTGAGGGCGCCTGAGACGAAAAGCTAGAGGAAGACCGAAATCTGCGGACAACAATTCGATTATGGGCGGCTTTTCGAATGCGGAGCGTAATTACGGAGCGGGTGGTTCCGTGTCGGCCGGGCGCGGGAACCTCCGCTCGTTGCGGTCGATCTTCGCCGCGAGCGCCGCCAGCGGATCGACGCCGAGCACCGCGCAGAGCTGGAGGAGGTACGCGAGGACGTCGGCGACCTCGTCCCTGACCCGGTGCGCGGTGTCCGGGTCGGCCATCACCCGGGACGACTCCTCGGGCGTCAGCCACTGGAAGATCTCCACGAGTTCGGACGCCTCGACGCTCAGCGCGGTGACGAGGTTCTTCGGGGTGTGGTACGGCTGCCAGTTCCGGGCGGCGGCGAATTCGGCCAGCCGGTGCTGGAGGGCCGCGAGGTCGTGATCGGTCACGGCCCCAGGTGTACCACCGTGACGCCGGCGGTCCCGGCCGCCCAGGAGGCGTCGGGGACCGCGCCGACGAGGCGGATGTCGCCCCGGTCGCACAGCCGGACGGCCAGGCCCAGCAGTTCCGCCCGCTGCTCCGGGTCCAGGCCCCGGTCGAACCCGTCGGCCAGCACGGTGAGCGTCTGGAGCGCCGCGGGGACCTCGCCCGCCGGGTCGGGGTCCAGCACGCCGGGGCCGGTGAGCAGCACCAGCGCGAGGGCGAGGTAGCGCAGTTCGCCGTAGCCCAGGCGGGCGAGGCCGGTACGGACGCCGTCGCCCCGGTCCAGGGCGGCGGCGACCACCGCGCCGGCGCCGGGCTCGGTGACGACGTCCGCGACGTCACCGGCGCAGCCGGCGCGGACCGCCGCGACCAGCCGGGCGTGCCGCACGCGGTGAGCGCGGGTGCGCCGCAGGACGTCGGCGAGGTTGTCGCAGCCCCGCAGCAGCCTGCCCGAGCCGATCGGCGCGGGGTCCCGCATCCGGGCGGGGCGGGGGTCGCAGGCGAAGACCTGGCGCAGGGCGAGCACCATCTGCTCGGCGGCGGCGAGCACCCGGCGCTGTCCGTCCGTGGCGCCGGACACCCGCAGCGGCAGCAGCGCGGTGCCGAGCCGGTCGTCCGGCAGCGGGGCGCGGATCATGGGCACCGGCCCGCCGGTGTGCCAGGCGGCCTGCACGGCCCGGCGGCCGGGGTCGCGCAGGGCGGTCTCCAGCAGGACCAGCCCGCCGGCGGTCAGCCGCTCCCCGACGACGCGCAGGTCGGGCTCGGCCTGCACGGCGATGTCCAGGCGGACCGGGCCGGCCGGGCCGTCGGCCGTACAGCCGATGCGGAAGCCGCGGCGGTGCTGGGCGTCCGGGCGGGCCCGTTCGGGCACATGGGCGGCCGGGTCGGGGAAGACCGCGGCGAGGCGGGCGCCGCCGCCGAGCCGGGCGAGGGCCTCGTAGGCGCGCAGGGCGCTGGTCTTGCCGCTGCCGCTGGGGCCGGTGAGGAGGGTGAGGGGGCCGAGCGGGAGGGCGGTGCGCCGGTGCCCGGCGAAGGCGGACAGCCGCAGTTCGGTGACGCGCGGACGGCGGTCCGGGTGCCCCGCGTCGTCACCGGCGGACGGGACGGGGACGGCCTGGGCAAAGGGCACGGTCATGAGCCCGGACGCTAGGGCGCCCCTCCCCCGCCGAACCGTTCCACCCCTCACCACTTCCCACGATCGAGTGAAACCTCAGATGTGGGGTTGCTACGGCACGGGTGGTCGTGCCCGTCACACTTCCGGCGCCCCCGGCATGCCGGGCCCTCCCGCTTCCTCGACCCGCCCCGTGACCTCCGTGTCCGCCGGGGTCAGCAGGAACACGTTGCGGTCGACCCGGTGCATGCCGCTGGCCAGGCCGAAGACCACGCCGGTGCTGAAGTCGAGGACGCGCTTGGCGACCTCGGTCTCCGCGCCGGTCAGGTCCAGCAGGACCGGGATGCCGGACATGAGTGTCTCGGCGACCTCGCGGGCGTCCGCGAACACGTTGACCCGCAGGACGACGAAGCGGCGGCGCGTCTCGGTCTCCGCCTCGGGCAGCGCCCGATGGCCGACCGAGGACGGCCAGGCGTCGCGTCCGCGCAACGGAACGACCTGGGCGAGCCCCTCCCACTGTTCATCGGTGACGTCGTGGCTGTTCACCGGCTCCCCCCGCTCCGACTCGCCTTCAATGCGTGCACCAGCCAATTCTTACGCCAAGTCACCTGTTCGGCCCAACAGCGACACGGTGCGCGACCGGCCGGTACCGGTCACAGTCCGGTACCGGCCTCCTCCTGACGGCTGGCCAGGGACCAGATGACGAACACGTCCAGCGCCATCATGACCACGGCCCAGACCGGCGCGTACGGCAGGAAGAGGAACTGCGCGACGAGGCTCAGCGAGGCCAGCAGGATGCCCGCGAAACGCGCCCAGGCCAGGTCCTTGAGCAGGCCGTACCCGATGACCAGGGCCAGGGCGCCGAGGACGATGTGGAGGACGCCCCAGCCGGTGAGGTTCATCTCGTAGACGTAGGAGCCGATCCGGGCGTACACGTCGTCCTCGGCCACGGCCGCGATGCCCTGGAGGACGGCGAGGGCGCCGTTGCACAGCAGCAGGACGCCCGCGAAGACGATGCCTCCGGTCACCCAGCTCCGGTGCCGGTCGGCGGCGCGCGGGGACCGGGGCGCCGGGGCGCCCGGGGCGGGAGCGGCGTGCTGAGTCATGGCTGACGTCCTTTCACACGGTTGCTCCGAGCGTGCGCGCGGACCGCGCCGGGCAGCCATGCGGGATGGGCCGAACGGGTGAACCGGCTGGGCGGCGCCGCCCCGGCCGCCGGGCGCTCGGGCGCCCCGGGGCCCGCTTGTCACCACCCCCGCGGGCGCACTACTGTCGCCACGCCTTGGTGAACGGGAAATCCGGTGCGGAACCGGTGCGGCCCTCGCCACTGTGATCGGGAAGTCCGGCTCCCGCCCCGCAAGGGGCAGCCACTGGGTCCTCGCGGCCCGGGAAGGCGGAGCACGGGCGGTGGTACCCGTCAGCCAGGAGACCGGCCAGGGCGCGTCGTCCATCCACGAGGTGCTGGAGAGGGTCTGTCCGGTCATGCACATAGCCGAGGGTTTTCTGCCCCCGGCGCACGCGATCGCCTGGGGCATCGCGTCCGCGCCGTTCGTCGTCCACGGAGCCCGGTCACTCAGCCGTGAGGTCAGGGAGCATCCCGAGAGCACCCTGCTGCTCGGCGCCTCCGGGGCCTTCACCTTCGTCCTGTCCGCCCTGAAGCTGCCCTCGGTGACCGGGAGCTGCTCCCACCCCACCGGCACCGGACTGGGCGCGATCCTGTTCCGGCCGCCGGTCATGGCGGTGCTCGGCACCATCACTCTGCTGTTCCAGGCGCTGCTGCTCGCGCACGGCGGGCTGACCACCCTCGGCGCCAACGTCTTCTCCATGGCGATCGCCGGGCCGTGGGCGGGCTACGCCGTCTACAAGCTGCTGCGCCGCTTCGAGGCGCCGCTGATGGTCACCGTGTTCTGCGCGGCGTTCGTCGCCGACCTGTCCACGTACTGCGTCACCAGCGCGCAGCTCGCGCTGGCCTTCCCCGACCCGCACAGCGGCTTCTGGGGGGCGCTCGGCAAGTTCGGCTCCATCTTCGCCGTCACGCAGATCCCGCTGGCCGTCAGCGAGGGCCTGCTGACGGTGCTGGTGATGCGGCTGCTGACGCAGTCCAGCGGCGGCGAGCTGACCCGGCTCGGCGTGCTGCCGGCGCGTCCGGCGAAGGCCGATCCGGAGGCGGTGGCCCGGTGAAGCGGAACACCAGGATCAACCTCCTGCTGCTGCTCGCGGTGGCCGCCCTCGCCGTGCTGCCGCTCGCGCTCGGTCTGGGCGATCACAAGAAGGAGCCGTTCGCCGGGGCCGACGCGGAGGCGGAGACGGCGGTCACCGAGATCGACCCGGACTACGAGCCGTGGTTCTCGCCGCTGTACGAACCGCCGTCCGGGGAGATCGAGTCGGCGCTGTTCGCCGCCCAGGCGGCGCTCGGCGCGGGCGTGCTGGCGTACTACTTCGGGCTGCGCCGGGGCCGCCGCCAGGGCGAGGAACGGGCCCTGGCCCGGCGGAGCGCGCCCGGGACCGAGGGCGACTGAGTGCTGCCCATCGACGCGGCGGCGCACGCCAGTCGCTGGCGCCACCGGCACCCCGTGGACAAGGCGGTCCTCGGACTGGGCCTGACGCTGCTCGCCATCTCGCTGCCCGCCTGGCCGGGCGCCGCACTGGTCCTGCTGGCCGCGCTGACCGTGCTGCTCGGCCCGGCGGGCGTGCCGGGGCGCAAGCTGTGGCGGGCCTACCGGGTGCCGCTGGGGTTCTGCGTGACCGGGGCGCTGCCGCTGCTGGTGCGGATCGGCGGGCCGGGCGGGTTCGCCGGGCTCGCCGACGGCGGGGCGGTGCGCGCCGGTGAGCTGCTGCTGCGCTCGTCGGCGGCGTCCCTGGGCGTGCTGCTGTTCGCGTTCACCACGCCCCTGTCCGACCTGCTGCCGCGCCTGCTGCGGGCCGGGGTGCCCGCGCCGGTGGTGGACGTCGCCCTGGTGACGTACCGGATGAGCTTCCTGCTGCTGGACTCCGTGCGCCGGGTCCGGGCCTCGCAGGCGGCGCGGCTCGGGCAGACCACGCGGGCGGCGGTGTGGCGTTCGCTGGGCGGGCTGGGCGCCACCGCGTTCGTGCGCGCCTTCGACCGGGCGGCGCGGCTCCAGGCCGGGCTCGCGGGACGCGGTTACGACGGCACCCTGCGGGTCCTGGTGCCCGAGGCCCGCGTCTCGGTCCGCTTCACGGCGGCGAGCCTCGCGCTGCTGTGCGCGCTGGCCGCCCTCACCCACGTACTGGAAGGGCCGCTGACATGAGCGAGCCGGCACTTTTGTCCCTGCGGGGCGCGTCGTTCGGCTACGAGGACGGGCCCCGGGTGCTGGACGGCCTGGACTTCGACGTCCGCGAGGGGCGGGCGCTCGCCCTGCTGGGCCGCAACGGCAGCGGCAAGACGACGCTGATGAGGCTGCTCAGCGGCGGACTGCGGCCGCACGCCGGGCGGTTGGCGGTGGACGGGACGCCGGTGACGTACGACCGGGCGGGGCTGACCCGGCTGCGGACCACCGTGCAACTGGTGGTGCAGGACCCGGACGACCAGCTCTTCGCCGCGTCGGTCGCGCAGGACGTCTCCTTCGGACCGCTCAACCTGGGGCTGTCCGACGCCGAGGTGCGGGAGCGGGTCGCCCGGTCGCTGGCCGCGCTGGACATCGCGGAACTGGCCGACCGGCCGACGCATCTGCTGTCGTACGGGCAGCGCAAGCGGACGGCGATCGCGGGGGCGGTGGCGATGCGGCCGAGGGCGCTGATCCTGGACGAGCCGACCGCCGGGCTCGACCCGGACGGGCAGGAACGGCTGCTCGCCACCCTGGACGGGCTGCGCGCGGACGGGACGACGGTGGTGATGGCGACCCACGACGTCGACCTCGCGCTGCGCTGGGCGGACGACGCGGCGCTGCTCACCCCCGACGGGGTGCGCCGCGGGCCGGCGCCCGAGACGCTGGCCCGCCCGGAACTGCTGGCGCGGGCGGGCCTGAAGCTGCCGTGGGGCGTCGCCGCGGCCGCGCTGCTGCGCGCCCGGGGCATGCTGGGGGCGGCGGGCGCCGCTCCGCGTACGGCGGAGGAACTGGCCGCGCTCGTGGGGCGGGCCGCCGCTGCCGACTGACCCGAGGTACCGTCGGACCGCCGCCGCGGAGCCCGGCGCGGTGGGCGCGCGCTCCGCCGCCGGCCGACCCCGCAGGACCCGTCGAGAACCCTCGCCACCGACCGAACCCGACACTCCGCCGGAACACCCCCGCGCGGGCCCCACCGAACACCTCCGCTGCCGACCGACCCGGGAAATCCAGCGGACCGCCCCCGCAGCACCGCCGAGCACACCCGCTGCCGACCGACCCGGGAAATCCAGCGGACCGCCCCCGCAGCACCACCGAACACCCCCGCTACCGACCGCCTCCGAGAATCCACCCGACCGCCGCCTCGGGGTCCGGCACGGTGGGTACGTCGTCGGGGACCGGCGGGCGGCGTACGACGACGACGGGGACCCCCGCCTCCCGGGCGGCGGTCAGTTTCGGCGCGGTGGCCGCGCCGCCGCTGTCCTTGGTGACCAGGACGTCGATGCGGTGCCGCCGCAGCAGGTCGCGTTCGCCGTCGAGGGTGAACGGGCCCCGGTCCAGCAGGACCTCCAGGTGCGGCGGGTGCGGGGGTCCGGGCGGGTCGACGGACCGGACGAGGAACCACGCGTCGCGGCAGTCGGCGAAGGCGGCCAGGCCGGTCCGGCCGGTGGTGAGGAAGACCCGCCGGCCCAGCGCGGGCAGCAGCGCCGCGGCCCCGGCCAGCGAACCGGCCTCGTGCCAGACGTCGCCCGCGACGGGGCTCCAGCTCGGCCGCCGCAGCGCGAGGACGGGCACCCGGGCGCTCGCGGCGGCCCGCGCCGCGTGGAAACTGATCTCCCCGGCGAACGGGTGCGTGGCGTCGACCAGGACGTCCACGCCGTGCCCGGTCAGCCACGCGGCCAGCCCCGCCGCGCCGCCGAACCCGCCCTCGCGCACCTCGCCGGGCGGCCGCCGGGGCGCGGCCACCCGCCCCGCCAGGGACGTGGTCACCCGCAGCGCGGGCGAGGCGTCGGCGGTCAGCAGTCCGGCGAGCAGGCGGGCCTCGGTGGTGCCGCCCAGGATCAGTACGTGCACGGTGCTGCGGGTCCCTTCCCACGGTTGCCCCGAGCCTACGGGTCCGCCGTACCGGGGCGGCGCGGGCCCGTGGCCACGCCCGGGAGGCGACGGGACCGCCGGGCGCGGGTGCGGGGCGGGCGGGTGCGGGGCGGGACCGGTCCGGACGCCGGCGGCGCCGGACGCCGCGGACCGGTCCCGGTGGGTCAGCCGGTCGTGCAGGCCGTTCCGTTGAGGGTGAACGCCGTGGGCGCCGGGTTGGTCGACTGCTTCGTCCCGATGAAGCCGACCGTGACCGAGCCGCCGGCCGGGATCGTCGAGGTGTACGGGGCGGCGGCGACCGTCACCGAGGCGCCGCTCTGGGCCGGGGTGCCGCCCCACATGTTGCTCACGGTCTGGCCGGCCGGGAAGCTGAAGCCCAGGGTCCAGCCGCTGACCTTGGCGGTGCCGGTGTTGCGGACGGTGATCTCGCCCTGGAAGCCGCCCGGCCACTGGCCGACGACGCGGTAGCCCACCGAGCAGCGGGTGCCGGGCGTGCCGGTGTCCTTCCCGGTCCGCACGGTGACCGCGGCCGACCGGGGCGACCGGTTGCCGGCCGCGTCCCTGGCGTAGACCGCGAAGCTGTACGCCGTGTCCGGGGTGAGGGAGGAGACGGTGACCGAGGTGGCCGTCGCGGCGGCGGCCGGCGTCTCCGTGCTCCCGTCGACGCGGACCACGTCGTAGCCGGTGACGGCAACGTTGTCCGTGGCGGCGGGCCAGGTCAGGGTGACCGAGGTCGGGGACACCGCCGACGCGGTGGGGGTGCCCGGCGCGGTCGGGGCCCGGGTGTCGGGGGCGGTGCCGCCGAAGACCGTCGCCTCACGCGAGGTCGCGGCGATGCCGTCGGGGCCGTGGAAGATGCGCTGGCCCCAGGAGCTGAGCCGCGCCGGGTCGAAGTCGATGGCGAGGTCGAGGACCGGGTCGGTGTTGCCGCTCCAGGACCAGGCCAGGTAGCCGAGGTCGAGCTGTTCGGCGGTGGCCATCATGGTGTCCTCGTCCGGGTCGCCCCACTGGTCGGCGGGGCCGCCGAACTCCCCGATGAGGATGGGGAGTTTCGCGGCGACGAAGGCACCGAGGTAGTCGGTGATCTCCTGGGCGGTGTCGAAGACGCTGTACATGTGGATGGAGAAGATCAGGTTGCCGGTGGGGTCGGCGTCGTAGACGCGCTGGGCGTCGGCCCGCATGACGCCCTGCCAGTCCTGGCCCCAGTTGGGGGCGTCCACCATGATCGTGTGCTGGAGTCCGGCGGCGCGCAGCTTCTGGATCGCAGCGGTCGTCGGGGCGGTCCAGCCCTCGGGGTCGGTGTTGCCCCACGGCTCGTTGCCGATGTTGACGATGACGTAGTCCTCCTGGCCGGCCAGGACGTCCTTGAGGCTGATCCAGTAGTCGGCGGCGTGGTCGAGGGTGCCGGCGGCGGCGTCCTCGCCGTAGCCGGTGGTGTCGTGCACCTCCAGGACGCAGATCAGCCGGTTGGCCTTGCAACTGGCGATGACGGCGGCGACGTCCTCGGCGCTGTTGCGGCTCCAGCGGTAGCCGTCGGAGAGCACGACCCGCACGCTGTTGGCGCCTAGCGCCTTGATGTCGGCCAGCGACTGCGTCTCGCCGGGGTACCAGGTGTGGGCGTGGTTGACGCCGCGCATCACGAAGTCGTTGCCGTTGGCTTCGAGGAGGCGGCCGTCGCTGATGTGCAGCCCGGTCGCGGCGGCACCGGGCGGACCGGCGTCGGCGTGGGCGGCGGCCGGGGACAGGGCGATCAGGCCGAGCAGGGTGATCAGGGCCGTCGCGGCCGCGAACAGGAGGGCGGCCGGATTCGTACGGGGCGTGCTTCTTGTCGTTCTCACTGCGGCTCCGGGGGGCGTGAGGCAAGGAAGCGGGACGGGGAGTGTGGGAAAGTTCTGTGGGAGCGCTCCCACAGGGCTCCCATACAGCCAGCTTTGCCAGGGTCACGTCAAGAGGTGGGACGCCTCCCGCCCTCGCGGTCCCCTTGCGCGGCGGCGGGAACCCGGCCCCGCGTGACGGGAGGCGGGCCCCAGGAGGCCCGGCCTACAGCGACGCGGCGGCGGGAACCCGGCCCCGGCGCGGCGCGGGTGCGCACCGGGACGGCGGCCGAGGCGCACGGTCGCCCCGGCCCGGGAGCCGATGGGCCCTCACGCCGGCGCGGTGTCCGACTCCGCCCGGCGGTCGGCGACGGGCGGGCCGGCGGCCGGGGTGTGCGGGGCCCGGGGCCGCTCGCGCAGGACGACCGCCGCGACCACCAGCGCGCCCAGCACGAAGCAGGCGCTGATCCGGAAGGCGAGCTGGTAGCCCTCGGTCAGCGCGGCCGGCGCGGGCGTGCCGGCGCCGAGCAGCGCGTCGGTGCGGGAGGCGGCCAGGGTGCTGAGGACCGCCAGGCCCAGGGCGGCGCCCACCTGCTGCATGGTGTTGAACATGCCCGAGGCCAGCCCCGAGTCCCGCGGCGTCGCACCCGACATGGCGAGCCCGGCCAGCGACGGCATCGCCAGGCCGAAGCCGATGCCGAGCGGCACGTTCGCCGGGAAGACGTCGGCGAGGTAGTTCCCGTCGGCGGAGACCTGCCCGAGCAGGGCCAGACCGCCGGCGATCAGCACCAGGGCGGCCAGCAGCACCGCGCGGGCACCGAACCGGGCGATGAGCCGCGGGGCGAGGAACAGCGACATCAGACCGATCAGCAGCGAGACCGGGATCAGGCCGGAGCCGGTCCGCACCTCGTCGAAGCCGAGGACGCGCTGCATGTAGAGCACGGTCAGGAACTGGAAGCTGAACATCCCGGCGATCATCAGGGTGTGGGTGCCCAGCGCCCCGGAGACATTGCGGAACCGGAACATCCGGGGCGGCAGCAGCGGGTCGGCGGCGCGGGCCTGGCGGGCGACGAACGCGGCCAGCAGGAGCAGCGCGCCGAGGCCGAGGCCGAGGGTGCGGGCGGACCCGAAGCCGTGGTCGGCGGCCCCGACGATGGTGTAGACGGCCAGCATCAGCGCGGCCGTGATCAGGGCGGCGCCGAGCGCGTCGGTGCTCTTGCCCCGGCCGGTGCCCCGCTCGGCGGCGAGGTGGCGCCGGGCGAGCAGGACGGCGGCGGCGCCGATCGGGACGTTCACGAAGAAGATCCAGTGCCAGCCGACCGCCTGCGTCAGCACCCCGCCGAGCAGCAGGCCGAGGGTGCCGCCCGCGGACTGCACGAAGCTGTAGACGCCGATCGCCCTGGCCCGCTCCCCGGGCTCGGTGAACATGGTGACGATCATGGCCAGGGTCACCGCGGACGTCACCGCGCCGCCCACGCCCTGGAGGAAGCGGGCCCCGAGCAGCACCGCCGGGTGCTGCGCCAGGCCGCAGAGCAGCGAGGCCGCGGTGAAGACGGTCAGGCCGGTGACGAAGACCCGCTTGCGGCCGAAGAGGTCGCCGAAGCGGCCCGCGAGCAGCAGCAGACCGCCGAACGGGATCAGGTAGGCGTTGACCACCCAGCCCAGGTCCGACACGGAGAGGTCCAGGCTCTCCTGGATGGCCGGCAGCGCCACGTTCACGATCGTGCCGTCGAGGATCACCATCAACTGGCCGATGCAGAGGATCGCCAGCGCCAGATGACGCGAGGAGGTGCCGCCGGTCGGTACGGGCACGGCGTGAGCGGACATGGGTGTCCCTTCCATGGGGGCCTCTTTGTTACGGACTCCATGGTGTGTAACCATGACGCCCCGCGGAAGGAGGCACTTTTATGTCCCGGGGTCACATGGATGTGACGGAGCAGGTGGACAACCCGGCGTGCCCGGTGAGCGAGGTCCTCGAACGGGTCGCCGGCAAGTGGGCGATCGGCATCCTCGTCGCCGCCGCGAAGGGCCCGGTCCGCTTCACCGAGCTGGAGCGCTCCATCGAGGGCATCAGCCGCCGGATGCTCACGCTCAACCTCCGCAAGCTGGAGCGCGAGGGCCTGCTGGTGCGCACCGTCTACCCGACCGTGCCGCCCAAGGTCGAGTACGAGTGCACCGAGATGGCGCTGGAACTGAACGAGACGCTGCTCTCCCTCGTCGGCTGGGCCAGGCGCCACAGCGGCGACATCGCCCGCGCCCACGCCGTGTACGACGCGGCGCACGCTCAGGAGGAGACGGGCGGGCCGACCGCGAGGGCCTTGAAGAAGGTGTAGTGGAAGGTCCCGTCCGCCACGGTCCGCAGCAGGTCGGCGATCCCCCGGTCCCAGTCGGCCGGGGTCGTCAGCCCGGCGGCCAGCGCCCTGTCCCGCACGGAGGCGACCATGGCGACGAAGGTGTCGCGGGTGAAGCCGCCGGCCAGTTCGGGCCGGGTCGGGTCGGCGGACACCGGGACCGGGCGGACGTCGATGCCGGCGTAGCCGGCCCCGGCCAGCAGCGGCTGCACCTGCCGTCCGAGCAGCGCGTTGCCCCCGGCCGCCGCCTGGAGGCGGACCTGGCAGTCGATCACGGCACGGGCGTACGCGCTCTCCGGGTGGAAGAACACCGATCCGTGGTCCCCCTCGATCACGGTGACGGTGCCCCCGGGCCGCAGCACCCGGCGCAGACCGGTCAGCGCCGCTCGCGGGTCCGGCAGGTGTTCCAGTACGAAGCACACGAAGACGTGGTCGAACTCCGCGTCGTCGAAGGGCAGGTCGTACACGTCGGCGCGGTGCCACTCCACCGGCGCGTCGGGCGCGAGCCCCGTGACGCGGGCGCGGGCCCGCGCGAGGGAGGTCGCGGACCGGTCGACCGCGACGATCCGCGCGCCGGGGCTGGAGCGGAGCAGATGAACCGTCTGGGCGCCGGTCCCGCAGCCGACTTCCAGGACCCGGCTGCCCGGCGGGTAGGCCGTGCCGGTGTGCAGCAGTCGCGCGAGGGTGTCCGCCTGGTCGCCCAGCCGCCGGCTCTCCCGCCGTGAGTAACCGTGTACGTAGTCCGCCGCCGCAGCCGCTTCCGAGGGTCTGGTCGCTGTGTTCATGACTCCACCCTGCTGCCACTATGGCCCGGTGGACAGATCCAATGAGGGCGCTTCCCAGGGGTCCATAACGGCCGGGGCCGACTTCCTCCACCTGGCCGTCGGCGAGGCCCCGGCGGGCGGGAAGTCCGACTGGCTGGCCCGGCGGATCAGGCACGCGCTGGCCGACGGCCGCCTGCCGGTGGGCAGCAGGCTGCCGGCCACCCGGGTCCTGGCGGGCGAACTCGGGGTGTCGCGCGGGGTGGTCACCGAGGCGTACCGGCGTCTGGTCGAGGACGGGTTCCTCGCCGGGCGGGGGCGCAACGGAACGGTCGTCGTCGGCGCCCCCGCGGCGCCCCCGGCACCGGCCGCCTCCCCCGCGCCCGGCGAACCGGCGGCACCGCGTCCGGTGTTCGCCGCCGAGCCCGGCGCGGACGTCTTCGACACCTTGCGCGGGGCACCGGCCCGGATCGACCTCTCCCCGGGGCTCCCCGACCTGTCCGCGTTCCCGCGAGCGGCGTGGCTGCGCGCGGAACGCCAGGTCCTCGGCCACCTGGCGGCGGCCGACCTCGGCTACGGAGATCCCCGCGGCACACCGGCGCTCCGCCGGGCCGTCGCCCACTGGGTCGCCCGTAACCGGGGCGTCCGGGCCGATCCCGGCGAGGTCCTCGACGTCTCCGGCACCGCGCAGACCCTCACCCTGCTCGGACGGGTGCTGCGCGACGACGGGATCACCGCGGTCGCCGTGGAGGACCCCGGCTCGCTCGGCGCCCGGCAGCACCTGCGCGCCTGCCGACTGGACACCCCGCCCGTCGCGGTCGACTCCGAAGGGGTGCGCGTCGATGAGCTGCGGGCCACGGGTGCGGCGGCCGTCCTCCTCACCCCCGCGCACCAGTTCCCCACCGGCGTGGTGCTGCGCGGCAGCCGACGCAACGAACTGACGCGCTGGGCCCGCGAGACCGGCGGACTGGTCATCGAGGACGACTATGACGCCGAGCACCGCTACGACCGGCCCCCGGTGCCCGCCCTGCGGTCCGTGCTCCCCGAGCACGTCTGCTACGCCGGAAGCGTGTCGAAGCTCCTCGCCCCGGCCCTGCGCCTCGGGTGGGTCCTGGCCCCGCCGAAGTACCGCGAGGCCCTCGTGGCCGCCAAACGGTTCGCCGACCTCGGCAACGCCGCCCTGCCGCAGCTCGTCCTCGCCCGGTTGATGGAATCGGGCGCGCTGGAACGCCACTTGCGCCACCTGCGAAGGCAGCACCGCCGGCGCCGGGACGCCATGATCGACGCCGTCGGCGCCCATCTGCCGGGCGCGACCGTGCACGGTGCGGCGGCCGGTCTGCACCTGACCGTCACCTTCCGGGCCGGGTTCGCCGACACGGATCTCGCGGCCCTGGCACTGGCACGGGGCGTGAAGGCGCACCCGCTGTCCTGGCACAGCCAGCGGCCCCGCAGGCCGGGCCTGGTACTGGGCTACGCCGCGAGCACCCCCACCGACATCGGCGAAGGGGTGGCGGTACTCGGCGACGTACTGCGGCACCTGCCGTGAGGACCCGGCGCCGGACCTATCCGTCCCGCCGCGCCGCGTACCGTACGAACCGGGCTCAGCCGTCCCGGCCGACCACGAAGTCAGAGCGAGTGACATCCTTGGAGTCACGCACGCGCACGGCCAGCTCGGTGACGGCGATCTCTATGCAGTCGTCACCCTGGCTGCCGCTGTAGCTGGACTTGAACCACGCCAGTTCCGTCGTACTCATAGTTCCCCCAGGAGTCGCTCCAGCGGAGCCCGCGAATCCTTGGCGTGCGACCAGCCGTGAAGGCCGCTGTCCGCGTCGCACCAGCATCATGACCACGGCACACAGGACCGCTGCCGGAATCCAGAACCGCACTACCCCTATGGACACCATACGAAGCTCCTGGCGGACCTGCGTGATCTTGGGTAAGAACTCGTCCACCAGGAGCTTCACCGACGTGTCGGCGGGTCAGCGGCTCTGGAACGCGCGCGCTCTCTTCATCCGGGCAGGCTCGAAGGCGTCCGTCGCGCCCGCGCCGGCCATGCCTGGGTCTTCGTCCCAGCCGCGGATCTTGCGGGCGACGCCCTTGAGCCGCGGGTGTGCCGGCCGGACGGCGATCTCGAAGTGCGACTCCTTGGGCGTGGTGAAGTCCCCTCCCCAGGCCACGACCCCGTCCAGCTCGGCGAGGATGTCGCGGATCACGATCATCTCGTTGGGATAGAAATTGCCGTGCGCGCCGACCGGGTAACCGGCCGGCCGGATGGCGAGAGCGCTGCCGGACAGGTAGTTCGACTCGTACGCTTCGGACACGGAGCGGTCGTCGGTCCACCCGTGCACGTCGCCGCTGCGCAGCGCGTCGATCTCGTAGTGGAAGCGGCGCGCTATGTGCAGCAGGACGGTGGCGGCGTCGCCATCGGCGAGACGGACGCTGTGTCCGCTGCCTTCGATGACGAACGAGTCGGCGGCCTGGAGCACCGGCCATCCGTTGCGGGACGCGGACTTCGCCCAGGTGTTCGTGGCCGCGTCCGCCTGAGCGGGGGCGCCGAGGTCCGTGAGTACCGCTGCCGCGGTGACGGCCGCGCCGACGGTGAGTACCTGGCGGCGGGAGGGGCCGGTCAGTTGCACGATGATTTTTCCTTTACAGGCAGGGAAGGGCGCCGCGCCACGGCGAACCGCACCAGCACGGCGAGAGAGACAAGGGAGACGACCACACCGAGCACGACGACCGGATTCACCCACGCCGGGACCATGTCGTAGCTCGCGTTGCACTTGCTGTGCAGCGGGAACCACTTGTTGTACTCGGCGGTGTGTGCGTCCCGGTAGTCGGCGTCGTAGGGCTGGTGATGAACGAACTGGCATTCCTCACGGACGTTGAGGCCCATGCTGAACAGGCCGTAAAGCCACACCGCCAGCGTGCTGAACAGGGACAGGGACAGCACATGGCCCCACCAGTTCACGGCGCGCCATTGCCGGTCGCGGAGTCCCGCGTACAGGCGGCAGGCGCTCCACACACTCGCCAGTGCCCACCCCACGATGAGCAGCACGAGGGTGAGTACGACGGCCTGCTTCATGGTGATCTCCGTCCGGTCAGCGGGCCGCCCGGGTCCGGGCCGCCGCGAGGTAACGCTGCTGGTTGCTCTTGTACGTCTCGGCCTTCCTGGACTCCATGCCGATGCGGGCCACGATCGCGTCGGCGAAGCCCTGCTCGAAGGCGGCGAGCTTGTCGCTGCCGCCGGGCAGCAGAGCGTAGTCGTTGGGCAGGGCGGCGCGCGCGAGGGTGATCAGTCGCAGCTGAGCGGCCGACAGGGTTGCCTCCAGGTCGGTCAGCGCGTGGTGGGCGGAGGTCTTGCAGTTGGTCGCGGTGCCCCAGCGCCCGTTGAAGTAGGAGGTGAACCGGCTGAGCCCGCCGGAGCCGTTGTAGTGCGCCTTCATGGCGTCGACGATGTTCTTGCCGCCGCGGACCGCTCGGGCCAGGAGATAGCCGTCCGCGTCCTCGATGAGGTCGTTGAAGCCGAACGTGGAGGCGACGCCGGGAACAGCGAGCCGGTCGTGGCAGAACTGTTGCGGATCGGCGTATTCCTGCTCCGAATTACGCCAGTCCGCCCAGAACGTCATCAGGTCGCCGGCCCACCCGCCGACGTCGCCCCCGTTGGCGTCGGACTTGGTGCCTGGCTGGTCCTTCAGCAGGTGCGCGTTGGCGGTGGCCATCATGTGCGGCGCGCCGAGCTGGTAGCCCGTGAAGGGGTCGGTGAAGAAGTTCTCGACGTCCATTCCGTTGGAGTCGCAGTAGTCCACGAAGCCGGTGTCGTAGGAGCCGATGAGGTACCACCAGCCGAGCTTGTTCTCCAGGTCCTTGTCACCGTAGTCGTGGTGGCGGATGTACTCCATCACGAGCTGACTGCGCCTCTGCCCGGTGGCGCCGTAAGTACCGGCGAGGTCGTAGAGCTTCTGGACGTAGGCGAGGAAGCTGTCGGCGGGTCCGCCCGTGTCATTGACCGAGCCGACCCCCTTGTCGAGGCCGGATGCGGCGTCGTTGTCGAGGTCGAAGGTGTCCGATCCGTTGGTGACCTTGTATTCCTTGATCTGGTTGAAGGTCCAGTTGCGCGGGATCGGGAAGCCCAGGTTGCCCGAGAAGCCGTACGACATGCCGGATACGAAGGAGTAGCGCGCGAAGGTCTTGTTGCTGACGGTGCTGCAGACGTTCCGCGAGCCGTACACGCCGTGGGTGTACTTCTTTCCCTTGCTGGCCAGAGCGGCCTGCACGCCCTGGAAATAGGGGACGATGGCACTGGCTATCTCCTCGCTCGTGGCGTCGTAGTCGACGGCGAAGTAGATCGTGGTGCCTCGGTTGAACCCATAGGACTCGGCCTGCGCGTGCGCGTTGAGTCCGTGCTGGTACCCGCTCGTGTAGGTGAAGTCGGCGAGCTTGCGGGCGTTGTCCTGGTAGATGGGAAAGACGCGCAGGTCGTTGTCGAAAATGGTCTGCAGCTCGCCGGGCTTGATCTCCTTGTCCAGGGTCGAGCCGGGCGGGTCGTAGATGTAGCGGCCGATGTAGCGGGTGCCGTTGTCGTACAGCCATTTCGCGCGGGAGCTGGTGATTTCGTACCGGGTGTCGGCGCCGGTGACCTTCCGGTCCGGGTCGCCCATCGAGACCAGGAGCTGCGCCCAGGTCTGGTAGTCGCCGTTGCCGCTGACCGCCAGCTTGTTGAACCGCTGGAAGGCGGTGACCCAGGTGGCGAGGCCGGAGTCGAAGGTGCCCTCCTTGCGCCAGGTGGTGCGGACTGCGTCGCCATCGGCACTGTAGGTGGGCGAGTTGAAGACACAGGCGGCGGAGAAGAGGGTCACCAGTACGCCGCTCTGCCCCTGGGCGACGGGGTGGGACTTGAGGGCCGCCTGAGTGCCCGGTCCGAAGTTGCCGTTGGGGGCGGCGATACCCAGCTCGTACTGGAGGGCGATCATCAGGGACTTCTGGACGTCACGGGAGTAGATCCCGTCGCACGGGCCGATCGTGTAGGCGTCCTTGTTCCAGTATCCGCGGTTGAGCCACTGCTGGATCGAGCGGATCTCGTCGGTGCCGCCGGCGACCACCACGTAGGCGTCCATGTTCATCAGGCCGCGGGCGACCTGGACGTTGATGACGCCTTCCCCGCCGATGCCCATGTTGGAACGCAGCGACTCCACCGCGTCACGGGTGACACCTGTGAACCAGCCCTCGCTGCCGGGCTCGACGGCCCAGTACCCCTTGCACCACAGGGCGTACTCCAGTACGGCCACGATGTTGCGGTTCTTGTCCCATTCGAAGCCGATGTCGCCGAGGGCGGCGAATTTGGCCGCCGTGGTCGGTCCGAACGAGGCGACGACAGGGCTGATGCCCAGTTCGTGTTGCAGGGCCATCAGCAGGGAGTTCATGGTTCCCCAGCCGGTCTGCCCGTTCTCCGGACAGCGTACGTAGCCGGAGACGCTGCCGTACTTGGAGTTGACCCACTTCTGCGCTCTGAGGACTTGGTCGTCTGCCACAGATGGTTCCTTACGTCGGTGCGCACCGGTCGTCCGGGCGCACGGGCGGGGGCGCGGCCCGGTCGGGCCGTGCTTGGGAGGAGGCGTCAGCGCCGCAGCGCCTCGACGGGCTGGATGCGGCTCGCGCGCCAGGAGGGATAGAGGCCGGCCAGCAGACCGGTGGTGAGACCGAGGACGGGCGCGGCGGCGAGCGTCACCGGGTCCAGGACCGGCGTCCACCGGTTGTGCAGCGAGACACCGACGACGACCGCCGTGCCCAGCGACGTACCGGCGATCCCGCCGACCAGGCCGAGGGCGGCGGACTCGGTCAGGAACTGCCAGGTGATGTGCCGGGCGCGGGCACCGAGGGCCCGCCGCAGACCGATCTCGCCGATCCGCTCCATGACCGCGACCAGGGTCGTGTTGGCGATGCCGACCGCGCCGATGACCAGGCAGACGACCGACAGCAGCAGGAACAGTTGGCCCAGATCGCCGCCGACCGCGGTGCGCAGGGCCTTCGGGTCCGGCGGCGGGACGGCCCGCAGGTACTCGGGGTGGTCGGGGCGCAGCGCCAGGGCGGCCTCCCGCGCCACCTGGGGGGCGGCGCCCAGTTCCGTGGAGACGAGCATCTTGGCGCGCTCGTCCTGCGGCGGCCCCCAGACCCCTTCGGCGGTGGTCCTGGGGATGACGACGGACAGCAGCAGGTCCGGCATCCGCCGGGTGTCGTCGAAGATGCCGACCACCGTGAACGCGGTGTCGCCGATGAAGACGGCGGGCTGGGTGCGGAGGGTGCCGATGCCCAGGCGGGCGGCGGTCGACGCCCCGATCACGGCCACGGACTGGTGGTGCGCGTCGTGGAAGGCGTCGTAGGCACGGCCCTGGGTGAAGTGCGGCTCGGCGGCGGAGAGCACTCCGGCCGAGGCCGCGACGACCGGGGTCTGCGACACGGCGCCGGTCCCGTCCGCGACCGGCGAGGAGCGCACCGGCTCCCCGGGGGCGAGGCGGACCTTCCAGTACACGCCCGCGGCCTCGACCCCGTTCACCCGGGCCATCCTCCGGTCGGCGTCCGCCGGGAACGCGAGGGGCACCCGGTCGGCGTCGCGTCCGCCGGTGTCCTCGACGCTCACCTCGGTGGCGGTGAGCCGGTTGAAGCGGGTGTCGATCTGGGCGGCGGCGGTGCCCGTCAGACCGAGCACGGCGATGAACGCGCCGACGCCGAGCACCGTGCCCAGCGAGGTCAGCGCCGAACGGGCGGGGCGTTGCAGGATGCCGGCCACGGCTTCGGAGGCCAGGTCGCGGGGCGAGAACCGGGAGCGGCTCACCTGGTCACCTCCGCGGTGGTGCCGTCGTGGGAGGCGTGCGGGTGGTGGGCCGTGGCGGTGCTGTGGGCCGTGGAGGTGTTCTGGGCCGTGGAGGTCCCGTGGGCCGTGGAGGTTCCGTGGGCCGCCTCGGCCCCTGGAGTCGTCTCGGAGAGGACCCCGTCGCGGATGGTGATCACGCGGCGGCCCCGTCGGGCGACATTCGCGTCGTGCGTGATGACCAGGATGGTCATGCCGTCCCGGTGCAACTGGTCGAGCAGGTCGAGGATGGCGCCCGCGGTGTCGCTGTCGAGGTTGCCCGTGGGCTCGTCGCACAGCAGCAGCGCGGGTTCGGCGACCAGCGCACGGGCGATCGCCACGCGCTGGCGCTCGCCGCCGGAGAGCCGGGTCGGCAGGGCGTGGGCGCGATGCGCCAGGCCGACCCGGGCGAGCACCTCGGCGGCCTTGCGCCGCCGCACGCGGCGGGGCGTCCGCTGGTAGACCATCGCGAGTTCGACGTTCTCCTGGGCGGTGCGGTGGGGCAGCAGGTGGAAGGACTGGAACACGAAGCCGATCTGCTGTCCGCGCAGCGCCGCCCGCCGGCCGTCGTTCACCGTGGACGTGTCGACGCCGTTGAGCAGGTAACGGCCCCGCGTGGGACTGTCCAGCAGGCCGAGGACGTTGAGCAGACTGGACTTGCCCGAGCCCGAGGGCCCCACGATGGTGACCAGCTCCCCGTGCTCGATCCGCAGTTCGCAGGGGTGCAACGCGGTGACGGGCGGCGGCCCGGGATAGGTGAGCCCGAGGTCTTCCAGGGCGATGACCGCGGGACGGCCGGGCGGCGTCATGACGGGCCGCCGCCCGACAGGTCCACCCCGACGACGACGCGGTCCCCCACGCCGAGGGCGCCCCGGTCCACCGCGGTGACCTGCACATAACCGTCCGCGGTCATGCCGGTGTCGACCACCACGCGCCGCTCCTGCTCGCCCCGGCGTACCGTGACGGTGGTCCGCCCGTCCTCCCCGGCGGAGACCGCCGAGGCCGGGACCGCGAGCACGGCCTTGCCGGAGGACGCGGCGGTGATGGTCAGCCGGACGTCCTCGCCCGCGAGGGAGGCGGGCAGCCGGTCGGCCGGTTCGATCTTCACCGCATACGTGTCGGCGCCGGACCGCGCGGCGGATTCGGCGTCCTTCTGCGGCTTCGAGGGCTTGTCCGCGACCGACACGACCGTCCCCGTGGCCCGGTCGCCGGTCACCTCCGAGGCGATGGACACCTTCTGCCCCGGCTTCACCAGCCCCTTGACGTCCGCGCTCAGCGAGCCGTCGACGACGAGCTTCCCGGCCGAGATGGTGAGGAGGTCGGCGGACGCCTCGTCGCCGACGTGCGCGGACACCTGCTCCACGTAGGCCGGTTCGGCACGGACGTATGCGATCTCGGACAGGGGTACGACCGTGTGGGAGACCGGACGGGCAGGGGTCGCCGGTGGCGTGCCGTCCGATACGCCGCCGGTGTCCGCCCCGCCCTCGGTGGTCCCGGTGGCCTCGGTGGTCCCGGTGGCCTCGGTGGTCCCGGTGGCTCCAGTGGCTCCGGTGGTCCCGGTGGCCTCCTCCTTCGGCGCGGCGACGGGCTCGCCCTGTTCCGTGACGGGAGCGAACCCGTGCGCCCGGTAGAACAGCCCGACCGCCCGTTCCGTCCCGGAGCCGAAGGTGCCGGAGGGGTCGCCGCCCGTGCCGTAACCGAGCCGGCCGAGGGCCCGCTGGAGCTGGGCCACGTCGTCTCCGGTGCTGCCCGGCCGGAGATCCCGGTAGGCCGGCACCTCCCCTTCGAGGGCGAACACCGGACGGCCGGAGATCTCCAGCAGCAACTGCCCCATCCGCAGCGGCTTGCCCGCCTCGACGGCCACCTTGGTCACGATCGAGCGGCCGGCGTCCTTGCCGCCCGCGCCCTCACCGGACACGTCGATCCGCTGGGCCGCGGCGACCGTGCCACGGGTGATGACCGTCTCGGAAAGCACCTTCTTCTGGACGGTGGCGGTCAGCACGCTCGTCGGCGGCGGACGCGTGTCGGCGGCGGCCTGCGCCGGGGACTTGATGAGGGACGCGGCGGCCACACCGGCGCCCGTCAGGACCACCGAACCGGCGACCACCAGGACCAGGCTCCGCTGCCGGCGCCGCAGCCCGCCGCGCCGCCGGGAACCGGCCGCCCGGCCGTCCGGGAGCTTCTCTTCAGCCATCGGAAGCCCTACTCGCCCTTGACGATCTTCGAGGCGTTGCGCACCGCGGCGTCGATCTTCTTCCGCTCCGCCGAGAGCTGCTCGGCGTGCTGCTCGATGGCACTCTTCTGCAACGCCGACTCGGCCTGGAACCAGACCCACGCCACATCGGTCTTCTGCCGACACCTGATGTCGGCCGTGGCGGTGGCGATCTCCTCGGAACTGACCTCGGTGCCGCTGAACTTCGAGTCGTCGCTCGCGTCCAGCGGCTGCTCGTAGTCGTACCCGCTGCGCTTCATGCACGCCGACCAGTCCGCGAACGCCTTGACGACCTTCGGGTCCTCCTTGGACTTCACGAACGCCGCGTTCGCCAGCTCGACGGCGGCTCGCGCCTGTATCGCGTCGGCGTCGATCTCCTGGTTCGCCGCGCCGACACAGCCGCCCTCGGGGACCTTCTTGCCGTCGACCTCCTGGATGTCGCCGCTGAGGGTCTTGGCGTCCGGTCCGTCGGCGGTCGTTCCGTCTACGGCACCCTTTTCGACCGCGGCGTCATAGGCGGCCTGCTCCTCGGCGTCGGCCTTGTATCCGCGCTGTTCGGCGAGCGCCATGTCGTGAATGCCGTAACGCCAGTCGGTCAGCGTCTTCGGCCCCACCCTGGGCAGATCGGGCGCGGGAGTCCAGGTGAAACCGAAGCCCTTCATGCAGTCGCCGATCAGAATCTTCTTCGCCTGCGAGAGCTGCCCCTGTTCCCGCTCCGTCGGCAGATAGCTCTGGATGGGCAGAACCCAGCTCTGCGGGTCCTTGGAGTCGGACGAAACGGCCTGGTCCCCGCCGTCCGAAGCCAGGGAGCAGCCAGCGAGCAGGAAGGTCACCGCGGATGCCGCCACGACGGCGCGGACGGATGGTGCGGAGCGGAATGTACGAAGGGACAGCATGCGGGGAGCTTTCCGTGATCGATGAAGAAAGAACGAGCAGCGGCATCGACGCCGGCGGACGCGGATGCCGCCGCAGGTCAGCTCTTCCAGTTGAACGAGGCGTTCTCGTTGTACGTGGCTTCCAACTGGTTCACCGTGCCCCAGATGTAATCGGCCGCGCCCTTGTAACCGCTGTTGTAGTAAAGAACCCCGGTGTAGGTGGCGTGGCTGTTGCGCGCGGACGCGGCATTGTTCTTCACATGCTGCCCACTGCCGGCGCTCCGGAAGCCGCAGTAGGTGAGCGGGCTGTAACCCGTGCCGTCCTGCACCGAGTCGAAGTCGTACACCGCGTACCCGATGTTCCGGTAGTCGCCGGCGAGGTTGGAATTGTAGAAAATCCGGAACTTGAAGGTGTTCGACGAATCATAATTACAGCCGAACCAGTAGTTCTCATAGTCCCCGCTCGCCGCCGAAGCGGGCGTAGCCATACCCATCCCGATGGCAGCGGTCATCGCGGCGGCCATTACCGCCTTGTTCAGGTGACGCATTTTACCCTCTCTTGGGTTTAGCGCACATGCGGGCATGCGAGTGCCCACTCCGCACCTAGTTTCAGACGGCACGGAATGCGCTTGTGGTAACTGGTAGAGACCTCAGTACACACACATGATCAAGGGTTTTCAAGAGGGTTATTAACTCCTCCGTGATTAAACTAAGTAGCAAGATCGTTATGAGATCCCGTACAACCCTCGCGCTTTTCCCACCCACAGCCCCCAAGAAAAGCCACCAAACACCACCCAACCGGGCGTCCGTCCGATACCCCCCTTCCGCGGGCAAGCACGGTCAACGTCCGAGCAACCCAGGAATTGAAGCCGGAGGAACGGCCTCCGAAAACCGGACGTCACGATCAGGAAACGGCGATCGAATTCTCCCTGGACCGCCCCATTTGCGCCCCGCCCGGGGAAGAAATGGACGCGAGCGGGGATTCGATACCAAATCCCGCTGTTCCCCGGGCCGGGCCGCCGTCGCGGCCACTCCCCCGAGCCGGCCGGCGCGACCACCGGGCGGAGGCGAGGAACGACGGCCGCACAGCGGCCGGCCGGCGGCCACGCCCCTCGAAACTTTCGAAGCATCTCCAGCCCCCCGGATGCCCCCCACCCGGAATGCGTCCCCTCCAGTCCCGAACCCGTCCCTGATCTGGCCACAAACCGCGCCCTCAGCTCCGGCGTCGAAACTTTCGGACAACTGACAGAAACTTTTTCTGCAACTCGTATTGACGATCCACCGTCAACACATCAATCATCCCGTCTGAACAACCGGCCGAAGTTCGACATACCGAACCGCTCGGCCGCCTGGGCAAGCACCCGCGCCGCCCCATCACGTCCCGGTGAGGTCGGTGCCATGACCGGAAGAC
This sequence comes from Streptomyces sp. NPDC000134, assembly GCF_042899225.1. NCBI lineage: Bacteria > Bacillati > Actinomycetota > Actinomycetes > Kitasatosporales > Streptomycetaceae > Streptomyces > Streptomyces sp. NPDC000134. The sequence goes on from NZ_JBIAZN010000016.1 coordinate 34,931, forward strand.
GCACCCCCCGCGTTTCAGTCCTTCCGTGATTCCTACCCTGGAGGCACAGTCATGGGCTCGTACGCCCTTCCCAGACCCGTCAACCGCCGAAAGATCCGCGCCCTGCTGCTGACGCTGGTCGCCGGCGTCCTCGGCGTGGTCGCCGCGCTGGTCGCGCCGCCGTCCGCGCACGCCGCCGAGAGCACGCTCGGCGCGGCGGCGGCGCAGAGCGGCCGCTACTTCGGCACCGCCATCGCCTCGGGCAGGCTGAACGACTCGGCGTACACGACGATCGCCAACCGTGAGTTCAACATGGTGACCGCCGAGAACGAGATGAAGATCGACGCCACCGAACCGCAGCGCGGCCAGTTCAACTTCACCTCCGCCGACCGCATCTACAACTGGGCCGTACAGAACGGCAAGAAGGTACGCGGCCACACCCTGGCCTGGTACGCCCAGCAGCCGAGCTGGATGCAGAACCTCAGCGGCAGCACGCTGCGCCAGGCGATGATCGACCACATCAACGGCGTGATGGCCCACTACAAGGGCAAGATCGCCCAGTGGGACGTCGTGAACGAGGCGTTCGCCGACGGCAACTCGGGCGCCCGGCGCGACTCCAACCTGCAGCGCACCGGCAACGACTGGATCGAGGCCGCCTTCCGCGCCGCCCGCGCCGCCGACCCGGCCGCCAAGCTCTGCTACAACGACTACAACATCGAGAACTGGACCTGGGCCAAGACCCAGGCCGTGTACTCGATGGTCCGGGACTTCAAGCAGCGCGGCGTGCCGATCGACTGCGTCGGCTTCCAGTCGCACTTCAACAGCGGCAGCCCGTACAACAGCAACTTCCGCACCACCCTGCAGAGCTTCGCCGCCCTCGGCGTCGACGTGGCCATCACCGAACTGGACATCCAGGGCGCCTCGGCCTCGACCTACGCCAGCGTGACCAACGACTGCCTGGCCGTCGCGCGCTGCCTCGGCATCACCGTCTGGGGCGTGCGCGACAGCGACTCCTGGCGGTCCGGTGACACGCCGCTGCTGTTCAACAACGACGGCAGCAAGAAGCCCGCGTACACCTCCGTCCTGAACGCCCTCAACGGCGGCACCAACCCCGGCAACCCCGGGAACCCCTCGGATGCCGGGCCGCTCAAGGGCGTCGCCTCGGGCCGCTGCGTGGACGTGCCCAACGCCGGCACCACGGACGGCACCCAGCTCCAACTGTGGGACTGCCACGGCGGCACCAACCAGCAGTGGGCGTTCACCGACGCCGGTGAGTTCCGGGTCTACGGCAACAAGTGCCTGGACGCGGCCGGCACCGGCACCGGCGCCAAGGTCCAGATCTACTCCTGCTGGGGCGGCGACAACCAGAAGTGGCGCCTGAACTCCGACGGAACCGTCGTCGGCGTCCAGTCCGGCCTCTGCCTCGACGCCGTCGGGGCCGGCACCGCCAACGGCACCCAGCTCCAGCTCTACACCTGCTCCGGCAGCGGCAACCAGCGCTGGACCCGCACCTGATGAGGCCCCCCACGAACGAAAGGGTGCACCGATGACGACCTACGGTGCGGCTCCCCCCGCCCCACCGGGTAGGCATCGCTGGTGGTCCCGGATCGCCGCCCTGCTGGCGGTGACCCTCGCCCTCGGCATGCTCACCGCCGTGCGTCCGACACCCGCCGCGGCGGCGACGGTGGACACCAACGCCTGGTACGTCCTGGTCAACCGCAACAGCGGCAAGGCGATGGACGTCTCCGGCACGTCCACCGCCGACGGCGCGCGGATCAACCAGTGGACGCGGCACGACCAGGCCAACCAGCAGTGGCAGTTCGTGGACTCCGGCGACGGCTACTACCGCCTCAAGTCCCGGCATTCGGGCAAGGTCCTCGACGTGGCAGGCTCCTCGACCGCCGACGGTGCCCAGATCCAGCAGTGGGCCGACCACAACGGGACCAACCAGCAGTTCCGGCTGGCCGACTCCGACGGGGGGCACGTCCGGCTGATCAACCGCGCCAGCGGCAAGGCGGTGGAGGTGCAGGGCGGCTCCACCGCCGACGGCGCCGGCGTCGTCCAGTACAGCGACTGGTCCGGCGCCAACCAGCAGTGGCAACTGGTCAAGCTGTCGTCCGGCGGCGACGGCGGTGCCGGCGGATGCGGCAGCGCCCCGACCCTGACGAGCGGTACGTACACGATCCAGAGCGGCGGCAAGAGCCGCAGCTTCATCCTCCGAGTCCCCGACAACTACGACAACAGCCACCGCTACCCGCTGATCTTCGCCTTCCACTGGCGCGGCGGAACCGCCGTCGACGTGGCCACGGGCGGCGCGAGCGGGGCCGCCTGGGCCTACTACGGCCAGCAGCAGCAGTCGAACAACAGCGCCATCCTCGTCGCCCCCCAGGGCCTCGGCAACGGCTGGGCCAACTCAGGCGGTGAGGACATCACCTTCGTCGACGACATGATCCGGCGCATCGAGTCGGGCCTGTGCGTGAACCCGGCACAGCGCTTCGCCACCGGATTCAGTTGGGGCGGCGGCATGAGCTACGCCCTCGCCTGCAGCCGGGCGAACGCCTTCCGGGCCGTCGCGGTCATCTCCGGCGGCCTGATCAGCGGATGCGACGGCGGCACCCAGCCCATCGCCTACTTCGGCATCCACGGCATCAGCGACTCCGTCCTCAACATCTCGCAGGGAAGGTCCCTGCGCGACAAGTTCGTCGCCAACAACGGCTGCACCCCGCAGACCCCGCGCGAACCCACCCCCGGCAGCCGGACGCACATCACCACCACCTACACGGGCTGCCGCGCCGGCTACCCGGTCCAGTGGGCCGCGTTCGACGGCGACCACTACCCCGACCCGGTCGACGGCTCCTCCGGCCAGAACGGCGCCGCCACCTGGGTCAAGGCAGAGATCTGGAGGTTCTTCGCCCAGTTCCAGTGACCCACCCGCACGACGGAGGGGAGCCAGGACCACCCTGGCTCCCCTCCACCGATGTCCGGCGGGTGCGCGCGAAGCAGCGGGGCAGAGCCCTTCCGCGCAGGCTCCACAATCGCCACGCGCTCCACATGACGGGTCATCGGAAGGCTGTCGAAAGGCGGACGTCCGGAGACGAGTGAGACCTGCCCGGCTGGGAACCCGGCCAGGCCGAGGGGCAGTGTCACGACAGACCGGCGCTGCGGGCGGCACCTTTCCGGGCAACGTCCGCGACCGCCCCCGGAACTCACTGGGCGGCGGCCCGGAGCCCCCGCACAGCTAGCAGAAAGCCTACCCAATCATGACAAGCGTCACGGTCCGCGTTCCGCGTTCCGAGAGTTCAGGCAGCGACTTCGCTCGGCTGTCGAGGAAGGTCGCGGATGCCGGACTGCTGGGGAGCCGCCCCGGCTACTACACGCTCCGGATCACCGCGGTGGCCGCACTCTACGCCGCCGGATGGACCGCCTTCGCCCTCGTCGGCCGTTCATGGTGGACGTTGGCGGTCGCGGCCCTCCTGGCCATCGTCTTCGGACAAGTCGCCCTGGTCGCCCATGACATGGCCCACCGCCAGGTGTTCCGCCGGCGCAGGGCCAGCGAGGCGTCCGGACGGATCGCCGCCGCGGGCATCGGGATGGGGTACGGCTGGTGGCAGGACAAGCACACCCGTCACCACGCCAACCCCAACAACGAGGACCTCGACCCCGACGTCGCCCCCGACCTGCTGGTCTGGTCCCAGGACCAGGCCCGCGCCGCCACCGGGCTCCCCCGTGTGCTCGGCCGCTGGCAGGCGTTCCTGTTCTTTCCCCTCCTCACGCTGGAGGGCTTCAACCTGCACGTGTCGAGCGGGAGGGCGGTCGCCAATCGCTCGCTCAAGCACCGCGCCCTCGACGGCGTCCTGTTGTCCGCGCACTGCGTGGCGTACCTGACCACCCTGTTCTGGGTCCTGCCGCCCGGCATGGCGATCGCCTTCCTCGCCGTCCACCAGGGCTTGTTCGGCCTCTACCTCGGCTCCCTCTTCGCCCCCAACCACAAGGGCATGCCGATCCTGAAGGGCGACGACCGCCCGGACTTCCTCCGCCGCCAAGTGCTCACCTCACGCAACGTGAACGGCGGCTGGTTCACCGACATCGCCCTGGGCGGCCTCAACCACCAGATCGAACACCACCTCTTCCCCAGCATGCCCAGCCCCAACCTGCGCAAGGCACGGACCCTCGTGCGGCGCCACTGCGAGGAACTGGGCGTGGATTACCTGGAGACCGGGCTGATCGCCTCCTACCGACAGGCACTCACCAGCCTCCATCAGGCCGGAGCACCCCTCCGGCACAAGCGCGTCCCCGCCTAGGAACTCCCGGGACCCGCGGCCGACGCGGTCGCGGGTGCCCCGGTCCGCCGAAGCCTCCCTCCGATCAGGCCGGGGGCGTCAACAGAGCGCTTCCCTCGGATTTCGTGGCTCCTGCCCGCGATCGAGCGGTCAGCTCACCGCACCCCCTCCACGGCAGCCGGAACGTCGTGCGACGGTCCCGGGCCGGAGGGTGGAATGCGGCGCCACGGTCGGCGGTGCCGGTAATCGAGCCGGTGGACGAGGAACGCGCCCTGGCGGATGTCACCGCCGAAAGCGCGACCACCGCACAAGGACGTCCACGGTCGTGACACCCGCTTCGACCGGTCCGCCGGCACGGCGCCGGCCGTTCGGCCCGGTGCGCGAGCGGCCGGAGTTGAGGGTCAGGGGCCGCCTTCGGCTTCCCAGGCCGCCTCCGCGGTCCGGTCGCCCTCGGTCACCGGCCGGGGGGCGTCCGCCATGAGCCGGCTCGCGCAATCGCTGCGCCGGGGGTCGCTCGCGGCGGCCATCAGCCACGCGGCCCGCTCCGGACCCGTCGCCGGGGGGACGACCAGAAGGTTCCAGCGGCCCACGCGGTAAGAGAGCAGCAGCAGCTCGTGCGGGTCCTGCTCGGCCCGGAACCAGCCCACCTTCACCACATGCCCGGCGACGGTGACCTTGTGCGGTACGACCGGCCACTGAGCGGGGTTCACCGTGATCCGGGTGATCCGTCCCCACAGTGGATCGAGCACGGCCGCCAGTGCGGGCAGTTCGGCGTGGAGGTCACGGGAGCGCGGCCACCAGGCGCCGTCCAGCAGTGCCGGCGCGGAGCCGGCCGGGGCGAGAGCGAGGCGCGGACCGGAGGGGGCCGGCCGGCCTTCGGATGTCGTCGGGCGGGAGATGGTCACAGTCATGACGCGGACCCTGCCCCGGACCGGACGTGACCGGCCCGGCGTATTCGATCGCCGAAAACGACACAGGATCGGATGCCGGTGCCCCAAGGATTCTCGGTACTCCCCACCGTACTCCCCGAACCACCCGAAGGGCGGCGCGGTCGCGGACCGTCTGCCGCCGGTGCCCATGGAGCCCGGTCGCTCACGTGCGGTCCGACGTGTCCCTGCTTCGGGCCCGCGGACGTCCGGTCCCGGCACCGGCGGGGACACGGGCGGCGGCACTCGCTCCCGGGCCTGCGGGAACACACGGTGTCGTTCGCACCACCCGGTCCGAGCGGATGCGTCGAGGTCCGAGGCGGGTGATCTGTGCGACTAGAGTGATCGGCGCTCTGATCCGATCGCATCCAGCCGCGCAGTGAGGTCGTCATGGAGTCCCAGGAAGCACCCTCGGCCGGGTATGCCGAGGTTCACATCGTCTCCGCGTCGCCCGAGGACGCACGGCGGGTGGCGGAAGTCCTCCGTCGTTGCTTCGCCGCCACCGAACAGCGCAGTTATCCGGCGAACGACGAGGGCGGCACCCGTCTCGAACTCACCGTGGACACCACCCGCGCGGCAGAGCCCGCCCGTTCGTGGCTGGAGTCCAGCCGGTCGAGCGAACACACCGGCCTGGAGACCAGGCGCGACTGATCTTCCGCCCATGCCGGCCGGCGGCCGTCGGCCCACCGGGTCCCTCCCCCGGCCACTGCGCGAACTCCCGTCCGTGCCCGGGGTCGACAGCGGAGCCGATGATCGGCACAACGCCGGAAAGCCCAGCGAGCGCGACCCCAGTTCCCTGCGCGCGCCCCGGCGCCATCCGCGCCCGACCGATGGCGCAGCCGCCCGACCGGCGGCACAGCACTCCGCGTCACCCGCGCGGAAACCGGGCGCACCGACTACGCAGGACGCTCCGGTTCATCCCCCGGGAGCGGTCCGTCGTGTTCATGACGGAGAAGAGGCATCGGTGAGGTCGGCACCCGTGGCGGCGTCCCGCCCGGCCCTGTCGAGACCGTGCCAGTCCAGGCACATGACAGTCGCGTCGTCTTCCAGGTGCCCCTGGTTGGCGTCGACGACTGCCGCCACGAGAGTGCGGGCGGCCTCGCGGGGATGCAGAGCGCGGGTACGGACGATCAGTGCCCGCAGATCGACACTGCCGGCTCTGCGTTCCAGCATGCCGTCCGTCAGCATCACCAGCCGGTCGCCCGGCCGCAGATTCAACGACTGCACCCGGTAGGTATGGGGCACCTGGAAACCGAACGGCAGATCGATCAGTGGAGTGATCTCCCGCACCTTGCCGTCGCGTATCACCAACGGCCAGGGGTGTCCGGCGTTGATGAACGCCGTCCCGCCATCGACCAGGCTGATGCGCAGCAACTGCCCGGTGACGTAGCTCTGGCTGTGTTCACGCATGGCCCGGTCGGCCTGGCGGGCCTGCTCGGCGAGGTCGGCGCCCGCTCGCCGGGCCCGGCGCAGGGCACCGACGACGAGGGTGGCCAGGAGCGCGGCGTCGACGTCGTGGCCCATGGCGTCGGTGACGGAGAGCTGCACCGCGTCCCGGTCGATCGTGTAGTCGAAGGTGTCACCCCCGACGTGGTCGGCCGGTTCCAGCGCCCCGGCAACCGCGAATTGCGCCGCCTCGCACGCCAGCGACGCCGGCAGCAGCCGATGCTGGATCTCCGCTGCCAGGCTCAGCGGACTGGTGCGGCGGCCCCACTGATAGACGTCGGTGAAGGACCGGTTCGCGATGACGATGTAGGCCAGGGCGTGCGCGCTTTCGCCGATCTCCCGCATCACCTCGGCGGTCGGTGCCGCGGGCAGGAACAGTTCGAGAAGCCCCATGGCATCGCCGCGGTTGGTCACCGGGGCGACCACGCGCACCCGCCCGTCCTCGCCCAGGTCCTCCACGCGCGGTTGCTGGGTACGGATCACGTCGTCGTACAGGGTGCCGCGCAGCGTGATGCGCCGGGCGGGCTCGTCGGTCTCGACGCTTCCCGCGGTCCCCAGTCGAACGACCGAACCACCGGTGAAGTCGGTGAGCAGGAACGACACCGACACAGCTCCGAGGTGCTCACCGAGCATCCGCGCGACCACGTCGAGAGACTCCACCGGCGCGGCGGCCTCTGCCGCCGCCAGCACCCCTGCCAGGCTCACCGCCCTACGACCGGCGGCCCTCGCGGAGGGGCTCGTCGGCCCACCGTCGCTACCCGGTTCAGATCCGCTCACGCCGACTCCCTGATGCGTATGGCCGTTGGCTGATGCGAGATGGCCGCTGGGGCCCGGCCAAAGGGCTGAGAGGCACGTTACAGGTGGGATGCCTGCTCTTTGTTCCACCACGGCCGCGACAGTGCCTGCGGAAGACCCCTTCAGCAGGCGGGTCGACGACGAGTACACGGGCGCGAGCCCGGGACACTCGCCAGAGCCGGGTTTCCAGCACCCGGCCGTCCCACGGCACAGTCCGCACCGACCCGCAATCGGAGGTGTCCTCAGGGACGATCCGGGCACCCTGAGGCCGTGCCCTCTTCGAGCGCACGGTCGTACGAAGGGAAACCGGCAAATGATCCGGAGTGCGGATATCCGTGAGTGGCGCACCCTCGACGTGGTCGACTCGGGCGGCCACAAGATCGGCACGCTGGAGGCTGTCTACGTGAGCACCAGCACCGACGAGCCCACCATGGTCACCGTTCAGGTCGGACTGCCCACCCGCCGCCGTCTGGTCTTCGTCCCCTTGGACGGCGCGGTCGTGGGGCCGGGCTACGTCAGGGTCGACCACGACCGGGCGCTGGTGAAGAAGTGCCCGGCGATCGGCACCGACGATGTGCTGCCCGTCGAGGACGAGGCGGCGGTGTTCGCGCACTACGGCCTGCCCTATCAGCCTGGCGCGAACGGTGAGAGGCAACTCGCCCGCCGCTGACCGACTCCACCGAACCGAAGGGGTGCCTCACATCATGACGCTTTTCCTCCTCCTCGTCATCGCGGCGATCGTGCTGGGCATCATCGGCTTCGTCGCCAAAGGACTGTTCTACCTGTTCGTCATCGGGATCGTGGTACTGGTCGCGGCCTTGGTGTACCTGGGCACGCACATGCGAGGCTCCGGTCGGAACCAGCGCACGCGCTGAAACGCCGGCTCCGCGAGCACGGAGCCAAGCGGTCGCTCGCACCGCTGACGTGAAGGCACACCCCTGCCTGCCGGTACAGCCAGCCGCTCGGCCTCCACGGCCCAGTGGCCAGACCGCCCGATGAGCGAAGTGGTCAGTTGTCGGGTTTCTTCTTCGAGCGCCGGGGGACGGCGGCCTGGGTGGGGCCAGCGCCGGCCTCGGCCTGCTGGGCGTACACGGCGTTCGTCACGAGTTCGCGTGCGTATGCGGCGTCCAGCCGGCCGGGGCGGAAGAGGATGCGGTACATGATCGGCGCCACGACACGGTCGATCAGCAGTTCCGTCTCGGGCACCGGCTCCCCCCGCTGCGCCGCACGGGCCAGCACGACGTCGATCTGCTCCGCGGCATACGCCGAACACTGACCGGCATTGGTTCCGTGGGGGTCGCCGAGCAGGGCATCCCGGATGTAGGCGCGTCCGGGCGGCGAGGCCATCTCGTCGACGAACTGTTCCGCCCACGCGTCGAGATCGGCCCGCAGGCTGCCGAGATCGGCCGGTTCCGTTTCCGGGCGCAGTCGTTCTACGGCCACGTCGGACAGGAGTTCCTGCAGGTCGCCCCAGCGACGGTAGATCGTGGAGGGAGTCACGCCCGCCCGAGTGGCCACCATCGGGACCGTGAGCGCGTCGCGGCCCACCTCCGCTACGAGTTCACGCACCGCCGCATGGACGGACTCCTGCACGCGTGCGCTGCGCCCGCCGGGGCGGACCATGGGCCTGGGACTCATGCGATCCACCTTAATGCGACTTTCTTGCTTCTAGGCGGTGGCCGGCGTCGGCGGCCCCGGGGCTGCGTATCCGGGCGCCCGAGCACGGCGGACGCCCCTGCGGCGACGCGACCACATGCCGGCTGGAACGTCCGCCTTCCCTCAGGCAGCGAGGGGAGCAAGCCGCCCCGCGCCGGCCACCGACTCCTCGTAGACCCGGCCCACACGGAGCACCGTCGCGTCGTGGAAGGGGCGCGCCATCAGCTGCATACCGATCGGCAGTCCGGCGCGGTCGTGACCGACCGGCAGGGTGAGGGCCGGGACGCCGGTGATGTTGGCTGGGGCACAGAGGCGGACGTAGCTGTCCGACACGGCCTCGGTCGTGCCATCGGCCCACTCGACGGCTTCCTGCCCCGCCTCGACGGCGGTCATCGGCACCGTCGGCGCGGCGAGGACGTCGATTCCGTGGAACATGCGAGCCCAGGCGTCTCGCATCATGGTGCGGGCCCGCTGGGCGCGGAGGTAGTCGCCCGCGGAGGTGAGTTCGCCGGCCTCCAGCAGGATGCGAACGTCCGCCGCGTACAGGTCGGGGGTGGCCCGCAGCGACCGCTCGTGGTAGGCGGTGGCCTCGGGAACCATCAGCCCCCACTGAACGGCCTGGACGTAACGCGCCATCGGGATCTCGACGTCGACCAGCTCCGCCCCCAGCTCCGCCAGCCGCTCGATCGCGCCGCGTACGGACTCCTCGACCTCGGGCGTGACCCGGTCGAAGTAGTGGTTCCGCGGTACGCCGACCTTCAGTCCCCGCAGGTCGCCTCCCGGGAAGCGGTCCGGCATCGGGCCGGACACGCTCGCCGGGTCGCGCGGGTCGTGGCCGGCGGTCGCCGACAGCACCAGCGCGGCGTCCTGGACGGTGCGAGTGAGAGGGCCCACGTGGTCCAGGGACCAGGACAGCGAGGTCACGCCGGTGCGTGGGACCAGGCCGTAGGTCGGCTTGAGGCCCACCACGCCGTTCAGGGCAGCGGGGACCCGGATGGAACCGCCCGTGTCCGTGCCCATGGCGAACGTCGCCCCGCCGGCGGCGACAGCTACCGCCGAGCCGCCGCTCGATCCGCCCGCGACCCGGCTGTGGTCCCAGGCGTTGTTCGTCTGCGGAGTGGTCAGGCCGTAGGCGAACTCGTGCGTGTGCGTCTTGCCCAGGAGGACGGCCCCGGCGGCGCCGAGCCGTTCGGCCACCCGGCTGTCGCGTTCCGCCACGTGCCCGGCCCGGACGTGCGAACTCGCCGTGGTGGGTATCCCCTCCGCGTCGATCAGATCCTTGAGCGCCATGGGAATCCCGTGCAGCGGCCCGCGCGGTCCGCTTCCGGAGATCTCCCGTTCGGCGCGGACCGCCGCGGCCAGGGCCGCGTCGGCGGCGACGGTGACGTAGGCGCCCAGCCGTCCTTCGACGGCGGCGATACGGGCGAGCACCGATTCGGTGAGTTCGACGGGGGACAGCTCCCGTGTGCGCACCGCGCGGGAGGCTTCGGTCAGCGACAGCTCAAACGGTTGCATCGGCGTTCCCCTGTCCGGCTCGGTAGGAGGACGCGGGAGGGGTCTCGCCGAAATCGAGCTCGCGCAACGTGCTGATCACGGAGTGGATGTAGTTGGCCGTCATGGCCACTCCTTCGTGTCGGCCGTCCCCGAGGGGGAGCCCCGCCCGCAGCGCCCCTCGGGCTGCCTCTTGGGGGGTGAGTTCGCTGGTCATTGCTTCCTTCCGGATCTGTGCGGCGCGACGGGCCGGTTCTGGTACAGGACCTCCGACCCCCGTAAAAGCAACTCGTTTGCTTTAGCCGATCGTAGGGCTTACGGTGGCTTAAAGCAAACCAATCGCTTTTAGCACGGGAAGGGTCCTCATGCAGAGCGTCCCCGCGGGCCTCGCGCCTCCCCGCACCTCTCCATCCGGGCGCCTGCCGTTCGCATTGCACGCCTCGATCCTGATCGCGCTGCTCGCCGCGTCCAGCGCGCCGACCCCGCTGTACCCCCGCTACCAGGCTCAGTGGCAGTTGTCGTCCCTCGACATCACCGTGGTCTTCAGCGCCTACGCTCTGGCGCTCCTGATCGCACTGCTGACGACCGGAACCCTTTCCGACCATGTCGGACGCCGCCCCGTGCTGCTGGGCGCGCTCGCGGTCCAGGTCGCCTCCATGGCACTGTTCGCGACGGCCGGCGGCCTGACCACCCTGATCGGCGCCCGCCTGCTGCAGGGCATCGCCACCGGCGCGGCAACCAGCGCAGCAGGTGCGGCTCTCCTCGACCTGGAAGACCCCGCCCGGCCGGGCCGCCCCGCTCTGGCCAACAGCATCGCGCCGGTGACGGGCATGGCGGCCGGCGTCCTGGCAGCCACCCTCATGGTGCGCTTCGCCCCCGTTCCGACGATCACGGTGTACGCGGCCCTGATCGCCGTGTTCGCCGCGCAGGCCATCGCCCTCGTCTCGACGCCCGAGACCGTCCGCCGCCGTCCCGGAGCACTGCGCTCGACGCGGCCCCACCTGGCGCTGCCGTCGGCGGCCGCGCACGCTCTCCTGCTCAACGGCGCCGGCGTCGTCGCCGTCTGGGCACTCGGCGGCTTCTACTCGTCCCTGGGACCGGGCTTCACGCGGCTCATCTCTCCCGGCGGACCCGAAGGCGCCGGCGGCATGGTCTTCTTCACGCTGACGGCCGTCGCCGCCCCGACGGTGTACTTCACGCGCAGGACGCGTGCCGACGTCTCCGCTCTTCTCGGGAGCTGCGCGGTGATTCCGGCGGCCGTCCTGACCCTGGGGGCCCTCCATCTCGCCGGCCCCGTGCTTCTCTTCGCCGGGGCGGCGCTGGCCGGGTTCGGCTTCGGAGCCGTCTCCCAGGGTGCGCTGCGCGCGGTCGTCGGCTCGGTCCCGGCCCGGGAGAAGGGCGGCACGCTCGCCTCCTATTACGTACTCAGCTACCTGGCGATGAGTCTGCCCGCCATCGGCGCCGGCGCCCTCACCGCCGGCTTCGGGCTGCGTGCGGCGGCACTGGTTTACGCCGGCTGCGTGGCCGTACTGGCGACCGTCGCGGTCGCGACGCTGGCCGCGTCGCTGCGCAGTCGACGCCGGGCACCGTCCCCGGACACCCACTCCCGCCCGGTGACGAGCAACTGCACATCCGCCTCATCCGACACACCCGCTCCGGACATCTCCGTCCTCGCGACTCGTAACAGGTAAGGAACGTCGCCGTGTTCACCTCATCGCAGACGACCAAGTCCATCACTCCCCCCGCCTCTTCCTGGACGGTGGGCAACCACACCGTCCGACGCATCGACGAAGTGGTCCTGCCCGCCGGGACCGGTCCGTGGCTGCTGCCCGGGGCAACCACCGACCTGGTGAGCCGGACTCCCTGGCTGAGCCCCGAATTCGCCGACGAACAAGGCGTCCTGCGCCTGGCGAGTCACAGCTTCGCCGTCGAGGTGGACGGCATGCGGGTGCTGGTGGACACCGGCATCGGGAACGGCAAGCGGCGCGCCAACCCCGCCTGGCACAACCTGAACAGCGACTACGAAGCACGGCTACGGGCGGCGGGCTTCGCGCCGGAGAGCGTTGACCTCGTGGTCCTGACCCACCTCCACGCCGACCACGTGGGGTGGAACACGCGTGCCGAGGGCGACGCCTGGGTGCCCACCTTCCCGAACGCGCGCTATCTCACCTCACGCACCGAGTGGGACTACTGGGCGGGTGTCGACATGGAGGAGGCGCGTCGGCAGATGTTCCGGGACTCGGTCCATCCCGTCCGGGAAGCAGGTCTGCTCGACCTCATCGATGTCGCGGACGAGGGCACGGACGTCGCGCCGGGCATCCGTCTGCTGCCCACCCCCGGCCACACACCGGGACAGGTGGCGGTGGAACTGAGCAGCCGTGGCGAGACCGCACTGGTCACCGGTGACAGCATCCACCACCCGGTCCAGATGGCGCATCCGGAGCTCTGCAGCTGTGTGGACGTCGCTCCCGGACTCGCGGCCAGGACCCGGAACCAGGTGCTCGGCTCACTGGCCGGTACGTCAACTCTCCTGCTCGGGAGCCACTTCCCGCCGCCGACCGCCGGACACGTGCTGCGCGAGAACGGCGGGTTCCGACTGGTCCCGGCTCCCACAGGGGTCACGCCCATCGGCGGCTGAAGCGCCCGGAGCCGGCTGCCGGCTGTCCCTCGTGGGCGACAGTCACGCCGACGCGTCGCGAACGACGGCAACCCACCGGCCCCACTCGCCCAACGCCGACCGAGCAACGCGGCCCTGCTCCGGACTCGCGTACGACCCCCGCCACACCCTGCAACCGCAGGTCAGGAGCCCTTAGCGGCCGGTTCGAGGATGGCGACGCACTCCACATGATGCGTCATCGGAAACAGATCGAACGCCCGAAGCGTCCGCACCCGGTACCCCCCCTCCCGGAAGTACCCCAGGTCCCGGGCCAGTGCCGCCGGGTCGCAGGCCACGTAGGCGATGCGGCGGGCGTTCAGGGACGTGAGGTGGGCGACCGTCTTGCGGCCGGCGCCCGCGCGGGGCGGGTCGAGGACCACGAGGTCGACCTCGGAGATGCCGGTGCGCGGCAGGACCGCCTCGACCTTGCCCTGTTCGACGCGGACCCGGTCGAAGTCGGCGAGGTTGTGCCGCGCGTCCTCGACGGCGCGCTTGCCGGACTCGATGCCGAGGACCGCGCCCGTCTCGCCGACCCGGTCGGCCAGCGCGCCCGCGAAGAGGCCGGCTCCGCAGTACAGGTCGAGGGCCATGTCGCCCTTGCGGGGCAGCAGGCCCTGCATGACCGCGGTCACCAGGGTGTCGGCCGCCTTGGGGTGGACCTGCCAGAAGCCGCCGTTGCCGACCCGGTAGGTGCGGCCGTCGGCGCGTTCGCGGACGAAGGGGCGGCCGTGGACGCGGTGCACGCCCCCGTCCTTCTCGCCGACCCGCAGCACCGAGACCGGGCGGTCCAGTTCCACCAGGGGCAACCGCGCGCCCGGCTCGGGCGTGAGGATCACCTGCCGGTCCTGGGAACCGCTGGCCGCGATCGCCTCGACCGAGGCCATGCCCGCCCAGTCGCGCTTCTCGATGCCCAGCTCGCTGACCCCGGGCGCCGCGATCATGCAGTGGTCGATCGGCTGCACCTCGTGCGAGCGGTGCTTGCGCAGCCCCGCGTTGCCGTCGGCGTCGACGGCGTACTGCACGCGCGTGCGCCACGACGGGACCTCGCCGGCCGGCACCTTGTCGCCCTCGGCGGGCATCACCGTGCCGTCCCAGCCCGCCTCCTCGGGCGTCAGCCCCGCGAGCCGCCGCAACTGCTCGGCGATCACCTCGCCCTTCAGGCGGCGCTGGGCGCCCGGCTTGGCGTGCTGCCAGTCGCAGCCGCCGCAACGGCCGGGGCCGGCGAAGGGGCAGGGCGCCTCGACCCGGTCCTTGGAGGCGGCGAGGATCTCGACCGCGTCCGCGCGCAGGAAGCGGGCCCCCTCCTCGCCCTCGGTGACGCGGGCCACGACCCGCTCGCCGGGCAGCGCGTGCCGGACGAAGAGCACCTGCCCCTCGGACGTACGGGCGATGCAGTGGCCGCCGTGGGCGACGGGGCCGATCTCGACCTCGTACTCCTCCCCGACCAGCGACGTCTTCGGTTCTGCCTGCATGGCGGGGTGACTCCAGTAACGAGAACGGGACGACAAAGGACAACAGCCGTCCAGTCTACGTCGGGTCCGAGGGCTCCTTCGTCCGGTCGTGGTGGTGGAGGTGGTGGTGGTGCGCCGGACCGCGCCGGACCGCGCCGGGCGCGTTCCACTCCTGCTGCCTGCGGGCCCGCCGCTTGGCCGCCTCGGAAGACTGGAGCTGGTACGGCACCGAGGTCACCATCACGCCCGGGGTGAACAGCAGCCGGCCCTTGAGGCGCAGCGCGCTCTGGTTGTGCAGCAGGTGCTCGTACCAGTGGCCGACCACGTACTCGGGGATGATCACGGAGACCGCGTCGCGCGGCGACTCCTTGCGCAGGCTCTTGACGTACTCGATGACCGGCCGCGTGACCTCGCGGTAGGGCGAGTCCAGGACCTTGAGGGGTACGTCGATGCCGCGCCGTTCCCACTCGTCGCGCAGCGCCTTGGTCTCCGTCGGGTCGACGTTGACGCTGAGCGCCTCCAGGCTGCCCGAGCGCAGCAGCTTGGCGTAGGACAGGGCGCGCAGTGCCGGGCGGTGGATCTTGGAGACGAGGACGACGGAGTGGACGCGGGAGGGCCGCACCATGTCGTCGTCGGGGGTGTCGGGGGCGGCGATCTCCTCGGCGACCCGGTCGTAGTGCTTACGGATCGCGGTCATCGTGGCGTAGAAGATGCACATGCCGAGCAGCGCGACCCAGGCGCCGTGGGTGAACTTCGTGACCAGCACGACGACCAGGACCAGGCCGGTGAAGAAGGCGCCGAAGGCGTTGATGGCCCGGGAGCGGACCATGTGGCGCCGCTTGGCCGGGTCCTTCTCGGTGGCCAGGTGGCGGTTCCAGTGGCGGACCATGCCGGTCTGGCTGAGCGTGAAGGAGACGAAGACGCCGACGATGTAGAGCTGGATCAGCCGGGTGGAGTCGGCGCCGTAGATGCAGACCAGCAGCACGGCCGCGCCGGCCAGCAGCACGATGCCGTTGGAGAACGCGAGGCGGTCGCCGCGGGTGTGCAACTGGCGGGGCAGGTAGCGGTCCTGGGCGAGGATCGAGCCGAGCAGCGGGAAGCCGTTGTACGCGGTGTTCGCGGCGAGGAAGAGGACCAGGGCGGTGGCGGCGGCCAGCACGACGAACAGGAAGCTGCCCTTGCCGAAGACGGCCTCGGCGACCTGGGAGATCACCGGGTTCTGGACGTAGTCCGCGCCGACCGCGGCACCGTTGTGGATCAGGTCGACGGCCGGGTTCTCGGCCATCCGGACGCGGGTGGCGGAGGCCAGCGCGATGATGCCGCAGAACATGGTGACCGCGAGCAGGCCCATCATGGCCAGCGTGGTCGCCGCGTTCTTGGACTTGGGCTTGCGGAAGGCGGGGACGCCGTTGGAGATCGCCTCGACGCCGGTGAGCGCCGCGCAGCCGGAGGAGAAGGCCCGCAGCAGCAGGAAGACCAGGGCGAAGCCGGCCAGTCCCTGGTGCTCGGGCTTGATCTGGTAGTCGGCGGTCGGCGCGCGCATGTGGTCGCCGAGCACGAGCCCGCGGAACACGCCCCAGGCGATCATGATGAAGACGCCCGCGACGAAGACGTACGTCGGGATCGCGAAGAGCTTGCCGGACTCCTTGACGCCGCGCAGGTTCATCAGCGTCAGCAGCACGATGACGGCGACCGCGCAGAAGACCTTGTGCTCGACGACGAACGGGATCGCGGAGCCGAGGTTCTCGATGCCGGAGGCGATGGAGACGGCGACGGTCAGCACGTAGTCGACGAGCAGCGCGCTGGCCACGGTCAGGCCCGCCTTGGGGCCGAGGTTGGTGGTGGCGACCTCGTAGTCGCCGCCGCCGCTCGGGTAGGCGTGCACGTTCTGCCGGTAGGAGGCGACCACGGTGAACATCAGCACGACGACCGCGAGGGCGATCCAGGGACTGAAGTGGTACGCCGACACGCCCGCGATGGACAGGACCAGCAGCACCTCGCCGGGCGCGTACGCCACGGAGGACAGCGGGTCGGAGGCGAAGACGGGAAGGGCGACGCGCTTCGGCAGAAGCGTTTCACCCAGCCGGTCGCTGCGCAGTGCGCGCCCGATCAGAATCCGTTTGGGCACGTCGGTCAGTTTGGACACAACAGAGGATCGTAAGCGTTCGAACGGGGGGTCGCCCACCCGCCACCCCCGATCCGGCGTCCCTCTGCTCTCCGGGTGAAATCGGCGGGCCGCGCGGCTACGGATTCCGCAGGTGACCGAGGTGGCATGCCTATATGACAAAACCCGGCCGCCGGCCGCCGGAACCGGCCCCGCTCGCGCCTTCCGCCCGCCCTCAGGAGGTCCCATGCCCCCCTTCGCAGAGCTGATCGGCGCCGCCGCCGCGCTCGTCGGCCTCGGATTCCTGACACTTGCCAGCATCCGCAGCATCGGCCGCCGCCGCTCCTCGGCCGGGGGGTGAGACCGACGGGGGGCGGCGGGGGCGAGGCCGACGGGGCGAGGACGTGCCCGCGCCGGGCGTCCGGGCACCCGGGAGGAGTCAGGCCCGGCCGGCACCGGCATGATGTTCCCCTGCGGCCCGCACGCTGGCCGCGACCTGTCGCCGGCGAGCCGAAAGAGAGACATGAGCACGACAGCCAGCAAGGTCACCGAGCCTGCAGGAAGCGCGGTGTGACACGATGCACATTGTCATCATGGGCTGCGGCCGAGTGGGCTCCGCTCTCGCCCAGAGCCTGGAACAGCAGGGGCACACGGTCGCCGTGATCGACCAGGACCCCACCGCCTTCCGCCGCCTGGGCTCCTCGTTCGGCGGTCGCAGGGTCACCGGCGTCGGCTTCGACCAGGACACGCTGCGCGAGGCGGGCATCGAGGAGGCCGGCGCCTTCGCCGCCGTCTCCAGCGGTGACAACTCCAACATCATCGCCGCCCGGGTGGCCCGCGAGATGTTCGCCGTCGAGCACGTCGCCGCGCGCATCTACGACCCCCGCCGCGCCGAGGTCTACCAGCGCCTGGGCATCCCCACCGTGGCCACCGTCCGCTGGACGGCCGACCAGATGCTGCGCCGGCTGCTGCCCTCGGGCGCCGAGCCGCTGTGGCGCGACCCGACCGGCGGCGTCCAGTTGGCCGAGGTGCACACCGCCGCCTCCTGGGTCGGCCACAAGGTCAGCCGGCTCCAGGACGAGACCGGTGTGCGGGTGGCGTTCCTCACCCGGCTCGGGGAGGCGATCCTGCCCAGCTCGCAGACGGTGCTGCAGGAGGGCGACCTGGTGCACGTGATGATGCGCACCGACGAGGTCGACAAGGTCGAGGCGGCGTTCGCCAAGGGTCCCGAAGAGGAGGGCGGTCACTGATGAGGGTCGCCATTGCCGGAGCCGGCGCGGTCGGCCGCTCGATCGCGGGCGAACTGCTGGAGAACGGCCACGAGGTCCTGCTCATCGACAAGGCGCCGACCGCCATCTCGGTCGAGCGCGTCCCGCTGGCCGAGTGGCTGCTCGCCGACGCCTGCGAGATCACGTCCCTGGACGAGGCCGCGCTCCAGCGCTGCAACGTCGTCATCGCCGCGACCGGCGACGACAAGGTGAACCTCGTGGTCTCCCTGCTGGCCAAGACGGAGTACGGCGTTCCGCGCGTCGTCGCCCGGGTGAACAACCCCAAGAACGAGTGGCTGTTCAACGAGTCGTGGGGCGTCGACGTCGCCGTCTCCACCCCGCGGCTGATGTCCGCCCTGGTCGAGGAGGCGGTGAGCGTCGGCGACCTGGTCCGGCTGCTGCGCTTCAGCCACGGCGACGCCAACCTCGTGGAGCTGACGCTGCCCGAGGAGTCGGCGCTGGCCGGCACCCAGGTCGGCGACGTGGCGTGGCCGGAGGACACGTCCCTGGTCACGATCATCCGCGGTACGCGGGTGATGGCGCCGTCCCCGGAGGACTCGCTGGAGCCGGGCGACGAGCTGCTGTTCGTGGCGGCGCAGGCCCGCGAGGAGCAACTGGAGGACCTGCTGTCGGCGCGGCGGGGCGGCGCCGACGACTGACCGCGTGGCCCCCGGGGACGCCGTCCCCGGGGGCTTCACCGGCTCAGGGCTTGCGGTGCCGGGCGGACCGGGGCTCCCCGGCACCGCCCGCAGGCTCCCCGGCACCGCCCGCAGGCTCTCCGACACCGCCCGCAAGCTCCCCGGCACCGCCCGCAGGCTCCCCGGCCGGGCCCGCCGGCTCCCCCTCGGCGGCCTGCTGCTCCGCCCGCTCCGCCGCCTCCATCTCCGCGAAGACGTCGATCGGCGCGGGCGCCTTGGCCAGGAAGACCCAGGTCAGCCAGACGGCGAGCAGGAACGGCGGGATCTTCAGGGCGACCAGGACCCAGCCCAGCGACTCGGTGTCCGCCCACCAGTACAGCGGGAAGAGGATCGCGCACTTGGCGAGCAGGATCAGGCCCCAGGCGTAACTGGCCTTGGCGTACGCCTTCTTGCGGCCCGGGTTGCGGGTGCGCCAGGAGAGGTTCTCCTTGAAGACCGGGCCGAGGATCAGACCGATCAGCGGCACCCCGGCCAGCGTGGTGACGATGTACGCCAGCCCCAGGCCGAGGGTGTAGAGCATGCCCGGGAGATAGAAGTTCTTCGCGTTGTCGGTCATCATCGCGAAGACCACGCCGAAGGCGACACCGAAGACGCCGCTGAAGGCGTGCTTGACGGTGTCCTTCATCACCAGGCGGACCACGACCAGCACCAGCGACACCGCCAGCGCGGCGATCGCCGACAGGTGCAGGTCGTTGTTGATCGTGAAGATCGTGACGAAGAGGAGACCCGGCAGGACCGTCTCGATCATGCCCCGCACGCCGCCGAAGGCTTCGAAGAGGGCGGCCTCCGTCACCGCTCTGGCGTCCGCTTCCGTGTCTTCGGTCGGCTTGTCGAGGGACGTCACCGGCTACTCCCGTCCGAGGGGTCGCAGTTCGTACTTGGGATTGAACAGCACCCGGCGGCCCCGGCTCAGGGAGATCCGGCCCGATGCGATGAGCTTGCGCCCCGGTTCTATACCCGTGATGGAACGCCTGCCCAACCACACCACGTCCAAGGCGGCGGAGCCGTCGAACAACTCGGCCTCCAGCGCCGGGACTCCGGCGCGTGGTCGCAGCGTGACCGTGCGCAAGGTACCAGTAACCGTCACGATCTGGCGGTCCTGGCAGTCACCGATGCGTGTACAGCCGGTGGTGGCGGCGTCTTCCCGCAGCTCCTCCGACTCCAGGTCCTCCTGCGAGGAGGAGAGCCGGTCGAACATGCGCCGCAACCGGCCCACCGGCTTGCCGGAACGAGGAACAGCACTCATACCTGAAGCGTACCGGGGCGCGCCGGCGGCCATGCGGGCCGTGCCCGGGGCGGCCGGACGGCTCACTTCTCGAACCGGTAGCCCATGCCCGGCTCCGTGATGAAGTGCCGGGGGTGCGAGGGGTCCGCCTCCAGCTTGCGGCGCAACTGGGCCATGTAGACCCGCAGGTAGTTCGTCTCCGTCCCGTACGACGGCCCCCACACCTCCTGGAGCAACTGCCGCTGGCCGACCAGGCGGCCGGTGTTGCGGACCAGCACCTCCAGCAGGTGCCACTCGGTGGGGGTGAGCCGCACGTCCCGGCCGCCCCGGCCGACCTTCTTGGCGGCCAGGTCGACGGTGAACTCCGCGGTCTCGACGATCACCTCGGCCTCGCCGCCGGGGACCGGTTCGGCGCGGCGGACGGCGGCCCGCAGCCGGGCGAGCAGTTCGTCCATGCCGAAGGGCTTGGTGACGTAGTCGTCGGCGCCCGCGTCCAGCGCCTCGACCTTCTCGTCGGAGGAGTGCCGGGCGGAGAGCACCAGGATCGGCACCCGGGTCCAGCCGCGCAGTCCCTTGATCACCTCGACGCCGTCCATGTCGGGCAGGCCCAGGTCGAGGACGACCACGTCGGGGTGGCGGGCGGCGGCCAGTCGCAGGGCGGTGGCGCCGTCGTGGGCGGAGTCCACTTCGTAGTGGCGGGCCCTGAGGTTGATCACGAGGGCCCGCACGATCTGCGGCTCGTCGTCGATCACGAGCACCCGGGTCATGGGGCAGCCTGCCTTTCTGCCGACGGGGCGGCGGCGGGCCGGGCGGACCGCCCGGCCGCGCGGACGGTGAGGACCATGGTGAGGCCGCCGCCGGGGGTGTCCTCGGCCGCCAGGGTGCCGCCCATGGCCTCCGCGAAGCCCCGGGCCACGGCGAGGCCGAGCCCGACCCCGGCGCCGCGCGGGGCGTCGCCGTACCGCTGGAAGGGTTCGAAGATACGTTCCTTCCCCTCGTCCGGCACCCCCGGCCCCCGGTCGACGATCCGGATCTCGACCCGGTCCCCGAGGGCGCTGGCGGCGACGAGGACGCGGTGGCCGGGCGGACTGTACTTGACGGCGTTCTCCACCAGGTTGGCCACCGACCGCTCCAGCAGGCCGGGGTCGACGGCGGCCATGGGCAGCGACTCGGGGATGTCCAGCTCGACGTCGGCCTCGGGAACGCCGCCGAGCGCCATCGGCACCACCTCGTCCACGTCGATCTCGCGGATCAGCGGGGTGACCGTGCCGGTCCGGAGCCGGGACATGTCGAGCAGGTTGCCGACCAGGTGGTCGAGGCGGTCGGCGCCCTCCTCGATGCCCTCCAGCAGTTCCGCCTGATCCTCCTCGGACCAGGCCACGTCGTCGGAGCGGAGGCTGGAGACGGCCGCCTTGATGCCGGCCAGCGGGGTGCGCAGGTCGTGGCTGACGGCGGCGAGCAGGGCGGTGCGGATGCGGTTGCCCTCGGCGAGCGCGCGGGCCCGCTCGGCCTCCTCGCGCAGCTTCCGCCGGTCCAGTACGACGGCGGCCTGGGCGGCGAAGGCGGCGAGCACCCGGCGGTCCTCGGCGGGCAGCACCCGGCCGGTCAGCGCGAGCGCCATGTGGTCGCCGACCGGCATGTCCACATCGGCGTCCTCGGGCCGCTCGACGGAGGGTCCGGGGCCGGCCCGGCCGGCACAGGTCCAGGGGGCCACGTCGTTCTCCCGTTCGAGGAGGGCGGCCGAATCCATGCCGAAGGTCTCGCGGACCCGTTCCAGCAGCGCCTCCAGGCTGGTGTCGCCGCGCAGCACGCTGCCCGCGAGGAAGGAGAGGATCTCCGACTCGGCGCGCAGCCGGGCCGCCTGGTGGGTGCGCCGGGCGGCGAGGTCCACGACGGAGGCCACGGAGACGGCGACGCCGACGAATATCGCCAGGGCGAGGATGTTCTTGGGGTCGGAGATGGTGATCCGGCTGACCGGCGGGGTGAAGAACCAGTTGAGCAGCAGCGATCCGACGGCGGCCGAGGCGAGCGCCGGGTAGAGCCCGCCGAGCAGGGCCGCGGCGACGGTCAGCGCGAGGTAGAGCAGCACGTCGTTGGCGAGCCCGAGGTGGACGCCGCTGAGCACCAGGGTCAGCAGCACCGGGCCGCCGAGGCCGGCCAGCCACCCCCACACCAGCCGGGACCGCCCGAGCCGCGCGCCCCGGGCGACGGGCAGTCCGCGCCCCTTGGCGGCCTCCTCGTGGGTGACGATGTGCACGTCGAGGTCGGGGCCGGACTCGCGGGCGACGGTGGCGCCGACGCCGGGGCCGAAGACGTACTGCCAGCTCTTGCGGCGGGAGGAGCCGAGGACGATCTGGGTGGCGTTGACCCCGCGGGCGAAGTCGAGCAGGGCGGCCGGTATGTCGTCGCCGACCACGTGGTGGAAGGTGCCGCCGAGGTCCTCGGCCAGGGTGCGCTGGACCGCCAGTTCCTTCGGGGAGGCGGCGGTCAGGCCGTCGCTGCGGGCGATGTAGACGGCCAGCACCTCGCCGCCGGCGCCCTTCTCGGCCAGCCGCGCGGCGCGCCGGATCAGCGTCCGGCCCTCGGGGCCGCCGGTGAGGCCGACCACGATCCGTTCCCGCGAGCCCCAGATCCTCGACACCCGGTGGTCGCTGCGGTACCGCTTCAGGTACGCGTCGACCCGGTCCGCGACCCAGAGCAGGGCCAGCTCCCGCAGCGCGGTGAGGTTGCCGGGGCGGAAGTAGTTCGACAGGGCCGCGTCGACCTTGTCGGGCCGGTAGATGTTGCCGTGCGCCATCCGGCGGCGCAGCGCCTCGGGTGACATGTCGACCAGCTCGATCTGGTCGGCGCGCCGCACCACCTCGTCCGGCACGGTCTCCTGCTGCCGTACGCCCGTGATGGACCGGACGACGTCGCCCAGCGACTCCAGGTGCTGGATGTTGACGGTGGAGACCACGTCGATCCCGGCGGCGAGGAGTTCCTCGACGTCCTGCCAGCGCTTGGCGTTGCGGGTGCCGGGGACGTTGGTGTGCGCCAGTTCGTCGACCAGGGCCACGCGGGGGCGCCGGGCCAGCACCGCGTCCAGGTCCAGCTCCGTGAAGCGGGCCCCGCGGTACTCGGTCTCCTGGCGCGGCACCTCCTCCAGGCCGCGCAGCATCACCTCGGTGCGGGGCCGGCCGTGGTGCTCCACGAACGCCACCACGCAGTCGGTGCCGCGCTCCACCCTGCGGTGCGCCTCGGACAGCATCGCGTACGTCTTGCCGACGCCCGGCGCCGCGCCGAGGTAGATCCGTAGCTTGCCGCGTGCCATGGCCTCATCGTCTTTCCGGTCCTCCGGTCGCTGCCGACCGCAGCGTCGACCCTACGGCCAACGGTCCCGGCGGACGCGGGCGGAGGACGGGCGGGAGCGCTCTTTGACGCAACCCTGACGGGGCGCCCGCCGTCAGGCGCCGACGATCTCCCCGTCGCGCAGTTCGAGCACCCGGTCGGCCAGGTCGAGCAGGGTGGCGTCGTGGGTGGCGACCAGGGCGGTGACGTGCTCGCTGCGGACGACCGCGCGCAGCAGTTCCATCATGCCGTGCCCGGTCTCGGCGTCCAGTTGGCCGGTGGGTTCGTCGGCGACGAGCAGCGCGGGCTCGTTGGCCAGGGCGCGGGCCACCGCGACCCGCTGCTGCTGGCCGCCGGACAGCTCACCGGGCCGCTGGGCGGCGTGCTCGGCGAGGCCGACCAGGGAGAGCAGCAGCTCGACGCGTTCCTCGCGCGTCCGGGGGTCGGCCCGGCGCAGCCGCATCGGCACGCCCACGTTCTCGGCGGCCGTGAGGATGGGGATCAGCCCGAAGGACTGGAAGACGAAGCCGATGCGGTCGCGGCGCAGGGCGAGCAGCCCGTCCTCGTCCAGCCCGGCCAGGTCCAGGCCGTCGACGACGACCCGGCCGCGGTCCGGGACGTCGAGGCCGCCGACGATGTTGAGCAGCGTGGTCTTCCCGGAGCCCGAGCGTCCCTCCAGGGCGACGAGTTCGCCGCGCGGCACCTCGAAGGAGACACCGCGCAGCGCGTGCACGGCGGCGCTGCCGCCGCCGTAGGACTTGTGCACGTCCTCGACGCGCACCATGGTCTCGGTGATCACCTGCCGCATGGGCCCTCCCCCGCCGGAACCGGGCGCCAGTATCCCCACCGGGCGCCCGGCCCTTCAATGGCCGGGCAGCGGGAGGAGCCGGGCGTGGGAATGCCGAAGGGCCGCGTACCCCGGCGGGGCGCGGCCCTCGTGACGTGTGCGGCGGCCGGCTAGCGGACCTCGGTGATCTCCGGGCCGCGCTGGAGCTGGCCCATGCCGCCGGAGAAGCGGGAACCTTCCTCCTGCTGGACGCCCTCGGGCACCATCTGCGCGTCGTTCGGCAGCTTGAGGACGATGGGGTCGCGGGGGGCCATCGGACCGTCGCCGCGGACCACGACCGTGTCCCGGAAGATCTGCTCCAGGAGCCCGGCCGCCTGCGGCTGCACCGCGCCCTGGCCGGAAATGACCCCGCGCAGGAACCAGCGGGGGCCGTCCACGCCGACGAACCGCACGACCTGGAAGCCGCCCGTGCCGTCCGGCAACTGCACCGGCACCTGGGCCCGCAGCTCCCAGCCGAGGGGGCCCTCGACCTCGTCGATGATGCCGCCCTGCTGGGTGATGCCGGCCGCGATCTCCTCGCGCACCTCGCCCCAGATGCCCTCGCGCTTGGGCGCGGCGAACGCCTGGAGCTGGATGGCGCTGTCGCGCAGCACCACGGTGGCGGCGACGATCGCGTCGCCCGCGACCTCCACCCGCAGTTCCATGCCGTCGACACCCGGTACGAACAGGCCGCCCAGGTCCACCCGGCCCTCGGCGGGGTCGCGGACCTCGGAGCTGTCCCAGGGGCCGTCGGGCCGCGGTTCGGGCTCCAGCTTCAGCCGCCCGCCCTCGTCGTCCGCCTCGGTGTCGACGCTGTCGACGACCTGCTCGGCCTCGCCGGCCGCGCCCTCGGCGGCATCCCTCTTCTTGCGACGTCCGAACACGTCACTGTCCTTCCCGGTCGGATACGACCGAAGCGTATCGATTCCCACCCGTCGGGCCACCCTCGGCGGCCTGACCGCTTGTGCCGCTTGCCGGGTCCGCCCCGGCGTGCCCGCCGGTGGACCCGAAGCCCCCCTCGGCCCGCGCCGAGCCGGGAAGCTCCGCGACCTGGCGGAAGCGGACCCTCTCGACCTGCTGGACGACCAGTTGGGCAATCCGGTCGAAGCGCTCGAACCGCACGCTCTCGCGCGGGTCGAGATTCACCACGATCACCTTGATCTCCCCACGGTACCCGGCATCAATCGTCCCCGGGGCATTCACGAGGGCGACACCGCAGCGGGCCGCGAGGCCGGAACGGGGGTGCACGAAGGCCGCGTACCCCTCCGGGAGCGCCACAGACACCCCGGTGGGCAGTACGGCCCGCTCCCCGGGCGCCAGTTCGCATCCGACGGTCGTCCGCAGGTCGGCCCCCGCGTCCCCGGGATGCGCGTACGCCGGAAGCGGTACGTCGGGGTCGACGCGGCGGATCAGGACCTCCAGCGGCGCCCGGCTCACGGGTTCACCTCGAAGGCGCGGGCCCGGCGGATCTGGTCGGGGTCGTCCAGCGCGGCCCGGATCTCCTCGGGGCGGCCGTTGGCGGTGAAGTGCTCGACCTTGACCTCGATGAAGAGGGCGTCGGCGCGGACCGCGACGGGACCGTCGGGGCCGCCGGTCCGGCCGGTGGCGGTGGAGTAGATCTTGCGGCCGGCCACCGCGGTGACCTCGGCCGACAGATACAGGGTGGCGCCGACGGGCACGGGCCGTACGAAGTCGGTCTCCAGCCGACCGGTGACGGCGATCGTGCGCAGCAGCCAGTTGAGGGAGCCGAGGGTCTCGTCCAGGGCGCTGGCCAGCACACCGCCGTGGGCGAGGCCGGGGGCGCCCTGGTGGGCGGGGCGGACGGTGAACTCGGCGGTGACGCTCACGCCGTCGCCGGCCCGCGCCTGCAGGTGCAGTCCGTGCGGCTGGTCGCCACCGCAGCCGAAACACTGTCCGTAATGCGCGCCGAGCAGCTCGCCGGGGGCCGGGGCCTCGGGGTGCCGTACGGGCCGCGCGGCGCCGGCGGGCGGGCGGAGGGCTGCGGATGTACCACTACTCACAGCCGCAGACCTTACCCGCGCGTCGGCCGCCTGCCGATCCCATGCCAAGCTTGACGTCATGCAGCTTTCCGCCGCCCCGTACGAAGAACGGCTCACCGCGCCCCGGACCTGGTGGCTGGTCAGCTTCCTGGTGGGGCTCTCGATGGCCCTGGTCCTGCTGCCCTTCGGCACCCTGCCGATGCTCGGCGGGCTGGCCTGCGGGACGGCCGCGGCGGCCGTCGTCGCCAGCGCGTACGGCTCGGTCCGCATCCGCGTGGTGGGCGACTCCCTGATCGCGGGCGAGGCGAAGATCCCGGTGACCGCGCTGGGCGAGGCGGAGGTCCTGGACGCCGCCGAGGCCCGCGCCTGGCGCACGCACAAGGCCGACACCCGCGCCTTCCTGCTGCTGCGGGCCTACATCCCGGGGGCGCTCAAGGTCGAGGTCACCGACCCCGAGGACCCGACGCCGTACCTGTACCTGTCGACCCGCGAGCCCGAGCGCCTGGCGGAGGCCCTGGAGGCGGCGAAGGCGCGGGCGCGGGCCGCCTGAGTCCTCTTCGCCGGGGCGCGCTCAGTGCCCCCGGCCCGGTCCGCCGTCGCCCATCTCCAGGGCGTCCTCGGGGGGCTCCAGGGGCGGCAGCTCCGGCAGGGCGTCCCAGGGGACCTGGACCTTGCGCAGGTCCTGCCGGATGCGGGCGGCCAGCTTGGCGGTGTCGCGGCGGTTCATGACCGCGCCCACGGCGGCGCCCACCATGAACGGCATCAGGTTCGGCAGGTTGCGCACCATGCGTTTCATGATCTGCTGGCGGAGCTGGCGCTTCATCTGGCCGTTCATGGCCGCGCCGAGGGTCGACGGCTTGGTCATGTCGATGCCGCGCTCGTCCGACCAGGAGTTGAGATACGCGGTGCTGCGCTGGGCGAGGCTGCCGGGCGGTCGTACGCCGTAGACCTCGTGGAGTTCGGCGATCAGCTTGAGCTCGATCGCCGCCACACCGGTGACCTCGGCGGCCAGTTCGGTGGGCATCGCGGGCGGCACGGGCAGCATCGCCGCCGCGCCGACGCCCGCTCCGACCGTCGCCGTGCCTCTGGTGGCGCCGGCCACGAGCCGGTCGGCGAGCTGCTCCGGCGGGAGCCCGGGGAACTGGGCGCGCAGGGTCGCCAGATCCCTTACGGGGACCCGCGGGGCGATGTCGATGACGCGGTCGGCGAGGTGCGCCAGGGCCGTCCTGGCGCGGTCGCCGCCCTTGCGGACGCCTTCGGCGGCCTTGTCCCGGAACGCCGCCGCCCGGCGACGGGCAGCGGGCGCGGGGGCCGGTACGGGCGCCGGGAGGTCGGCCCGGTCGCTCGCCGGTTCGAGCGAGGCCGCTCCCGAGGTGGTCGGGCCTCGCTCGTCGTCACGCGCGCCGTCGGGGCCGTCGGACGGCCCCAGGTCCGCTCCCCGCTCGGGGAAGCGGCGCTTCCAGGGAGGGGTCGAGCCAGTCACGGCCGACCCCGCCTCAGTCGCAGTCGCGGCAGATCGGCTGGCCGTTCTTCTCCCGGGCCAGTTGGCTGCGGTGGTGCACCAGGAAGCAGCTCATGCATGTGAACTCGTCCTGCTGCTTGGGCAGTACTCGGACTGCCAGCTCCTCGTTCGAGAGGTCGGCGCCGGGAAGTTCCAGGCCTTCCGCGGCCTCGAACTCGTCGACGTCCACGGCGGAGGCCGACTTGTCGTTCCGGCGGGCCTTCAGTTCTTCGAGGCTGTCCGAGTCGACGTCGTCGTCGGTCTTGCGTGGAGTGTCGTAATCGGTTGCCATGGTCGCTCTCCCCCTCTGGGTGTCTGCGGTGTCTCCAGCGCACGTAACGCGTGAGAGGCCGGACTTGTGCCCGACCCGAGGCGGAGATTTTGCCTCACATCAAGGTCTGTTACTCAATCGACACCCAACCGGACTCCGCTTGAGTGATCGGGTTGGATGGCGATGGGGACCGTACACGGTCCCCATGCCGCACGCCAAAGGCGTCTCA
Source organism: Streptomyces sp. NPDC000134 (assembly GCF_042899225.1). NCBI lineage: Bacteria > Bacillati > Actinomycetota > Actinomycetes > Kitasatosporales > Streptomycetaceae > Streptomyces > Streptomyces sp. NPDC000134. The sequence continues at coordinate 63,060 of NZ_JBIAZN010000016.1, forward strand.
CCGTGTACTTCCCGTGATCACGACCCCCGAAAACCAGGATTTTCCCGGCTTTCCGGCAGGCTTCATGATCACGGAGAGTAGATGGCTGGAAAACCTTCTCTGTGATCGATCACACACGCGAGCGCCGGGAGGACGCCCCGAAAATTCCGCGCAAAGCGAACATCCCCGGGTGCCGGCGAAGGTGATCGGCGCAATGATCTCAGATCGGCGGGGCGGCTCGGAGCCACCGGGTCACAGCGGCAGGGTCACCCTCATCACGAGGCCCCCTCCCTCGCGCGGCCGGGCGTAGATGTGCCCGCCGTGCGCCCGAGCCACGGACCGCACGATGGACAGCCCCAGGCCGACGCCCTTGTCGCTGCCGGTCCGCTCGGTGCGCAGCCGCCGGAACGGCTCGAAGAGATTGTCGATCTCGTACGCCGGCACCACCGGGCCCGTGTTCGTGACGGTGAGCACCGCCTGGCCGTGCTGGATCTCGGTGGTGACCTCCACCCAGCCGTCCTCCGGCACGTTGTACCGCACCGCGTTCTGCACCAGGTTCAGGGCGATCCGCTCCAGCAGCACCCCGTTGCCCTGGACGACGGCCGAGACGCGCTCCCCGCGGATCTCCACGCCCTTGGCCTCCGCCTCGCCGTGCACCTGGTCGATGGCCTGCCCGGCGACCTCGGCGAGGTCCACGGGCTTGCGCTCGACTATCTGGTTGTCGCTGCGGGCGAGCAGCAGCAGGCCCTCCACGAGCTGCTCGCTGCGCTCGTTGGTGGCCAGCAGCGTCTTGCCGAGCTGCTGGAGCTCCACGGGCGCGCCCGGATCGGAGAGGTGCACCTCCAGCAGGGTGCGGTTGATGGCGAGGGGGGTGCGCAGCTCGTGCGAGGCGTTGCCGACGAAGCGCTGCTGGGCGGTGAACGCCCGCTGGAGGCGCTCCAGCATGTCGTCGAAGGTGTCCGCCAGCTCCTTCAGCTCGTCGTCGGGGCCGTCCAGCTCGATCCGCCGGGACAGGTCGGAGCCCGCCACCGCGCGCGCGGTGCGGGTGATCCGGCCCAGCGGCGACAGGACCCGGCCGGCCATGGCGTAACCGAACGCGAAGGCGATCACGGCCAGGCCCAGCAGGGTCAGCAGCGAGCGGCTGAGCAGGCTGTCCAGGGCGTGCTGGCGCTGCTCGTTCACGCAGTCGTTCATCGCCGTGTTGAAGACCTCGGGCGTCGCCTTGGTGGGCAGGTTGCACGTGTCGCTGGTGACACTGCCCGAGGTGATCTTGAACGGGAGGTCGCTGCCCGGGTTCAGCGCCTGCGCCGCCAGCAGGTAGATGATCGACAGCAGCAGGATGCCGGCGATCAGGAACATGCCGCCGTACAGCAGCGTAAGCCTTATCCGGATGGTCGGGCGCAGCCACGGGAACGGGGCCGCCGACGGGGGGTCCCAGGTGGGCTTGGGGGGCGCCTGGGGAGGCGCGGGTGTCGCTGCCACGGGCGATCAGATCCGGTAGCCGGAGCCGGGGACGGTGACGATCACCGGCGGCTCGCCCAGCTTGCGGCGCAGGGTCATCACGGTCACCCGGACGACGTTGGTGAACGGGTCGGTGTTCTCGTCCCAGGCCTTCTCCAGGAGCTGCTCCGCGGAGACCACCGCGCCCTCGCTGCGCATCAGCACCTCCAGCACGGCGAACTCCTTCGGCGCGAGCTGCACCTCCCTGCCCTCGCGGAAGACCTCCCGGCGGTTGGGGTCCAGCTTGATGCCGGCGCGCTCCAGGACGGGCGGCAGCGGCACGCTGGTACGCCGGCCCAGGGCGCGCACGCGTGCGATCAGCTCGCTGAACGCGAAGGGCTTGGGCAGATAGTCGTCGGCGCCGATCTCCAGTCCCTCGACCCGGTCGCTGACGTCGCCGGAGGCCGTGAGCATCAGCACCCGCGTGGGCATGCCCAGTTCGACGATCTTGCGGCAGACGTCGTCACCGTGGACGAGCGGGAGGTCGCGGTCGAGGACGACCACGTCGTAGTCGTTGACGCCGATGCGCTCCAGGGCGGCCGCACCGTCGTACACGACGTCGACGGCCATGGCCTCCCGGCGCAGTCCGGTGGCCACCGCATCGGCGAGCAGTTGCTCGTCCTCGACGACGAGTACGCGCACGTCGCTTGTCCTTCCTGTGTCCGCCCGGACGGCCCCCTCGGGGCACGCGCGGGCAGGGGTCCGGGTGAGTGTGTTGCCTCCATCCTGCCCTTTTCGGCCATAAGTCGGGGGTAAGGCGGTCCGCGGCCGCCACGGGCCGGGGGCCCTGTGTTCACCGGTCCGTCACGGGGCAGACGGGCCGGACGGGAATACGGGATTTTCTCGCCCGGTTGAGGTTTCCGCGGAAGGGAGCGGGGGGAGGACGGCTTTACACCCCGCGATCACGCTCTGCCCGTACCGCAGGACCAGCGGTGCGCGGCGACTGTTCGCCGCAGGGCGGGCGCGGGTGTCCGGCACCGTCGCCGCCCGGCCGAGCGGCGCTGGGCACCTGTCGCAGACGTGATCGCCCCTTCCCGACGGCACACCCCCGTGCCATAGACCCACGACCCAGGACGAGGGGGCGCAGCATGGACGCTTTCACCGCAGGACTTCTGCAGCGCATAAAGGCGACCGAGTCCGACCTGTCGCGGGCCCGTGACGAGGGCGACGAGTTCCTCGTCGAGGTGGAACTCGGCGAACTGGACGACCTCCGCCGCCTCGCCGCCGAACATGGCGTGGAGGTAAGCGCGCCCAGCCTCTGACCGGCCCGTGAGCACGAGAACCCCGGCGGGAAACAGCGCCGGGGTTCCTGCTTGTGGGGCCGGGCCGGGCCGCCCGGCGGGGTCAGTCGTGCCAGGCGCCGAGGTCTTCCAGGAGGCCCTGGAGGGGCTCGAAGACGCCCGGGGTGGCCGCGACCGTCAGGTCGTAGGACGGGCGTTCCCCGGGGCGTCCGCCGGTCAGCGCGCCCGCCTCGCGGGCTATCAGGTCGCCCGCGGCGACGTCCCAGGGGTGCAGGCCGCGCTCGTAGTAGCCGTCGAGCCGGCCGGCGGCCAGGTCGCACAGGTCGACCGCGGCCGAACCGCCCCGCCGGATGTCCCGCAGGCGCGGGATGAGCTGCCGGGCGACCTCCGCCTGGTGGGCGCGCACGGCGGTGACGTAGTTGAACCCGGTGGAGACCAGGGCCTGGTCCAGCGGCGGCGCGGGGCGGCAGGCGAGCGCCCGCTCCCCGTCCCAGGGACCCGTCGCCCAAGCGCCGTGACCGCGGACCGCGTGGTACGTCTCCCCGCGCATCGGCGCCGCCACCACCCCGACCACCCGCTCGCCGTCCTGCTCGGCGGCGATGGAGACGGACCAGGTGGGCAGCCCGTACAGGTAGTTGACCGTGCCGTCGAGCGGGTCGATCACCCAGCGGACGCCGCTGGTGCCCTCCGAGGAGGCGCCCTCCTCGCCGAGGAAGCCGTCGTCCGGACGGCGGTCGGCGATCAGCCCGGTGATCAGCTTCTCGGCCGCGATGTCCATCTCGGTGACCACGTCGATCGGGCTGGACTTGGTCGCGGCGACCGCGAGGTCGGCCGGGCGGCCGTCCCGCAGCAGCTCGCCCGCGCGGCGGGCGGCCTCCCGCGCGATCGCGAGCAGCTCGGCGTGCAGGGGGTCGGTCACGTCGGTCACGGGGCTCCTCACGCGTAGGGGCTGTCGGCGCCCGCGGCGGCGGGGCGGGGGGCGCGGGCCGGGCAGCAGCCCACCGGGCAGACGTCGTGGCCGGCGCCCAGCGCGCCCAGGGCGCACCGGGTGACCGCCTGGCCCCGCTCGCCGGCGGCGCGCTCCAGGACCAGGTCGCGGACGGCCGTGGCGAACCGCGGGTCGGCGCCGACGGTGGCCGAGCGGCGCACCGGCAGGCCCAGCTCCTCGGCCTTGGCCTCGGCCTCCGTGTCGAGGTCGTAGAGGACCTCCATGTGGTCGGAGACGAAGCCGATGGGGGCCATCACCACGGCGGGGACGCCGGCCGCCTGCCGCTCCGCCAGGTGGTCACAGATGTCGGGCTCCAGCCACGGGATGTGCGGGGCGCCGGAACGCGACTGGTAGACGAGCTGCCAGGGGTGGTCCACGCCGGTGCGCTCGCGGACCGCGTCGGCGATCAGACGGGCCACGTCCAGGTGCTGCCGGACGTACGCGCCGCCGTCGCCGTGCTCCTCGACGGGGCCGGAGGTGTCCGCGGCGGAGGTCGGGATGGAGTGGGTGGTGAACGCGATGTGGGCACCGTCGCGGACCTCCTCGGGGAGGTCGGCCAGGGAGCGCAGGACGCCGTCGACCATCGGCTCGACGAAGCCCGGGTGGTTGAAGTAGTGCCGCAGCTTGTCGACCCTCGGCGGCTCCAGGCCCTCCTCCTGGAGGGCGGCCAGCGCGTCGGCGAGATTCTCGCGGTACTGGCGGCAGCCCGAGTACGAGGCGTACGCGCTGGTGGCGAGGACGAGGACGCGGCGCCGGCCGTCGCGGACCATCTCGCGCAGGGTGTCCGTCAGGTAAGGCGCCCAGTTGCGGTTGCCCCAGTAGACCGGCAGGTCCAGGCCGTGCTCGGCGAAGTCCTCGCGCAGGGCGTCCAGCAGCGCGCGGTTCTGGTCGTTGATGGGGCTGATCCCGCCGAAGAGGAAGTAGTGCTGCCCCACCTCCTTCAGGCGTTCCTTGGGGATGCCCCGCCCGCGCGTCACGTTCTCCAGGAACGGGACCACGTCGTCGGGGCCTTCCGGGCCGCCGAAGGAGAGCAGCAGCAGGGCGTCGTAAGGGGTGGCGTCAAGCACGTCTGGCATGTCTCGATCCTGCCACCCGGCACTGACAGCCGGGAAACGGCGGGGGATGTCACCTGTGCGCCGACCGGTCCGGGAGGGTGCGTTAGGGTGACCTAAGCAGTAAGCTGTCTTGGCTGCGTTCGAACCTTACTGGGCCTTCTGGCCCGCACCGAGCCGCCCGTGCCGTCGGGGCCGTCCGCGCCCAGTCGCACCGAGCCGTTTTCCTCCGGAGACAACGTTGGCCAGCCCGTACCGCGCCCTGTTCGCCGCCCCCGGCTCCAAGGGCTTCTCCGCCGCGGGCTTCCTCGGCCGGATGCCGCTGTCGATGATGGGCATCGGCGTGGTGACCATGGTCTCGCAGCTCACCGGGCGGTACGGACTGGCCGGTGCGCTCTCCGCCACCATCGCGCTCGCCGCCGCCGTGGCCGGCCCCCAGGTCTCGCGCCTGGTGGACCAGTACGGGCAGCGGCGGGTGATGCGTCCGGCGACCCTGATATCCCTGGCCGCCGCGGCCCTGCTGCTGCTCGCCGCCTCCTACGGGTGGCCGGAATGGGTCCTGTTCGTCGCCTGCGTCGGCATCGGCTGCGTGCCGAGCGTCGGCGCGATGGTGCGGGCCCGCTGGGCGACCCTGTACCGGGGCACCCCCCAGTTGCACATCGCGTACTCCTTCGAGTCCGTCGTCGACGAGGTCTGCTTCATCTTCGGGCCGATCATCTCCATCGGCCTGTCCACCGCCTGGTTCCCGGAGGCCGGACCGCTGCTGGCCGCCTGCTTCCTGGCGGTGGGCGTCTTCTGGCTGACCGCGCAGCGGGCCACCGAGCCGGAGCCGCACCCGCGCGGGCCCAGCGGTGGCGGCAGCGCGCTGCGCTCCCGGGGGCTGCAGGTCTTCGTGGCCACGTTCGTGGCGACCGGGGCGATCTTCGGGGCGGTCGACGTGGTCACCGTCGCCTTCGCCGAGGAGGAGGGGCACAAGGCCGCCGCGAGCCTGGTCCTGGCCGTGTACGCGGGCGGATCGTGCGTGGCGGGCATGGTGTTCGGGCTGCTGCGCTTCGCGGGGGCGCCGGAGCGGCGCTGGCTGCTGGGCGTCTGTGCGATGGCCGTGAGTATGATCCCCCTCCTACTGGTCGGGAACCTGCCGTTTCTGGCCGTGGCGCTGTTCGTTGCGGGTCTGTCCATCGCTCCGACGATGATCACGACCATGTCCCTCATCGAAGAGCACGTACCACGCGCGCAGCTCACCGAGGGCATGACCTGGGTGAGCACCGGGCTCGCGGTCGGTGTCGCGCTCGGTTCCTCCGCGGGGGGCTGGGTGATCGACGCGGCCGGGGCACGCGCCGGGTACGGGGTGCCGGCCGTCGCCGGTGCCGTCGCGGTCACGGTCGGTTTCCTCGGGTACCGCCGGCTCAAGCGGCCGGCCCCGGGTCGGGGAGGGACCGTTGAGCAGCACACGCACGGCGAGCGGGAAGAACGGAACCTGGCGTAACTGGGGAGGCAATGTCTCCGCCCGCCCCGCGCGGGAGGTCGCTCCCGCCTCCGTCGAGGAACTGGCCGAGGCGGTGCGCCGGGCCGCCGAGGACGGGCTGACCGTCAAGGCCGTGGGCACGGGGCACTCGTTCACGTCCATAGCGGCCACCGACGGAGTGTTGATCCGCCCTCAACTGTTGACCGGCATACGCGACATCGACCGCGATGCCATGACCGTCACGGTGGAGGCCGGTACTCCGCTCAAGAGGCTCAACCTGGCGCTCGCCCGCGAGGGTCTGTCGCTGGCCAACATGGGCGACATCATGGAGCAGACCGTCTCCGGGGCGGTCAGCACCGGCACCCACGGCACGGGCCGTGACTCCGGTTCGATCGCCGCCCAGATCCGCGCCCTGGAACTGGTCACCGCCGACGGCTCGGTGCTCACCTGCTCCCCGGCCGAGAACCCGGACGTCTTCGCCGCCGCCCGGATAGGGCTCGGCGCGCTGGGCGTCGTCACCGCGATCACCTTCGCCGTCGAACCGGTCTTCCTGCTCACGGCCCGCGAGGAACCCATGCCGTTCGACCGGGTCCTCGCCGAGTTCGATCACCTGTGGGCGGAGAACGAGCACTTCGAGTTCTACTGGTTCCCGCACACCGGCAGCACCACCACCAAGCGCAACAACCGCAGCGCCGGCCCGGAGCGGCCGGTGGGACGGTTCAAGGGCTGGTTCGAGGACGAGTTCCTCTCCAATGGCGTCTTCCAGGCGGCCAACCTGGTGGGCCGCGCGGTGCCCGCCACGATCCCGGGGATCGCCCGGGTCTCCAGCCGGGCGCTGTCCGCGCGGACGTACACCGACATCCCGTACAAGGTGTTCACCTCGCCGCGCCGGGTGCGGTTCGTGGAGATGGAGTACGCGGTTCCGCGCGAGGCCGTCGTGGACACGCTGCGCGAGCTGAAGGCGATGGTGGACCGCTCGCCGCTGCGGATCAGCTTCCCCGTCGAGGTGCGCACCGCCCCGGCCGACGACATCACGCTGTCCACCGCGTCCGGCCGGGACACCGCCTACATCGCCGTCCACATGTTCCGGGGGGCGCCCTACCGGTCGTACTTCACGGCCGCCGAGCGTCTCTTCGTCGCGCACGAGGGGCGGCCGCACTGGGGGAAGGTGCACACCCGGGACGCCGAGTACTTCTCCCGGGTGTATCCGCGCTTCGGTGAGTTCACGGCGCTGCGGGACCGTCTTGACCCTGATCGCCGCTTTGCGAACGACTACTTGCGGAGGGTGCTGGGGCCGTAGCCGAGCCGCCGGGGCCGGCGGTCGGGTCCTGGCCGCCGGTGGCGGTCGGCGCCGGTGTCGTGGACCGCGTACCGCCGTCCTGCTCGGAGCTGTCGCCCGGCGAGGTGCCCGCGTCACCGCTCGCCGAGCCGGACGGGGTGGCCGCCGGACCGGTGCCGGACCCGGTGCCGTCCGGGCCGGGGCTCGGGGAGGTCGTGGCGTCCCCGGAGCCGTCCGGGCCCCCGGAACCGCCCGGCTCGTCCTGGTCGTCCTGGTCGTCCGGGTCGCCGGAGTCCGACGAGGACTTGCCGTGGCCGGACAGGGCGTCGCCGACGGTCGTGCTCGCGCCGCCGCTCAGGTTGTGACCGGAGACGAGTTCGTAGGCGGTTATGCCGCCCATGGTCACGCCGAAGACCAGGGCGGCGGCGATCACCGGCCGCTTCCAGCTCCTGACCCGCGCTCGGTAGACCGTGCCCTCGCCGAACTCCCCCGTGAGCGACGGGCCGGACGCCACGTCCGCCGTCACCAGGGGTCGCTCGGCGGTGCGCTTGACCTTCCACTGCTCGCCCGTGCGCCTGAAGAAGTGCTGGAAGACCGTGCCGCCGCAGGTCGCGATGGCACTGACCAGACCGGCGCCGAGGATCGTGCCGTACACCCCGAAGGACGAGGCCAGCTTGGCGGCCACCACGGCCGCCAGGGCACTGCCCGCCACCTGGGGCACGCTCAGGTCGATCCGCCCGCGCCCCGCGGAGCCGTCGGCTCCCGTACCACTCCCCTCCCGGGTCTCCGCCTCGCCTGTGACACCGGACCTTTCGCGCATATACGGACCTTGCCCTGTCTTTCCGTACGTGATCCAACAACTACACGAGAAGGGGACGTAGGGACGAAACCATTAGTTCCGTTTCTGGGGATTGCGTGAAGTAGGCCACGTCCAAGATCGCCGGACACAAGTTGGACGGCGTGCCAATCCACGCACGTGGCCCAAATGGAGTACTGTTGCGAGCCCTGGGCCCGGTCTCCCGTCCGGGGGCACGGGGCCCGCAAGGTCCGCCGGGAGGGGGGCAGGGTGCACAGGGTGACGGAGTTGGTCACTTAGCGTTGCGAACAGGTAACCGTGCCATAACGGCGATCCAGGGCCACCGCCCGACACGCCGGGCAACTCGGCAAGGTTGTGGCAGGCTGCACCCGGGCAGGCCACACTCGACAGAGCGGAAGCAGCGACGCACGTGACGTCGGCAGGCACCACCCGGGAGGTCCCCATGCCCGAACTGCGTGTCGTGGCCGTCTCGAATGACGGCACACGGCTGGTGCTGAAGGCTGCGGACAGCACGGAGTACACGCTTCCGATCGACGAACGGCTCCGCGCCGCCGTGCGCGGCGACCGTCCCCGCCTCGGCCAGATCGAGATCGAGGTGGAGAGCCACCTCCGCCCCCGCGACATCCAAGCGCGGATACGAGCCGGCGCGACCGCGGAAGAGGTCGCCCAGATGGCCGGCATCCCCGTCGACCGCGTTCGCCGTTTCGAGGGACCCGTGCTCGCCGAGCGCGCCTTCATGGCCGAGCGGGCCCGCAAGACCCCCGTGCGCCGCCCCGGCGAGAACTCCGGCCCGCCCCTCGGCGAGGCCGTGCAGGAGCGGCTGCTGATCCGCGGCGCCGAGAAGGACACCGTCCAGTGGGACTCCTGGCGCCGCGACGACGGCACCTGGGAGGTCCTCCTCGTCTACCGGGTCGCGGGCGAACCGCACTCGGCGAGCTGGACCTACGACCCGCCCCGGCGGCTCGTCCAGGCCGTCGACGAGGAAGCGCGCGCCCTCATCGGCGAGTCCGACGACCTGGCCGCGCCCGAGCCCAGCTTCCCCTTCGTGCCGCGCATCGCCCGGCTGCCGCGCGACCGGCCGCTGGACCGGCCCGGCGACCGCGAGCGGCCCGGCCTGCCCGCGCAGCCGACCGAACCGGCCGCCGAGGAGACCGCGAGCGAGCGGGACTCGCTGACCAGCCTGCTGGAGGCGGTGCCGAGCTTCCGGGGCGACCTGGTCGTCCCCGAGCGCCCGGTGTCCGCGCCGGAGCCCCCGGCGGAGCCGGTCGAGGAACCGGTCGCCGAGGAGCCCCCGGCCCCCGCGGCGTCGGCCGGTGCCGGCTCCGCCTACGCCGATGTGCTCATGCCGCGCTCCGTCGGCAGCCACCGGGACCGCCTGACCGGCTCCACCGACCGCCAGGCCGAGGCGGACGGCGTCCGTCCGGGACGCCGGGCGGCGGTGCCGAGCTGGGACGAGATCGTGTTCGGTACGCGGCGCAAGAAGCAGGAGTAGCACGTCGTAAGTGGCTGGAGGGGCCGCACCCCGGGCGGGGTGCGGCCGTTCTCGTACTGCGGCCGTTCCCGTACGGCGGTCGTTCCCGTACGGCGGTCTCCCGTACGGCGGTCCTTCCCGTACGGCGGTCCTTTTCGTACTACTGCGGGTCCGGGCCCACGGCCACCGGGCGGTCCGGGTTGGCGGACCACTCCGACCAGGACCCCGCGTAGAGCGCGGCCGGCACCCCGGCCACCGCCAGTGCCAGTACCTCGTGGGCGGCGGAGACGCCCGAGCCGCAGTACACGCCCACCTCGGTGCCCCCCGTGACGCCCAGCGCCTCGAACCGGGACCTGAGTTCCCCGGCGGGCAGGAACCGGCCGTCCGGGCCCACGTTCCGCGTGGTCGGCGCCGACACCGCGCCCGGGATGTGCCCGCCCACCGGGTCGATCGGCTCGACCTCGCCCCGGTACCGCTCCCCCGCGCGGGCGTCCAGCAGCAGCCCCGACCGGGCCAGCGCCGCGGCGGCGTCCGCGTCGAGCAGGCCCGACCCGCCCGGCACCGGCTCGAAGTCGCCCGGCTCGGGGTGCGGCACCTCCGTCGACAGCGGGCCCTGCCAGGCCGCGAGGCCGCCGTCGAGGACCCGCACGTCCGGGTGACCCGTCCAGCGCAGCAGCCACCAGGCGCGTGCCGCCGCCCAGCCCTGCCCGCCGTCGTACACGACCACCGGCCGGTCCGCCGACACGCCCGCGCGGCGCATCGCGGCACCGAACTCCGCGAGGTCCGGCAGCGGATGCCGGCCGCCCCGGCCGGGCGGGGCCGCGAGTTCCCGGTCCAGGTCGACGAAGACGGCGCCGGGAAGGTGACCGGCCGCGTACTCGGCCCGGCCGTCGAAGGGGGGCGCGCCGGTCGCCTTGGCCATGCTGAGCTGCCAGCGGACGTCGAGCAGGACCGGCGGCCGGGCACCCGCCAGGTCGCTCGCGAGTTCGGATGCGGAAATGATGACGTTCATGGCCACCATCCTGGCCCACCGGGTGGCCGCCGGGGCATTGTCGGGCTACTCTGCCCGCCGGGCAGCCCTGGTCACCCCGAGTGCGGGACCGAGCACGTGCTGTACATCCGGGCAGTATCTGTCAGCCCTCGCGCGGAAACGGCCGGGGCACCTCCGGGCGGCGTCCGCCGACGGGCGGACCGTCCCAGGGTGGGCCCGGAGCGCGCGTGAGCGGGGGGCCGGTGCCGGCATCGGCGACGGGGGCCGTCCGAGCGGAAGCGACACGGCCACCGTGAGGGGCCGGGAGAAGAGTGACGATGACCGATGTACGGGGACCGGCCGGCCGGGCCGGTGATCCGCCCGCCCGGCTCGCGCCCGGCACACCCTGCTGGGTGAGTCTGATGGTGCACGGGCTGGCCGCCACCCAGGAGTTCTACGCAGCGCTGTTCGACTGGGAGTTCCGGCCCGGTCCCCAGCAGCTCGGCCCCTATGTGCGGGCCCTGCTCGGCGGGCGGGAGGTGGCGGGCATCGGCCAGTCGCCGACCGACCGGCACCTGCCCGTCGCCTGGACGCCGTACCTCGCCTCCGACGACGTGGACCGCACGGCCGCCACGGTCCGGATCTGCGGGGGCACGATCGGCGTGGGGCCGCTGGACGCGGCCGAGGCCGGGCGGATGGCGATCGGCTCCGACCCGGCGGGCGCCGTCTTCGGCGTCTGGCAGGCCGCGGCCCACCTGGGCACCGCCCTCACCGGGGTGCCGGGCACGCCCGCCTGGAACGAACTGATGACCTACGAGACGGCCGGGGTCGCCAAGTTCTACGAGAACGCCTTCGGGCACGCCCGGGACCCGGTGGACTCCGCCGGCTCCGACTACGTCGTCCTGCGCGTCGGCGGCCGGCCCGTCGCCGGTATCCACGGGGTGGGCAACGCCCTGCCGCGCGACCGGGGGCCGCACTGGGTGACGTACTTCGAGGCCGCCGACGTCGACGAGAGCGTGGCGCGGCTGGCCGGCCTGGGCGGGCAGGTGCTGCGGCCGGTGCGGGAGACCTCGCGGGGGCGGGCGGCCATGGTGGCCGACCCGGAGGGGGCGCGGTTCGCGCTGTTGCAGAGCGCGGGGTGAGCACAGGGCTGAGCGCAGGGCGCGGGCGCCGCGCGCTCCGGCGCTCGGGCGGTCGACGCCCAGCAGTGGGACCGTTCAGGCGTTCGACATCGGGAGTACGTCCGGCGACAGGGCCGCCGCGCGGGCCGAGGCCGCCGTCATGCGGCGCCGGTGGTGACGCCGGCAGAGCACCTCGTAGCCGATCTCGTCGGAGGAGTGGGTCACATCGCCGACGACCACCTGGGCGCCCTCGACCACCATGACACCGCCCAACGTACGGGCGTTGTGCGTGGCGCGGGCCCCGCACCAGCACAGGGCCTCCACCTGGAGCACCTCCACGCGGTCGGCGAGTTCGACCAGCCGCTGGGAGCCCGGGAACAGCTTGGAGCGGAAGTCGGTGGTGATGCCGAAGGCGTACACGTCCAGGTCGAGGTCGTCGACCACGCGGGCGAGCTGGTCGATCTGCTCGGGCGCCAGGAACTGCGCCTCGTCGGCGATCACGTAGTCCGCCCGGCCGCCCCGCGAGAGGTGGTCGACCAGATGCGCGTACAGGTCGGCGCCGTCCTCGACCTCGACCGCGTCGGTGACCAGGCCGAGCCGTGAGGAGAGCTTGCCCTCGCCCGCGCGGTCGTCGCGCGTGAAGATCATGCCGGCCAGGCCGCGCGCCGAGCGGTTGTGCTCGATCTGGAGAGCCAGTGTCGACTTCCCGCAGTCCATCGTTCCGGAGAAGAACACCAGCTCGGGCATGACAGGGCGAACACCTTTCGGCGGGGTCGGACGGGACCTGGGGGCTGCGGAGGTCCCCGGGGGTTTCAGGAGCGTACTTCGAGCAGGGGGACCAACTGCTCGGCAGGGGTCATCGAGCCGTGGTTGCCGACCATCGCCGACTCCTTCGGCTCCCGCTCGGAGGCGATGAGCAGCACGTCGTCCCGGGCGGCGGCGATCACGTCGCCGATGCGGTCGTACACACGCGCGTCCACGTGCGGGCCGAACCAGCCCGCCGCGATCGCCTCGTCCCGCGAGGCCACCCAGAACTGCTCGCCGAGCACCTCCCGCCAGCAGGCCAGTACGTCGTCGGCGGCGCCCGGCACGGCGTAGACATGTCGGGCGCGGCCCTCGCCGCCGAGGAGGGCGACGCCGGCCCGCAGCTCCCAGTCCGCGTCGAAGTCGATGCGGTGCTCCTCGTCGAAGGGCACGTCGATCATGCCGTGGTCGGCGGTGACGTAGAGCACGCTGCGCGGGGGCAACTGCTCGGCCAGCCGCTGGACGAGCAGGTCGACGCGGCCGAGCTGGCCGCGCCAGGAGTCGGAGTCGACGCCGAAGCGGTGTCCGGCGCCGTCGACCTCGGAGTAGTACGTGTAGACCAGGGAGCGGTCGCCGGCGGCCAGTTGCTCGGCGGCCAGGTCCATGCGCTCCTCGCCGGGGAGCCGGCCGAGGAAGGTGCCGCCGCTGAGCGCGACCTTGGTCAGCGGGGTGTTCTGGAAGGTCGGGGCGGAGACCTGCACGGCGTGCACGCCCGCGTCGTGCGCCAACTGGAAGACGGTGGGGCGCGGCTGCCAGAGGTGCGGGTCGGTCCAGGGCTGCCAGCGCAACTGGTTCATCAGCTCGCCGGTGGCGGGGTTGCGCACGGTGTAGCCGGGCAGGCCGTGGGCGCCGGGGGGCAGGCCGGTGCCGACCGAGGCCAGCGAGGTGGCGGTCGTCGCCGGGTAGCCGGCCGTGATGGGGCGCCCGGTGCCGCCGCGCGAGCTGCCGAGCAGCGAGGTCATGAAGGGGGCGTACTCGGGGTGCGCGCGGAGCTGCTCCCAGCCGAGGCCGTCGATCAGGAAGACGCACGCGCGGTCGGCCGGGGCCAGCTCGCCGATCGCCGCGGTCATGCCGGGGACGGCCATGCCGGCGGCGAGGGTGGGCAGCAGATCGGCGAGCGAGCCGCTGCCGTACTCGGGCACGGGCGCGGAGCCGATGGGGAGCGGCTCGGGGTCGGTGTCCCAGGCGGTGGCCGGCGGCGGGGCGGACGCGGGGCGTCCCCGGTCGTGGGCGGCGTAGGGAGAGGGGCGGGACATCAGCGGCCGGTGTCCGCGGTCGCCTCGGAGAGTGCCTGGGCGAAGGCGAGCGCCTGGCGTACCGTCTCGGGGCCGTCGCCGGCCTCGCTGACCCGCAGGCTGAGGTCGTCGGCGGTGGAGCTGCCCGTGTAGCCGTGGTCCGCCTCGCAGTTGGGGTCGCCGCAGGCGGCGGGCTCCAGATCGATCCGGGAGACGGCGCCCCAGCCGATGGTCAGCACGATCTCGCGGGGCAGCGTGCCCGGCGTGTACTGCTCGGGGTTGGCGACCACCCGGCTGACCACGATGGAGGAGATCCGGCCGAGCTTGACGGACTCCGTGGACGTCGTGGCGTACGGCGTCGGGGAGGTGTCGTCGGCGGCCTGCTCGTCGGTGTGGCTGACGATGAAGCGGTGGTCGGTGAGGACGAGCACCGTCACATGCCGGCGCACCTCGTTCTGATCGAACGTGGTCTCCTGGTGGACCAGGTACGACCGCATGGGCTCGCCGCCCACGGCGGCCTCCACCGCCTCGGCCACGAGGGCCGGGTAGTAGCCGCTGCGCTCGATCGCCGCACGCAGCCCCTGGGTCGTCGTACTGGTCTTGGCCATGCCGTCCATCCTACGGGGGACCACTGACTGCCAGACACGGTCGTGCGCTCCTGGTGCCGGTCAGTACGCCGGGAGCGTACGGGGGCCGAGGTCGTCCCTGGCGGGCGGCGGGGCGAGGCGGACCGAGGCGCCGAGGACGCTCAGGCCGCGCGGGGCGACGACCACCGGTTCCAGCGTGACCGCGACGACCTCGGGGTGGTCGTCGACCAGGCGGGAGACCCGCAGCAGCAGTTCCTCCAGGGCGGCGCTGTCGACCGGGGCGGAGCCGCGCCAGCCGAACAGCAGCGGAGCGGTCCGGATCGAACGGACGAGCGAGATGGCTTCCCGGTCGGTGACCGGGATCAGGCGGTGCGCCACATCGCCCAGCAACTGGGTGGCCGCCCCCGCCAGACCGAAGGAGAGCACCGCCCCGGCCGCCGGGTCGATGACCGCGCGGACGACCGTGTCGACCCCGCGCGGTGCCATCCGCTGCACCACCGGCCGCAGCTCCGCCGGCGCGCCGAACAGCCCGGTCAGCTCCTCGTACGCCCGGCGCAGTTGCCCCTCGTCCGCCAGGTCCAGGCGTACGCCGCCCAGGTCGGCGCGGTGCCGCAGGTGCGGGGCGGTGGCCTTGAGGGCGACCGGGTAGCCGAGGGCGGTCGCGGCGGCGACGGCCTCGTCGGGGGTGGGGGCGGGCAGGGCGCGGTGGACCTCGATGCCGTACCGGCCGAGCAGTGCGCAGGTCTCCGCCGGGCCGAGCGTGAGGCCCTGCCCGCGGGCGAGGAGGGTGCCGATCTGCTCGGCGGCGCCTTTCTCGTCGATGTCCTCGTACTCCGGGACCTTGCCGGGGTCGGCGGCGTCGCGCCGCCACTGCGCGTAGGCGACGGCCTGCGCGAGGGCCCGGACGGCCCGCTCGGCGGCGGGGTAGGCGGGGATGAGGTGGGTGCCTTCGGGGGGGTTGGGGGCGGGGGGTGCCGCTGTGGGGGGTGTTCGGGTGGAGGGTGGCTGGGCGGGGAGTGGCTCGGTGGGAGGTGCCGCCCCGGGGGAGGGCGGGCCGGCCTCCACGGCGGGCGCGGGCGCGGGCACGGGCGCGGGCGCCGGCACGGGTGGCGGGCCCGGCTCGGGTGCCGTGCCGGGCGTCGGTCCGGGGGCCGTGGCCGGTGTCGGTGCCGGTCCGGCGGCCGAGGCGGGTGTCGGTGCCGGTCCGGCGGCCGAGGCCGGTGTCGGTGCCGGTCCGGCGGCCGAGGCCGGTGTCGGTCCGGCGGCCGTGGCCGGTGGCGGTGGCTGCGGGGCCGTGCTGGTCGCCGCCGAGAGGGCCTCGGCGAGGCCGCCCAGTTCGACGTGGACCACCAGGACCGGCTTGGTGGGGACGGCGGCCGCCGCCGACCGCAGGGCGTGGGCCAGGGCCGCGTCGCCCGCCGAGCCCTCGCCGAGCGAGGGGATCGCGGTCACGACCACGGCGTCGCAGGTGTCGTCGGCCAGCGCCCGGGACAGCGCCGCGCGGAAGTCCTCCGGGGTGGCCGCCGTCGTCAGGTCGCGCGGCGGCAGCGGGCGCAGGCCCTCGGAGAGACACGCGTCGTAGGTGAGCAGGCCCAGGGACTCGGAGTTCCCGAGGATCGCCACCCGGGGCCCGGCGGGCAGCGGCTGGCGGGCCAGCAGCAGGCCCGCGTCGACCAGTTCGGTGATCGTGTCGACCCGGATCACGCCGGCCTGCCGCAGCAGCGCGGAGACCGTCGCGTGCGGCAGGCGCGTGGCGCGTACGGCGTGCCCCTGCGGTGCCGCGCCGCCGTGCCGGGCGCCCTGCACGACGACCAGTGGCTTGGCGGCGGCCGTCCGGCGGGCCAGGCGCGTGAACTTGCGCGGGTTGCCGATGGACTCCAGGTACATCAGGGCGACGTCGGTGTCCGGGTCGTCGTACCAGTACTGGAGCACGTCGTTGCCCGAGACGTCGGCCCGGTTGCCGGACGAGACGAAGGTGGAGACGCCGGTGACGCCGGTGACGCCGCCGCCGCGCCGGTGCAGCCGGGAGAGCAGGGCGATGCCGATGGCGCCGGACTGGGCGAACAGCCCGATCCGGCCGGTGCGCGGCATCTCGGGCGCGAGGGAGGCGTTGAGCCGCACCTCGGGGGAGGTGTTCACGATGCCGAAGGCGTTGGGGCCGATGATGCGCATCCCGTACGCGCGGGCGTGCCGCACGAGGGCGCGCTGGCGCTCGCGTCCGTCGGGGCCGCTCTCGGCATACCCGGCGGAGATCACCACCAGGCCCTGCACGCCGTGCTCGCCGCACTCGGCGACCACCTCGGGGACGTGCTCTGCGGGGACGGCGACGACCGCCAGGTCGACGGGCCCGTCGATGTCCCGCACCGAGCGGTGGGCGGGCACGCCGTCCAGGTCCTCCTGGTCCTCGGGGAAGGCGCGGTTCACGGCGTACAGCCTGCCGGTGAAGCCCGCGTCCCGGATGTTGCCGAGGACGCCGCGGCCCACGCCGCCGGGTGTGCGTCCGGCGCCGACGACGGCGACCGAGCCGGGCGTGAGCAGCCGCCGTACCGAGCGTGCCTCGGCGCGCTGTTCGCGTGCGTACTGCACGGCGAGGGAGCGGTCGGTGGGTTCGAGGTCGAACTCCAGGCGGACCACGCCGTCCTCGAAGCTGCGCTTCTGGGTGTACCCGGCGTCCATGAACACCTTGATCATCTTGGTGTTGGCGGGCAGTACCTCGGCGGCGAAGCGGCGGATGCCGCGCTCCCGCGCGACGGCCGCGATGTGTTCGAGGAGGGCGGAGGCGACACCCCGTCCCTGGTGGGCGTCCTGCACCAGGAAGGCGACCTCGGCCTCGTCGGCCGGTGCGGTGGCGGGCGTCCCGTCGGCGCCGATGCGGTCGTACCGCACGGTCGCGATGAACTCGCCGCCCACCGTGGCCGCGAGCCCCACCCGGTCCACGAAGTCGTGGTGCGTGAAGCGGTGGACGTCCTTGGCGGACAGGCGGGGGTACGGTGCGAAGAAGCGGTAGTACTTCGACTCGTCGGAGACCTGCTCGTAGAAGCTGACCAGGCGGTCGGCGTCGTCGACGGTGATCGGGCGGACGCGTGCGGTGCCGCCGTCGCGCAGCACCACGTCGGCCTCCCAGTGGGCGGGGTACTCGTGCCGGTCCGACGAGGTCTGCATGGGCCCCAGAGTACGGCTCGCGTACGACAACGGCGCGAGGCAGTCTGTGGGAGGGCGGGGCCAAGCCGAGGCCGCGGTCCGACCCGCCCGCCGGCGCGCGGCACCGGCCGCTCCGGGCACTCTTCACCGTATGGGAAACTGGTCTAGACAACCCTGAACACCGAAGGGCAGCAACACATGGCTGAGCGCCGCGTCAACGTCGGCTGGGCCGAGGGTCTCCACGCCCGCCCCGCCTCCATCTTCGTCCGAGCCGCCACGGCCACCGGCGTCCCGGTCACGATCGCCAAGGCCGACGGCAACCCCGTCAACGCGGGCTCCATGCTGGCCGTCCTGGGCCTGGGCGCCCAGGGCGGCGAGGAGATCGTCCTCGCGTCGGACGCCGAGGGCGCGGACGCCGCCCTGGACCGTCTGGCGAAGCTGGTCGCCGAGGGGCTCGAGGAGCTTCCCGAGACCGTCTGAGCCGGATCGCCTGAAATGGGCGGAGCCGTGCCGACCTCTTCCGGTCGGCACGGCTCCGCCTTTTTCGCGCCGGGCTCCCGAATATGCTTTCGGCATCGTCTTGAGAAGCGGCGGCAAAAGGGCAGCAAAAATAACCCCCGGAGAATTACTCCCTCTTTGTATACGGCGTCCGTGTTAATGGCGCAGGCTCGGCGTGTTTACTGGATGTTGCGAGTTCCTCACACGCTCCGCCCGGTCGGCACCGGGACCGAAGCGCAGCCGGTGGACCGCCGTCGACCGCTCGGCGTGCAGCGCGGTGAGCGACCGCGCACGCTCGCCGTCGCCGCGGGCCACCGCGTCGACGATCGCGCCGTGCTCGGCCCAGGAGTCGACCGGGCTGGCCGGCGCGTCCACGGCGTACATCCAGGCGATGCGGTGCCGCAACTGGGTCAGCGTGGCGGTCAGGGCGGCGCTGCCCGCGGCCTGGGCGAGCGTCTCGTGGAACCAGCCCCCCAGGGAGCGCAGGTCCTCGCTGTGGCCCCGCCTGGCCCGCTCCTGCCCCAGTCTGACCAGGCCGCGCAGCACTTTGAGGTGGGCCTCGGTGCGGCGCTGGGCGGCCCGCGCGGCGCCGAGGGGCTCCAGCAGCAGGCGCATCTCCAGTAGGTCGGCGGCCTCCTGCTCGGTCGGTTCGGCCACGCACGCGCCCGCGTGCCGCCGGGTCACCACGAAGCCCTCCGCCTCCAGGGTGCGCAGCGCCTCGCGCACGGGGACGCGGGAGACGCCGTAGCGGCGGGCGAGCAGTTCCTCGGTGAGCCGGCTGCCGCGCTCGTAGACACCGGCGACGATGTCGTCCCGGATCGCCGTGCATACCGAGTGCGCCGGAATACGCATGACCGACCTCCGCCTTAATCCCCGTGAAACGTCGGCGATTGACGCCTGTTCAGCGACTCTATGGCAGTGCGCGGGAATTTCCGACGGGCATCCGGAATCCATGGATATTTTTTGGACAGCGGGACGCCGGAAAGGGCGGGCGTAGCGGGGTCACGGGAAGCGCCCGGGAACGCCGAAAGCCCCGGCTCTCTGGGGAGGAACCGGGGCTGCGTGGAGGGGGGTGGCGGTGCCGGTGGCGTCAGACGTCGACGCCGTGGGAGCGGAGGTAGGCCACGGGGTCGATGTCCGAGCCGTACTCCGGGGAGGTGCGGGCCTCGAAGTGCAGGTGCGCCCCGGTGACGTTGCCGGTGGCGCCGGAGAGGGCGATCTGCTGGCCGGGGGTGACGGTCTGGCCCACCGACACCCCGATGGACGACAGATGTCCGTACTGGGTGTACGTACCGTCATGCATCTTGATCACGACTTGATTGCCGTACGCACCGCCCCAGCCGGCCTCGACGACGGTACCGGCCCCGACCGCGTGGACGGAGGTGCCGGACGCCGCGTGGAAGTCGATCCCGGTGTGGCTGCCGGAGGACCACAGGCCGCTGCTGGCCTGGTAGGCGGTCGACACGTAGGAGGCGCTGATCGGCGCCACATAGGCGGTCAGGCGCTTGCGCTCGGCCTCCCGGGCGGCGCGCTCCTTGTCCTCGCGGGCCTGCTGGGCGGCCTTCTCGGCCGCTTCGGCGGCCCGTTCGCGCGCCGCCTCCTCGGCCGCGCGCTCGGCGGCGGCCTCTTCGGCGGCCAGGCGCTGGGCGGCGGCCTGGGCGTCTATCTGCTCGGCTATGGAGTCGCCGATGGTGACGACCGGGGTGAGGCCGGTCTGCTCGGGGGCGGGCTCGGCGGCCAGGGCCGGGGCCGCGAGGGTGCCTACCACTCCGGTGGTGGCGAGGGCCGCGACGCCCGCCGCGCGGGCGGTGGTGCGGTGCAGCCGGCCGGGCCGGCGGTGCTTGCCGGTGGCGCGCGTGAACGCCATGTACGGGCTCGTCCTTTCCTTCCCTCTCGCCTACCGGGTTAGCTGACGGGTTCGGAGCAGGAAGGTCTCCTACGGACCCCCTCGCTGGGCGCGGGCGTCCGATTCACCCCAGGGACTGCGGTGGGTCCCCGGCTCCCCTGGCTCGCGCCGTACGGGGACTCGGCGATGGCTGTCCGGTGCCGCGGGTGCGGCGCACTGCCTGACGGACAGCCCGGAAGACGCTAAGCGGGCCCGCGTTCAATTCCCAAACGCAACAGACGTTTTGTAGCGCATCCCACAGCCCAGAGGGGCAACCTCTCCCCCAATCCGGACAAAAGGCGGCCCCGGCGACACGAGGGTCACCGGGGCCGTAAGGCGCGCCTGGCGCTACTCGGCCGCCACCACGGTGACTTCGCCGATGCCGAGGGCCTCGACGGGCTCCTTGATCCTGGCCGCGTCGCCGACCAGGACGGTCACCAGGCGGTCGACCGGGAAGGCGTTCACGACCGCCGCGGTGGCCTCGACCGTGCCGGTCGCGGCGAGTTGCTGGTACAGCGTCGCCTGGTAGTCGTCGGGCAGGTGCTGCTCGACCTGGTCGGCCAGCGTGCTCGCGACAGCCGCCGCGGTCTCGTAGCGCAGCGGCGCCACGCCCACCAGGTTCTGCACGGCGACGTCGCGTTCGGCGTCGGTGAGGCCCTCGGCGGCGAGCGTGCGCAGCACCGTCCACAGGTCCTGGAGGGCCGGTCCGGTGTTCGGCGTGTCCACCGAGCCGCTGATGGCGAGCATCGCGGTGCCGGTGCCGTCCGGCGCGGAGCGCAGCACCTGGCCGAACGCCCGGACGCCGTAGGTGTAGCCCTTCTCCTCGCGCAGGACGCGGTCCAGGCGGGAGGTGAGGGTGCCGCCCAGGCAGTACGTGCCGAGCACCTGGGCGGGCCAGACGCGGTCGTGGCGGTCCGGGCCGGTGCGGCCGATCAGCAACTGCGTCTGCACGGCGCCGGGCCGGTCCACGATGACGACCCGGCCGGTGTCGTCGGCGGTCACCGACGGCACGGGCCGGGGCTCGGCCGCCGAGCCGGTCCAGGCGCCGAGCGTGTCGGCGAGCAGCGCGTCGAGGTCCAGGCCGGTGAGGTCGCCGACGACCACGGCGGTGGCGGTGGCCGGGCGGACGTGCTTCTCGTAGAAGGCGCGTACGGCCGCGGCGTCGATGTTCGCCACCGTCTTCGCGCTGCCCTGGCGGGGACGCGACATCCGCGAGTCCGCCGGGAACAGCTCCTTGGACAGCTCCATGGCGGCCCGGCGCCCGGGGTTGGCCAGCTCGTGCGGGATCTCGTCCAGCCGGTTGCGGACCAGCCGCTCGACCTCGCTGTCGGCGAAGGCGGGCGCCCTGAGGGCGTCCGCGACCAGGCCGAGCGCCTTGACCAGGCGGGAGGCCGGCACCTCCAGGCTGAGCCGTACGCCGGGGTGGTCGGCGTGCGAGTCGAGGGTGGCGCCGCAGCGCTCCAGCTCGGCGGCGAACTCCTCGGCGGAGTGCTTGTCCGTGCCCTCCGAGAAGGCCCGCGCCATGACGGTGGCGACGCCGTCGAGACCGGCCGGCTCGGCGTCCAGCGGGGCGTGCACGAGGACCTCGACGGCGACGACCTGCTGGCCGGGGCGGTCGCAGCGCAGGACCGTCAGCCCGTTGGGCAGCGTGCCGCGCCCGGGGGCGGGGAACGCCCAGGGCTTGGGCTCGCCGGCCTGCGGCTGGGGGTGGAACTCCATGGGGGCCAGCTCGGTCACTTGGCCTCCTCCTCGGTCTCGTCGGTGGCGTCGGCGTCGGCGGCTTCGGGCGCGGTCGGCTCGTAGACGAGCACCGCGCGGTTGTCGGGCCGCAGCCGGGCCTTGGCGACCTCCTGGACCTCTTCCGCGGTCACCTCCAGGACCCGTCCCACCGCGCCGAGGGCGAGCTGCGGGTCGCCGAACAGGACGGCGTACCGGCACAGTTCGTCCGCGCGGCCCGCGACCGTGCCCAGGCGGTCCAGCCACTCGCGCTCCAACTGGGCCTGGGCGCGCTCCATCTCCTCGGCGGTGGGCCCCTCCTCGGCGAAGCGGGCCAGCTCCTCGTCGATGGCGGCCTCGATGACCGGCACCTCGACGTCGCCGGAGGTCTTCACGTCCAGCCAGCCCAGCGAGGGCGCCCCGACCAGGCGCAGCAGGCCGAACCCGGCGGCCACCGCCGTACGGTCGCGGCGCACCAGCCGGTTGTAGAGCCGGGAGGACTCGCCGCCGCCGAGGACGGTGAGCGCGAGGTCGGCCGCGTCGCAGGCGCGCGTGCCGTCGTGCGGCAGGCGGTAGGCGGCCATCAGGGCACGCGCGGGGACCTCCTCCTCGACGACCTCGCGCAGTTCCTCGCCGATGATGTCGGGCAGCGTGCCGTCCCGGGGGGCGGGCTTGCCGTCGTGCGAGGGGATGGAGCCGAAGTACTTCTCGATCCACTCCAGGGTCCGCTCGGGGTCGATGTCGCCGACCACCGACAGCACCGCGTTGTTCGGCGCGTAGTAGGTGCGGAAGAACGCGCGGGCGTCCTCCAGGGTGGCCGCGTCGAGGTCGGCCATGGAGCCGATCGGCGTGTGGTGGTAGGGGTGGCCCGCCGGGTAGGAGAGGGCGGTGAGCTTCTCGAACGCGGTGCCGTAGGGCACATTGTCGTAGCGCTGGCGGCGTTCGTTCTTGACGACGTCGCGCTGGTTCTCCATCGACTCCTCGTCGAGGGCGGCCAGCAGGGAGCCCATGCGGTCGGCCTCCAGCCAGAGCGCGAGCTCCAACTGGTGGGCGGGCATGGTCTCGAAGTAGTTGGTGCGCTCGAAGCTGGTGGTGCCGTTGAGCGAGCCGCCCGCGCCCTGCACCAGTTCGAAGTGGCCGTTGCCCTTGACCTGGGCGGAGCCCTGGAACATCAGGTGCTCGAAGAGGTGAGCCAGACCCGTGCGTCCCTTGACCTCGTGGCGGGAGCCGACGTCGTACCAGAGGCACACCGCCGCGACCGGGGTCAGGTGGTCCTCGGAGAGCACCACGCGCAGGCCGTTGGCCAGGCGGTGCTCGGTCGCTGTCAGGCCGCCGGAGCCTGCCTCGGCGGTGGCCGTGTGACCCATGGGCATGTACGTCCCTTCGATCGCGGAAACCTAGACGGATTCACTGTGCTGGTTCACCGGTCGGAACCGCGCCATTCCTGCCGGTCCTGCCACTGTATGCAAGCGCGCGGACGACCGGCGCGGTTCCCGGTGCCGCTACGCCCAGAGCGAGAACGCGGATACCGGGTCGGCGGGCCCGAGGGCGTACCCTGCGGGCAGCACCGGGCCGACTGCCCGCGACGGGTCCTGGTCGGTCGCTGTCAGTGCCGCGGTCCACAATGGACCGCGTCAGATCACCGTTCACGCTTCAGCAAGGAGCCGGCAGCGATGGCCCGCCGCAGTACGAAGACCCCGCCGCCCGACGACGCGTACGAGGAGAAGATCCTCGACATCGACGTCGTCGACGAGATGCAGGGCTCGTTCCTCGAGTACGCGTACTCGGTCATCTACTCGCGTGCCCTGCCGGACGCCCGGGACGGCCTGAAGCCGGTGCACCGCCGCATCGTCTACCAGATGAACGAGATGGGCCTCCGGCCCGAGCGCGGCTACGTCAAGTGCGCCCGGGTCGTGGGCGAGGTGATGGGCAAGCTCCACCCGCACGGTGACGCGTCCATCTACGACGCCCTGGTGCGCATGGCCCAGCCGTTCTCCATGCGGGTGCCCCTGGTCGACGGCCACGGCAACTTCGGCTCGCTGGGCAACGACGACCCGCCGGCCGCCATGCGGTACACCGAGTGCCGGATGGCCGAGGCGACCAGCCTGATGACGGAGTCCATCGACGAGGACACCGTCGACTTCGCCCCCAACTACGACGGCCAGGAGCAGGAACCGGAGGCCCTCCCCGCCGCCTTCCCGAACCTGCTGGTCAACGGCGCCTCGGGGATCGCCGTCGGCATGGCGACGAACATGCCGCCGCACAACCTGCGCGAGGTGATCGCCGCCGCCCGCCACCTGATCCGGCACCCGAGCGCCGACCTCGACGCCCTGATGAAGCACGTCCCGGGCCCGGACCTGCCCACGGGCGGCCGGATCGTGGGCCTGCCCGGCATCCGGGACGCCTACGAGACCGGCCGCGGCACCTTCAAGATCCGCGCGACGGTGTCCGTGGAGACGGTGACGGCCCGCCGCAAGGGCCTGGTCGTCACCGAGCTGCCCTTCACGGTCGGTCCGGAGAAGGTGATCGCCAAGATCAAGGACCTGGTCGGCGCGAAGAAGCTCCAGGGCATCGCCGACGTCAAGGACCTCACCGACCGCGAGCACGGGCTGCGCCTGGTCATCGAGATCAAGAACGGCTTCGTGCCGGAGGCGGTCCTGGAGCAGCTCTACAAGCTGACGCCGATGGAGGAGTCCTTCGGCATCAACAACGTCGCCCTGGTGGACGGCCAGCCCCTCACCCTGGGCCTGAAGGAGCTGCTGGAGGTCTACCTCGACCACCGCTTCACCGTCGTACGCCGCCGCAGCGAGTTCCGCCGGAGCAAGCGGCGGGACCGCCTCCACCTGGTGGAGGGCCTGCTCACCGCGCTGGTCGACATCGACGAGGTGATCCGGCTCATCCGCTCCAGCGAGAACTCCGCGCAGGCCAAGCAGCGCCTGATCGAGCGGTTCTCGCTGAGCGACGTGCAGACCCAGTACATCCTGGACACGCCGCTGCGCCGCCTGACCAAGTTCGACCGCATCGAACTGGAGGCCGAGCAGGACCGGCTGAACGCGGAGATCGAGGAGCTGACCCGGATTCTCGACTCGGACGCCGAGCTGCGCAAGCTGGTCTCGACGGAACTGGCGGCGGTGGCCAAGAAGTTCGGCACCGACCGCCGTACGGTGCTGCTGGAGTCGGCCGCGACGCCCGCCGCCGTACCGCTCCAGGTCGCCGACGACCCCTGCCGGGTGCTGCTGTCCTCCACCGGCCTGCTGGCCCGCACGGCGAACGGCGGGCCCCTCGCCTCCGACGCCAAGCGCGTCAAGCACGACGTGATCGTCTCCGCGGTGCCGGCCACCGCGCGGGGCGAGATCGGCGTGGTGACCTCCTCCGGGAAGCTGCTGCGGATCAACGTCGTCGACCTGCCGCAGCTCCCCGAGGACATGGCGACGGCGAACCTGGCGGGCGGCGCGCCGCTGGCGGAGTTCGTCTCCCTGGAGGACGACGAGACGGTGATCTGCCTGACCACCCTCGACGAGTCGTCCCCGGGCCTCGCGCTCGGCACCGAACAGGGCGTCGTCAAGCGGGTGGTGCCCGACTACCCGGGCAGCAAGGACGAGCTGGAGGTCATCACCCTCAAGGAGGGCGACCGGATCGTCGGCGCGGTCGAGCTGCGCACCGGCGACGAGGACCTCGTCTTCATCACGGACGACGCGCAACTGCTGCGCTACCAGGCGTCCCAGGTGCGTCCGCAGGGCCGCGCGGCGGGCGGTGTCGCGGGCATCAAGCTCGGCGAGGGCGCGAAGGTCATCTCCTTCACGGCCGTCGACCCGGCGGCGGACGCGGTGGTGTTCACCGTGGCGGGCTCGCGCGGCACGCTGGACGACTCGGTGCAGACCACGGCCAAGATGACGCCGTTCGACCAGTACCCGCGCAAGGGCCGGGCCACCGGCGGGGTGCGCTGCCAGCGGTTCCTGAAGGGCGAGGACTGCCTGTCGCTGGCCTGGGCGGGACCCGCCCCGGCCCGCGCCGCGCAGAAGAACGGCACACCCGTCCCGCTCCCGGAGATCGACCCGCGCCGGGACGGCTCGGGCGTGTCCCTGCCGAAGACGGTGGCGGTGGTGGCGGGGCCTGCCTAGTCCGGGTCCGCGGCCCGGTCCGGATGCGGGTCCGCGGCCGGGTCCGGATGCGGGTCCGGGTCCGGGCCGTCCGGGTCCTGTACGTAGCGCAGGACGCCCCACATGCCGTGCTCGTCGGCGTGCGTGGCGTCCGCGCTCCGGCACTCCTGGAGTTCCTCGGCGAGCGCGGCGGCGTGGATGCCGGAGCCGATGAGGACGAGCCGGGTCAGGCGTTCGTCGCCGGGCGCCCAGCGCTCCGGGTAGAAGCGCAGGAACCGCCCCACCGCGTGGACGCCGTACCGGTTGCGCACGTCGTACGGCCCGAAGTCCACGTGCCCCTTGATCCGGTACAGGCCCTCCGGCCGGTCGTCCAGGAACCGCATCAGCCGGCGCGGGTCGAGCGGGACGTCGGAGACGAAGGACAGGCTGTCGTACGCGCTGTGCAGGTGCTCGGCGTGGCCGGCCCCCTCGCCGTCGGCGTGGTCGTGCAGGTCGTCGAAGGACAACTGCCCGACCCGCTCCTCGCTGGGCCGGCAGTCGAAGAGGAACTCCGGGTCGATCCGCCCGTACACGGCCGGCACGACGGCCGCGCCGTCGGCGAGCGAGCCGACCAGGGCGAGCACGCGTTCCTCGTCCGTCACCCGGTCGAGCTTGTTGACGATCACCAGGTCGGCCAGGGCGAGATGCCGGTCGATCTCGGGGTGCCGGGCGCGGGTGTCGTCGAACTCGGCGGCGTCGACGACCTCGACCAGACCGCCGTACACGATCCCGGGGTGTTCGCTGGCGAGCAGCATGCGCACCAGCTCCTGGGGCTCGGCGAGACCGCTGGCCTCGATGACGATCACGTCGATGCCGGTCTCCGGGCGGGCCAGCCGCTCCAGGTAGACGTCGAGTTCGCCGGGGTCGACGGCGCAGCACAGGCAGCCGTTGCCGAGCGAGACGGTGGAGTCGCCGAGCGCTCCGGCCACCGCCATGGCGTCGATCTCGATGGCGCCGAAGTCATTGACGATCGCGCCGATGCGGCTGCCTCCGGAGCGGTGCAGCAGGTGGTTGAGCAGGGTGGTCTTTCCGGAGCCGAGAAATCCGGCGAGGATGACGA
This sequence comes from Streptomyces sp. NPDC000134, assembly GCF_042899225.1. Lineage (NCBI taxonomy): Bacteria > Bacillati > Actinomycetota > Actinomycetes > Kitasatosporales > Streptomycetaceae > Streptomyces > Streptomyces sp. NPDC000134. Next base: position 90,008 of record NZ_JBIAZN010000016.1, read on the forward strand.
CCGGGATCTGCGGGCTCGGGTTCTGCCCCACTGTGCGACCTCTCTCACGCCTGCGCGTACACCGGCACCCGGCTCGTCACCGCGCGGGAGCCGAGTGCCGACCCAGGATACGAGCCTTGGCAATCATGGCGAAGTGAACGATTGTTAGCAGCGGCCATGGGGCAGACGTTGGGGAAGGCGCCGGTGTGTGCGACCCCGCTTCCCTCCGTGCGCCTCCTCTCCGCCTCCCCGCCGATCAGAGCCGCTCGGCACCCTGGAGGCGGCAAGCGCCGCCCATCGCTCGCCGGTCCCCGTCAGCCGACCCGCACTCGACGACCGGCGGACGGTCGCCTTGATTCGGGGGTTGACATGGCCACACAGAAAGCTTTCACCAGGGGGGTGGGTCCCGCCGCGGTCGGCCTCGTGCTCGCCGCCACCACCGCGACGCTGACCGTGCGCCGGCGCCGTCTGGACGCGGCACGGCTGCGGGAGCGACTGCTGGAGCTGGAGGAACTGGCCGTCCGGCGCAGGGCCCTGGCCCACCAGCAGCGCATGCACTGGGAACTGCTGGCGAGGGCGATCGACGACCCCTCCCTCGCCGCGGTCATCGACACGTACGACAAGACCGTCCCGGCGGAGAAGCGCAGGCAGTTCCTGTACGCCAACGCCTGGTACGCCTACCTGTACCACGTCCACCGGGCCGGCCTCCTGGACCGGGAGGAGCTGTACACGCATCTGCGGGAGTTCTTCCAGAGTCCGCTGTTCCGCGAGTACTGGGAGGCGTCGAGGGCCCAGCGCGCGACGCTGAAGCAGACGTCCGACGAGGCGAGGATCGGGCACATGGTGGATGCCCTGGTCAAGGAGCTGGACGAGGCCGACACGGACGAGTGGTGGGTGGTGGGCACTCCTCCGTCCGACTGACGCCTCGTCACCCCGGCGGAGTCCGTGTGCCGTCACGGGACACTCTTTGCACGTCCGTACACGCAGGTGTCTCGTAAAACCAGTAGCGTTCTGCCCGCACAGAGTCCACCCATGCCTTAAGGACCCCCTTTGAAGATCGTGCGCCGCATCGGTGTGCCTCCGAGCGCCCGAGGCAGCAACTCAGGAGCCAACTGCCCCGACGTGTTCGAGCTGAGCGACGGCAACTTCGCCGTCATCGGCACCGAGGCCACCGAGGCGCTGGAGCGCGAGCTGCCAGCCGACGCCTCCCGCGCGGACTACGAACGCATCGTCGTCGTCAGCCGGGAGACCCTGATCCGCGCCAAGGCGGACATCCCCGACGCCTGACGTCACCGTCCACGTCCCCGGCCGCACCCACCGTTGCCCGGACCGGACCGTCCCTCCGGCGAGCAGTCCGGCACCCCGTCCCTGCTCGACGCCCTCCTCGATGAGGCCTGGCGCCCCAGAACGGCACCAGGCCGCACGCTCCCCTCAGGCCCCCTCAGGCGCCCGCGGGCACCGCCACCGGCGCCGGCGGCCCCACGTACCGCGCGGCCGGGCGGATGATCTTCGAGTCCCGGGCCTGTTCCAGGATGTTCGCGCTCCAGCCCACGACCCGCCCCGCGGCGAACGTCGGTGTGAACATCTCCCGTGGCAGACCGCAGAGTTCCATGACGACACCCGCGTAGAACTCCACGTTCGTGTGCAGCTCCCGGCCCGGCTTCAGCTCCGCGAGGATCGCCTCGACCCGGCGCTCGACCTCGACGGCGAACTCGACCCGGGGACCGCCGAACCGCCGGGCCACCTCGCGCAGCATCCGCGAACGGGGGTCCTCGGTGCGGTAGACGGCGTGGCCGAAGCCCATCATGCGTTCGCCCGCCAGCACCCGCTCACGGACCCAGGAGTCGATGCGGTCGGGGGCGCCGATGGCGTCCAGGGTGTCCAGCGCCCGGCTGGGCGCTCCGCCGTGCAGCGGCCCGGACAGCGCCGCGACCGCCCCGGCCAGGCAGGCCGCCACGTCCGCCCCCGTCGACGCGATGACGCGGGCCGTGAACGTTGACGCATTGAAGCCGTGGTCAATGGTTGAGATCAAGTATTGCTCGATCGCCCGCGCCCGTCGCTCGTCGGGCTCCTCACCGGTGAGCATGTACAGGTAGTTCGCGGCGTACGAGAGGTCCTCGCGCGGTTCCACCGGGTGCAGCCCTTGTCCCAGCCGGTACAGCGCGGTGGTCAGGGTGGGTACGGCGGCGACCGCGACGAGGGTGTCGCGGCGGCGCCGGTCGGCGTCGACGTCGTAGACCGGCCGGAAGCCGTGCGCCGCGCCCAGCAGGGACAGGGCCGTGCGCATCCCGGCGAGCGGGCCGGACCGGGCGCCGGCCGCGGCGACGGCGGGCAGCGCCGCCCGCACCTCCCCCGGCAGCCGGCGCAGCGCGGCGGTACCCGCGGCGAAGGCGGCGCCGCGTCCGGCGTCCGGGAGGGCGCCGTGGACCAGCAGGTGCCAGACGTCCTCGAAGCTGCGGGTACGGGCCAGTTCGACGGCGGAGTACTGCCGGTAGTGGTAGAAGCCCTCGGTCCCCCGGACGTCACCGATCTCGGTGTCGGTGACGACGACGCCCGCGAGTCCTCGCGGTACGTCGACAAGTGTGGCTGCGGACCTGTTGACGGACATGATTTCCTCCCTCGACTTGATTCGACTGTCCATAATTGATTGAGCTTCTGTCAATATTGATCCACTCAATATACGTCCGGCTGAGCCTCCGGGCGAACGCCGAGGATGGATACGGTGACCTCCATGCGCGATCAAGAGCCCGGCCGTCCCAGCGGCACCGAGCGGCGGCTGAGCACCAAGGAGGCCGCCGAACTCCTCGGCGTGAAGCCGGAGACGGTGTACGCGTACGTCAGCCGCGGTCAGCTCAGCAGCCGACGGGCCCCCGGCGGGCGCGGCAGCACCTTCGACGCCGGGGAGGTCGAGGCGCTTGCCCGCCGCAACAGGCGCGGCGGCGACCCGGCCACGGGTGGCGAGCTGTCGGTACGGACCCGCGTGACGCTCATCGACGGCGACCGGTACTACTTCCGGGGGGTCGACGCGGTGGAGCTGGCCGAGCGGCACAGCTACGAAGAGGTCGCCGAGTGGCTGTGGACCGGCAGGCTCCGCCCGGGAGTCACCTTCACCGCCCCCGGGACCTCCGTCGCCGTCGCCCGCCGTGCCGTCGACGCGCTGCCCAAGCACGCCGGGCCCGCCGACCGGCTCCGCGTCGCCGTGATCGCCGCCGCGACGGCGGACCCGCTCCGCTTCGACCTGGCCGAGGAGGCGGTGCTGGGCACGGCGCGCACCCTCGTCCCCACCCTCGTCGCCGCCCTGCCGGCCGCGGGCCCCGAACAGGTCGACGAGGGTCCCCTCGCCCACCGTCTGTGGGCACGGCTCAGCGGATGGCCCGCGGACGAGGCACGACTGCGCGCCCTGGACCTCGCCCTCTGCCTGCTCGCCGACCACGACCTGGCCGCCTCGACGCTCGCCGTGCGCGTCGCCGCGTCGGCCCGAGCCCACGCCTACGCGGCCGTGTCCGCCGGGCTCGGGGTGATCGAGGGCCCGCTGCACGGGGCGGCCAGCGGGCTCGCCCACCGGCTCCTGCTGGAGGTGCTCGACCAGGGCAGCGCGGGGCCCGTGGTCGCCGAGGAACTGCGGGCCGGGCGGCGCGTCCCGGGGCTCGGCCACCGTCTGTACTCCGGCGAGGACCCACGCGCTCGTGCCCTGTTCGCCTGCCTGGAGGAGATCCCTCAGGCGGCGCCCGCGCTGGCGGCGGCCCGGGACATCGCGGCCACGGCGGCCCGCCACATCCCGCTGCACCCCAATGTCGACCTGGCGCTCGCCGTCCTGACCGCGTCGTCCGGGATGCCCGCCACCGCGGGCGAGACCATCTTCGCCGTGTCCCGTACGGCGGGCTGGATCGCGCACGCCCTGGAGGAGTACGCCGAACGCCCCCTGCGCATGCGCCCGAGCGGCCTCTACACCGGCCCGCAACCTCCCCAACCACTGCCGGAGCAGCCAGGGGACACCTCGGGGTGACGGCCGTCCCGCGTCACTACGGCGACGGCCTTCGGGCGCTGCCCCGTCCGCCACCCCCGTCTCACTCCGTCGGCGGCCTCCGGGCGCGGCTGGGAATCACCAGGGCGCAAGTCAGGTTAGGCTCACCTCTGTGAGTACGTGCTCAACCGTCTCCCGGGACTACGACGAGCCCCTCGCGGGCACCGCGGCCACCGCGCGGACGTGGCTGCTCGTGGAACAGCCGGGGCCGTGGGGTGCCAAGGCGCTCACTTCGAGCCACCTGGACCCTGCCCTCGGCCGTGCCCTGGAGAAGGCCGCCAAGGGAACGGGCGTACGCATCGCCCTGATCCGCCGCCCCGGCCGGCACGCCGACTGCGGCACGCCCGCCGAGCGGCGGGTGTACGCGGCCCACACGGTGCCCGGCCACACCTGGGTGCACACCGCCACGATCGCCGACCCCGCGCGCCTGCTCGACCTGGACTTCACCGCGCTCGGCAGGGGCGACCACCGGCGTTTCGACCCGGTGCTCCAAGGCGCCCCTCACACCGGGGACCCGCTGGTCCTGGTCTGCACCAACGGCAAGCGCGACCGGTGCTGCGCCCTGCTCGGCCGCCCACTGGCCGCCGAACTGGCCGCCGCCGGCACCGAGGGCGTCTGGGAGGTGACCCACCTGGGCGGTCACCGTTTCTCGCCGACGCTGCTGGTGCTGCCGTACGGCTACGCGTACGGGCGGGCCGACGCGCACGCCGTCCGGGAGATCCTGCACGGCGTGCGGGAGGGGCGGATCGTCACGGCGGGCTGCCGGGGCGGCTCGGCCTGGGAGCGCCCCGCGCAGGCGGCCGAACTGGCCGTGCGTACGGCGCTCGGCGAGGACGCCGCCGGGGCCCTGAGCGTCGTACGGACGGACGGCACCGCACCCCGCTGGGAGGTGACCCTCGCGCACACCGACGGGCGGCACTGGCGGGTCGTCGTGGCCCAGGGCGCGTCGCAGCCGCCGCGTCCGGAGAGCTGCGGGACGTCGGTACTGGGTTCACCCGCGCGGATGGAAGTCGCCGAGGTCCGCGCGCTGACGCTGACCTCGACCCTGGCGAGCTGACGGCGGCCCGCCCGCCGCGCGTACGGGCGATTCACGTCCCGCGACCCCGTGCGGGCGCCGTCCACCGTCGGGAGGGCCGTTCCCCCGCGCCCTCACCAGGCGCACGCGCCCCCTCCCCCGCGCGGGAGATTCCCCTCACACCCCCCTGCGGTCCCCCGCCCCCGGCCACGTACCGTCGAGGGCATGAGCCCCACTCCCCCCGCACGCCGTCGGCGCCTCGGGCTGCCGCGGCGGGTGTTCTCGCAGGTGCTGCTGATGCAGGTGGCGATCGCCGCCGGGGTCGCGGTGCTGGCGACCGGGCTGTTCCTCGCGCCCCTCGGTCACCAACTGGACGACCAGGCGATGCGGCGCGCGCTCGCCATCGCGCAGACCACCGCACAGCAGCCGCAGATGGCGCGGGACCTGCGCACCACCCCCGCGACGGCGGACGGCCCGGTGCAGCGGGAGGCCGAACGCGTCCGGAAGGCCACCGGGGCCGAGTACGTCGTGGTGCTGGACCGGCGGGGCGTGCGCTGGTCGCACACCGATCCGCGCCGGATCGGCGGGACCGTGTCGACCGACCCCGCCGAGGCCCTCGCCGGGCACGAGGTGATGGAGATCGACGACGGCACCCTGGGCCGCTCGGCCCGGGGCAAGGTGCCGCTGCGCGACGCCGGCGGCGAGGTCGTCGGGGCGGTCTCGGTCGGCATCGCGTACGACAGCGTGCGGGCACGGCTCATCCACGCCATTCCCGGGCTGTTCGCGTACGCGGGCGGCGCCCTGGCGGTCGGCGCGCTGGCCGCCTGGCTCATCTCCCGCCGGGTGCAGCGGCAGACCCGTGACCTGGCCTTCTCGGACATCGCGGCGCTGCTCGCGGAGCGCGAGGCGATGCTGCACGGCATCCGGGAGGGCGTCGTCGCACTGGACCGCAGCGGCCGGATGCGGCTCCTCAACGACGAGGCGCAGCGGCTGCTGGGCCTCGGCGGCGAGGCCGTCGGCCGGTCCCCCGCCGAAGCGCTCGGCGCGGGGCGTACGGCCGACGTACTGGCCGGCCGGGTCACGGGCACCGACCTGCTCACCGTGCGCGGCCAGCGGGTCCTGATCGCCAACCGCATGCCCACCGACGACGGCGGTGCCGTGGCCACCCTGCGCGACCGCACCGAACTGGAGCAGCTCGGCCGCGAACTGGACTCCACGCGCGGCCTCATCGACGCCCTGCGCGCCCAGGACCACGAACACGCCAACCGCATGCACACCCTGCTGGGCCTGCTGGAGCTGGAGATGTACGACGACGCGGTGGAGTACGTCGGTGAGGTCGTCGGCGACCACCGGGCCACCGCCGAACAGATCACCGAGCGCGTCCCCGACCCGCTGCTCGCCGCCCTGCTGGTCGGCAAGACGACCGTGGCGGCCGAGCGGGGGGTCGCCCTGTGGGTGTCCGACCGGACGCGGCTGCCGGACCGCCTGGTCGACCCCCAGGGGCTGGTCACGATCGTCGGCAACCTGGTCGACAACGCGCTGGACGCCGCCGCGGGCACCACGCACGCACGCGTGGAGGTCGAACTGCGCGCGGAGGGGCGTACCGCGACCCTCAAGGTGCGCGACACCGGCCCCGGGGTGCCGCCCGAGCACCGGGAGGCGGTCTTCACCGAGGGCTGGTCCACCAAGGAGGCCCCGGCGCACCGCCGGCGCGGCATCGGCCTCTCCCTGGTGCGCCGGCTCGCCGAGCGCCAGGGCGGCAGCGCGACGGTCGGCAAGGCGTACGGCGGCGGCGCGGAGTTCACCGTCGTCCTGCCGGAGGCGCTGGCCCCCGCGGAACTGGAACCGGCGCTCGCCGCGCCCGTCGCCCCCGCCGTCGAGAAGGAAGCCTGATGTTCGAGGTCCTGGTCGTGGACGACGACACCCGGGTCGCCCGGGTCAACGCCGCCTATGTCGAGAAGGTGCCGGGCTTCCGGATCGCCGGCGCGGCGCACAGCGCCGGGGACGCGCTGCGCGCCCTGGATTCGCTCCCCCGTCTCGACCTGGTCCTGCTGGACCACTATCTGCCCGACCGTACCGGCCTGGAGGTCGTCCAGGAGATGCGGCGGCGCGGCCACCAGGCCGACGTGATCATGGTGACGGCGGCACGGGACGTGGCGACCGTACGGGCGGCGATGCGGCAGGGCGCGCTGCAGTACCTGGTCAAGCCGTTCACCTTCGCGGGGCTGCGCGCCAAGCTGGAGGCGTACGCGGAGCTGCGCCGCACCCTGGACGGCGGCGGCGAGGCGGAGCAGGCCGAGGTGGACCGCATCTTCGGCGCCCTGTCGACCACGTCGGAGCCGGGGCTGCCCAAGGGGCACTCCCCCACCACCGCGGAGTTGGTGCGCCAGTGCCTGATGCGGGCCGACGGTCCGCTGTCGGCCCAGGAGATCGCCGACCGGACGGGGGTGAGCCGCCAGACCGCCCAGCGCTATCTCAAGCTCCTGGAACGCACCGGCCGGGCCCGCCTGACCCTCAAGTACGGTGACGCGGGCCGCCCGGAACACCGCTACCTCTGGGCGACCCGCACCTGAACGCCCCTCGCCACCGCCCGCCCTCCGGCCGCACGGCGCCCACCGGTACGGCGGTGGGGCGCTCTCCGGCCGCACGGCGCCCACCGGTACGGCGGTACAGGCGCCGTCCGTCAGACGGCTCCCGCCCCCGTCAGTGACCGGACTTCCGTCTCGGCGTGCCGGGCGCCGTCCGGTCTCTCCCGTGAGGTGACCGTGCCGAGCCAGCCGGCCAGGAAGCCCAGGGGGATCGAGACCAGCCCGGGGTTCTGCAGCGGGAAGCACTGGAAGTCGAGGCGCGGGAACAGCGCGGCGGGGCTGCCCGACACCACGGGCGACACCAGGACGAGCACGACGGCCGGGACCAGCCCGCCGTAGACGGCCCACACCGCGCCGCGGGTGGTGAAGCGACGCCAGAACAGGGAGTAGAGCAGCACCGGGAGGTGCGCGGAGGCGGCGACGGCGAAGGCGAGGCCCACCAGGAAGGCGACGTTGAGGTCGCGGGCGAGCAGGCCGAGCGCGATGGCGACCGCGCCGACACCGACGGCGGCGAGGCGTGCCACGGCCACCTCGCCGCGCGGCTCGGCGGCACGGCGGCGCAGCGACGCGTACAGGTCGTGCGCCACCGACGCCGACGAGGCCAGCGTGATCCCGGCGACCACCGCGAGGATGGTGGCGAAGGCCACGGCGGCGACGACGGCGAAGAGAACCGTCCCCCAGGTGGAGTCCGCGCCGCCGCCCAGGTCGAGGGCGAGGAGCGGAACCGCCGTGTTCCCGGCCGCGTTCGACTCCCGGACGGTGCTCGTCCCGACGATCGCCGCGGCCCCGAAGCCCAGCACGATCGTCATCAGGTAGAAGCCGCCGATGAGTCCGATCGACCAGATCACCGACCGCCGGGCCGCGCGGGCCGTGGGCACGGTCCAGAAGCGGGACAGGATGTGCGGCAGTCCGGCCGTGCCGAGGACCAGGGCGAGCCCGAGGCTGATGAAGTCGAACCGGGAGGTCCAGCCGCCGCCGTAGATGAGCCCCGGCGCGAGGAACTCCTCGCCGTGCCCGCTGCGTTCGGCCGCGGTGAGCAGCAGCCGGTTGACGTCGCCGTGGAAGCGGACCAGGACGAGCGCGGTCAGCGCCACCGTGCCGCCGAGCAGCAGGACCGCCTTCACGATCTGAATCCAGGTGGTGGCCCGCATCCCTCCCAACGACACATGGACGACCATGAGCGCGCCGACGCCGATGACGGTCCAGGTCTGCGCCGCCTCACCCGTACCACCGAGCAGCAGCGCGACCAGGCTGCCCGCCCCCACCATCTGCGCCACCAGGTAGAGAACGGACACGGTGACCGAAGAGGTTCCCGCGGCGATCCGCACCGGACGTTCCCTCATCCGCGCGGCGACCACGTCGGCCAGGGTGAAGCGGCCGCAGTTGCGCACCAGTTCCGCGACCAGGAACAGCACCACCAGCCATGCCACCAGGAAGCCCACTGAGTACAGCATCCCGTCGTAGCCGTAGAGCGCGATCAGGCCCGAGATGCCGAGGAAGGACGCGGCGGACATGTAGTCGCCGGCGATGGCGAAACCATTCTCCATGGGCGAGAAGAGACGGCCGCCCGCGTAGAACTCCTCCGCCGAGCCGCGCCGGTGCCGGCTCACCCAGGTCGTGATCGCCAAGGTGACCGCCACGAACCCGCTGAACAGCAGCAGCGCCGGTGTCTGATGCTCTCCCGTCACGGGGCACCGCCCCGGGTCCGGGTCAGTTCCTGTGTCTTCCAGCGCAGGTCCAGCGCCGCCCGGTCCCTGCGCAGCCGGGCGTGCCGGGCGTAGGCCCAGGTGAGCAGGAAGGTGGTGAGGAACTGGCCGAGCCCGGCCAGCATCGCCACGTTCACCGCTCCGGCCACCGGCCGGGCCATCAGCTCCGGTGCCGTCGTGGCGGCCACCACATAGGCGACGTACCACGCGAAGAAGCCGGTGGTCGCGGGCACCACGAACCGTCGATACCGGCTGCGCACCTCCTGGAACGCCGCGCTCCGCTGGACTTCCAGGTACACATCGGCCGAAGCCCGCACCCCGTCGTCCGCCGCCGGCCGTCCCCCCGACTGCACCGGCACCGCCCGGCCGCCCGCCGCCTCACCCCAGCCGGAGGCCAGGGCGTCGTACCAGGGGTCGTCGTATCCGGGGCTCGCGGGCGGCTGCGCCGGGGCGAGGCCCTGACCGACTCGATGCCTCCTGGCGCTCCCCGGACCACCCTGGTCACTGCGGAGACGATCGTTGCTCGACTGCATGGCCCAAGGATGGACAGAACGGGAAGATCCCCGACTCTTCTTCCTCTCCCGCTTCACCCCATCAGGTGACTCACTCCACGGTCGGCCGCACCAGCCCCTTCCCATAGGCGTAACGCACCGCCTGCGCCCGGTCCTTGAGCCCCGTCTTGCCGAACAGGTTGTTGATGTGCGTTTTCACGGTCGCGGTCGACACATGCAGCTTCCGGGCGATCTCCTGGTTGCTGAGGCCCTCGGCGATCAGCACCAGCACCTCCGTCTCCCGGGTGGTGAGTCCCTCCGTGAGAGTGATGGGGTGTCGGCGGAGAGTTCCGCCGACGCCTTCGACGCTACGGAAAGCGGCAGGTCCCGGGATCGGAGCCAGGGTGGATCACGGGTGGATCGTCACGCGGCGGATCTCTACCCGCGGGTGGAGAAGACGCCTCGGCCTCGCGGGATCGCCCCGCCGGCGGGGACGCGGAACAACAGGGTCCCGTAAGCGGACCGGGAGGTCCCGAGCACGGAACGGAAGGAGCTGTCCGGGGATCGAGAGGTCCCGGACGCCGGCGGGGACGGCCCCCGGGTGATCGCCCCCGAAGACCGCCCCGCCCCCGTCCCGCGGCTACGCGTCGATGCGCGACCGGTCGAGCGTCGCCGCCGAGTTCGAGATGAACTCCTTGCGGGGCGCGACGTCGTTGCCCATCAGCAGGTCGAAGACCTGCTCGGCGGACTCCAGGTCGGTGAGGTTGATCCGGCGCAGGGTACGGCGCCGCGGGTCCATGGTCGTCTCGGCCAACTGGTCGGCGTCCATCTCACCGAGGCCCTTGTACCGCTGGATGGAGTCCTTGTACCGGATGCCCTTGGTCTGGAACTCCATGAGCTTGTCGCGCAGCTCGCGGTCCGAGTACGTGTACACGTACTTGTCCTGGCCCTTCTTCGGCTGGACCAGCTCGACGCGGTGCAGCGGCGGCACGGCGGCGAAGACACGTCCGGCCTCGACCATGGGGCGCATGTAGCGGTGGAACAGCGTCAGCAGCAGCGTGCGGATGTGCGAGCCGTCCACGTCGGCGTCGGTCATCATGATGATCTTGCCGTAGCGTGCCGCGTCGATGTCGAAGGTCCGGCCCGAGCCGGCTCCTATGACCTGGATGATCGCGCCGCACTCGGCGTTCTTCAGCATGTCCGACACGGAGGACTTCTGAACGTTGAGAATCTTGCCGCGGATCGGCAGCAGTGCCTGGAACTCGGAGTTGCGGGCGAGCTTGGCGGTGCCGAGCGCGGAGTCGCCCTCGACGATGAACAGCTCGCTGCGGTCGACGTCGTCGCTGCGGCAGTCGGCGAGCTTGGCCGGCAGCGAGGAGGACTCCAGGGCCGTCTTGCGGCGCTGGGCGTCCTTGTGCTGACGGGCGGCGATCCGGGTACGGGCCGCGGCGACGGCCTTCTCCATGACGACCCGCGCCTGCTGGGCGGCGTCCCGCTTGGTGGAGGTCAGGAACGCCTTGAGTTCCTTGGTCACGACGTTGTTCACGATACGGCGGGCCGCCGAGGTGCCGAGCACCTCCTTGGTCTGCCCCTCGAACTGGGGCTCGGCGAGCCGGACGGTGACGACCGCCGTGAGTCCCTCCAGGGCGTCGTCCTTGACGATGTCGTCCTCGGCGACGCGCAGCAGCTTCTTGGCGCGCAGCACCTCGTTCATCGTCTTGGCGACGGCCTGCTCGAAACCGGCGACATGGGTGCCGCCCTTGGGCGTGGCGATGATGTTGACGAACGACCTGAGCGTCGTGTCGTAACCGGTTCCCCAGCGCAGCGCGACGTCGACGCCCAGTTCACGGGTGACCTCGGTGGGGGTCATCTGGCCGCGGTCGTCCAGGACGGGGACGGTCTCCTTGAAGGTGCCCTGCCCGGTGAAGCGGAGCACATCGCAGACGGGCCGGTCGGTGGCCAGGAACTCGCAGAACTCGCTGATGCCCCCGTCGAAGCGGAAGGACTCCTCGCCCTTGCTGCCGCCCTCGCCGAGGCCGTACTCGTCGCGCACGACGATGGTCAGGCCCGGCACCAGGAACGCGGTCTGGCGGGCGCGCTGGTGCAGGTTGTCCAGGGAGAGCTTGGCGTCCTTGAGGAAGATCTGCCGGTCGGCCCAGTACCGCACGCGCGTGCCGGTGCGGGACTTGGGGATCTTCTTGGCCTTGCGCAGCCCGCTCCCGGCCTCGAACCGGGCGTCCGGCCCCGCGGTGGCGAAGGCACCGGGCACGCCGCGGCGGAAGCTGATGGCGTGGCTGTGCCCGTCGCGGTCCACCTCGACGTCCAGGCGCGCGGACAGGGCGTTCACCACGGAGGCGCCGACGCCGTGCAGACCGCCGGAGGCGGCGTACGAGCCGCCACCGAACTTGCCGCCGGCGTGCAGCTTGGTCATGACGACCTCGACGCCGGACAGGCCGGTCTTGGGCTCGACGTCCACCGGGATGCCGCGGCCGTTGTCCCGGACCTCCACCGAGCCGTCGTCGTGGAGGATCACCTCGATGTGGTCGCAGTAGCCTCCGAGGGCCTCGTCCACGGAGTTGTCGATGATCTCCCACAGGCAGTGCATCAGGCCACGGCTGTCCGTGGACCCGATGTACATGCCAGGGCGCTTGCGCACGGCCTCGAGCCCCTCGAGGACGAGCAGGTGCCGCGCGGTGTAGTTGGAACCGTCCCGGTCTGCTCCTGCCAGCAGAGCTGTGGACGGCACGGACGTCTCGGCGGTCACGCGGTTCGCTCCTCGCTGAATTTCAGATGGGCCCTGGTGGGTAAGGGCGCGGGGTCTTTCACCGGTCAGAGGGTACCGATGCCTGGTAGAGCCGTTGTCACGCCACCCTCGTCGGCGACTCAGCCTAGTCCAGAGTCGCATGCATGTTCGATCCCTCGATGGAGTGAAGTACACATCACGTTCCCTTCGAGGCATGAACCATTTAGGCTCCGGGCACGTCCTCATGAACAAACCGGCAACCCAGCCGGCCGGACCGACATTGACCGACAGCGCGAACCCGTACGACACATAGACACGCAATACGGCACATTCGCCGCCACCCGGCAACAGCCAGCCTCCTCGGAAAGTTTTTTTCGAGGAAATGCCACGAGCGGGAACGTTTTGGGGCTGGTTGGATGTTGACCCTGGTACGACAGCTCGTCGAGCTAGAGAAGAGGCGACGTGACTACTGTTCTGACTTCCGCGAGCCCGCTGACGGCCGCTGACCGATGCGACCGTTGCGGCGCCCAGGCATACCTGCGCGTCGTCCTGCTGAGCGGCGGAGAACTGCTCTTCTGCGCCCACCACGGGCGCAAGTTCGAGCCGGAACTCAAGAAGATCGCCGCTGAGATACAGGACGAGAGCGAGCGCCTGACCAGCGACCAGGCAAGCGCCTCCGAAGAAGAGCGCTGATATATCGCGTCCCACGACGAGCGAGCCCGGCACAGGCCGGGAACCAGGGCGGCCCCCTCCACACCCGGAGGGAGCCGCCCTCGCTCATGTTCCAGCGGCCCCCTGGTCGCCCCTGGGTGGCCGTCTGACGGCCCCCGGGGTGGCTTCGGCCCCGTTGCCCCACCCCAGCGTCCGCAGTACGGCGGACAGGCGCGTGTAGACCCCGGGGCTGCCCGATCGGCCGCACGCGCCGCCCCACGAGACGAGGCCGATGAGCTTGCCGCCGGCCACCAGCGGCCCGCCGCTGTCCCCCTGGCAGGCGTCCCGGCCGCCCGCCACCTCGCCCGCGCACAGCATCGTGTCGGGAAGGTACTGACCCACGTCACCGCCCGGATACGCCTCCTCACAGACGGAATCGGACAGCACGCGCACGCGTGCCGCGTGCAGAGTCGTCGGATAGTCCCCGGCGCCGGAGGTGTCACCCCATCCGTAGACGACGGCGCCCGTGCCCGGCAGGTAGGCGGGATCGCCGGCGGGCGCCATGGCTATGGCGGAGCCGGGCGGCAGCGCCTCGCCCAGGGTCAGTACGGCGAAGTCGCCGGCGTTGGCCACGTCGTCGTGTCCGGGGTTCACCCAGATGTCGCGGACCGCTATCTCGCGGCCCCCGTCCGACAGGAGGTCGCCGCGTCCGGCGACGACCTTCAGGTCGGGCACCTGCCCGGGTGGTACTCCCAGGGCTTCCGCGCCCAGGCAGTGCGCTGCCGTCAGCACGGTGGTCCGGCCGACGGCCACTCCCCCGCAGAACTGTCCCGCCCTCGTACCCCCGAACCGGTCACGGCTGGTCAGGGCCACGGTCCACGGACTGTCGGACACATCGACGGGAAAGCCTCCGACGACAACGCCGTCGGCGGGCGCGGGAGCGGCGGACGTCAGCGGAACGACGGTCGCGGCGACGGCCAGGATCAACGGCCGGGCCAGTGCCCGAGCAGAAGGACGACGCATGCGGACCTCTCACTCTGTGGCGCACATGGGACACCCAGAGTGATCCAGTCGGCGGCACCCCGCACCCCGGCCGGCGGCACCGCCCGCACGGCCGACAGGGCCCGGTCCCCCGCGGGGGACCGGGCCCTGTCGGCCGTGCGGCGTGACCTAGTCGAGGTAGTCGCGCAGCACCTGGGAACGCGACGGGTGGCGCAGCTTCGACATGGTCTTGGACTCGATCTGGCGGATGCGCTCGCGGGTGACCCCGTACACCTTGCCGATCTCGTCGAGGGTCTTCGGCTGACCGTCGGTGAGACCGAAACGCATGGAGACGACGCCCGCCTCGCGCTCGGACAGGGTGTCCAGGACGGAGTGCAACTGCTCCTGCAGGAGCGTGAAGCTCACCGCGTCGGCCGGGACGACCGCCTCGGAGTCCTCGATGAGGTCGCCGAACTCGCTGTCGCCGTCCTCGCCCAGCGGGGTGTGCAGCGAGATGGGCTCACGGCCGTACTTCTGGACCTCGATGACCTTCTCGGGGGTCATGTCGAGTTCCTTGGCCAACTCCTCCGGGGTGGGCTCGCGGCCCAGGTCCTGGAGCATCTGGCGCTGCACGCGAGCGAGCTTGTTGATGACCTCGACCATGTGCACCGGGATACGGATGGTGCGGGCCTGGTCGGCCATCGCGCGGGTGATCGCCTGACGAATCCACCAGGTGGCGTACGTGGAGAACTTGTAGCCCTTGGTGTAGTCGAACTTCTCGACCGCGCGGATCAGACCGAGGTTGCCCTCCTGGATGAGGTCCAGGAAGAGCATGCCGCGGCCGGTGTAGCGCTTGGCCAGGGAGACCACCAAGCGGAGGTTGGCCTCCAGGAGGTGGTTCTTGGCACGGCGCCCGTCCTCGGCGATGATCTCCAGCTCGCGCTTCAGCTTCGGGGCGAGCTTGTCGGCGTTGGCCAGCTTGTCCTCGGCGAACAGACCGGCCTCGATGCGCTTGGCGAGCTCGACCTCCTGCTCGGCGTTGAGCAGCGGGACCTTGCCGATCTGCTTGAGGTAGTCCTTGACCGGGTCGGCGGTGGCACCGGCCGCGGCGACCTGCTGGGCCGGCGCGTCGTCCTCGTCCTCGTCGGACAGGACGAAGCCGGCGTTCTCGGTGCCCTCGGGCTCGTCGGCGACCTTGGTGTCCTCGAGCACCTCTTCCTCGAGGATCTCGGCGTCGTCCTTCTTGCCCGTGGTCTTCTTGGCCACCGCCTTCTTCGCGGTGGCGGTCTTCTTGGCGGCCGCCTTCTTGGCGGTCGTCTTCTTCGCGGCCGCCTTCCTGGCAGTCGTCTCTTCCTCGGCGGCGGGGTCGGCGGCGGGCGCTGCCGGGGTGGCGGCGGTGGCGGTCTTCCGGGTGGCCACCGTCTTCGCCGCGACCGTCTTGGTGGCGGTGCGCTTGGCGGGGCTCTTCGCTGCGACGCTCTTTCGGGTGCGCTTGGGCTCTGCGGCACTGACCATCAGCGTCACACCCTCTTCCTCGAGGATCTGGTTGAGGCTGCGCAGTACGTTCTTCCACTGAGTGGCCGGAATCTGGTCAGCTTCGAAGGCCCGACGCACGTCATCGCCGGCGATCTGCCCCTCAGCCTTTCCCCGCTCAATGAGCGCCATGACAGAGACGGACTCGGCGATCTCCGGCGGGAGCGTACGGGATGTGCTGGCCGACACGAACAACCTCTCGGAACGTTGAAAACGGCTTCCGGCCCCGTCCAGGCGGACAGGAGCCGACCGCCGGCTTGGGGATGGGCCGACGGCGCGGGCGGGGGCCGGGAGATGCACAGCGCCGTGAACGGCGTCCGTATTCCCTCCTCGGCTGTCACCTCTTAGGTCATCGCGCTGTTTCCGCGAGCGTTACGCCCAATCCGCGTGGCCCGAGTCACACCCCGTAAGCGCTCAAAAGTGTTCATATACGTACAAATGTGTTCGCTGATGGTGTCGGCCCGGACAGACCGGGGAGCGGTGTGATCACACCATCGGACCCCGCAGAACCATGGCGGCTCTGCGGGGTCGACGGCCGCGGCGAGCCGGCCGGGCGTCGCCACAGGAGGGGGTGGCCCGCCCGCCCGCGCCGCTTCGTGGAGCGGTCAGTGCTCCCGCGGGGCGGGCACCACGCGCTCCACCTCGGGGTGGACGGTGAGCAGTTGCCGCATGGCCGTTTCGGCCGCGCCGCCGTCGCCCGCGGCCAGCGCGTCGGCGATCCGGGCGTGCTGCGCCAGCGACGCCTCGGTCGGGCGGTCACAGCCGGCGACCGGGCCGCCGGAGACCTGGAGGGCGGCGGACACGATGCCCGAGAGGTGCTCCAGCATGCGGTTGCCCGCGACCTGGATGAGCAGGGAGTGGAACTCGGCATCGGCACGCGCGAAGGTGAGCGCGTCACCCTGGCTCATGGCGTGACCCATGATGCCGACCATGTCGGTCAGGCGCTGCTGGACGTCCTCGCGCCCGTGCCCGGCGGCGAGGCGCGCGGCGAGCGGCTCGATCGTCCAGCGCAGCTCGCTCAGCTCGCGTCGCTGGTCATCGCGCTGCGGCCCGAACGCCCGCCATTCGATGATGTCCGGGTCCAGCAGATTCCAGTCGCTGACGGGACGCACGCGCGTGCCGACGTTCGGCCGGGCACTCACCAGGCCCTTGGCCTCCAGGACCCGCAGCGATTCGCGGACGACGGTCCGGGACACCTCGAAACGCTGGCCGATCTCCTCGGGCACCAGCGGGCGGTCGGCGCCCAGGTCACCGGAGACGATCATCTGGCCGAGCTGCTGGACGAGTTGCCCGTGCAGCCCGCGTCCGCGGCTGCCCGCGGCGCGCCGGCCCACGCGGCCCAGCTCCGAATCCGTCCCTTCCCAGGCGGGGATTCCGACGCGGTCGACGCCGGGCGCCTCGGCGTAGGAGTAGCGGTCGAGTTCGCCCGAGTTCGCGAGGCCTGAGTCGGCGGAGCGGGCGGCGGTCATCATGGTGTGCGCAAGGGTACTCACGCATCCTTTGTCGGCGCTGTTCCCAACTCCCTTGAGGTCTTTGGTGAAAAGCACACGAAAGGGTGATCGCTCACCCCGTCGCAATTGACGCCTTATCGGAAAGAAATGGGCTTTCCCCGGGGAGTTGTGCACACGGCCGGACCGGGAGCTCACGGACGGTGGTCATCGGACCCTGCCGCGCAGGGTCGTCACCAGATACGCGCAGAGCAGGGCGGTCAGGGACAACGTGAGCGCACTGCCGACGGGTTGGGCGAGCGCGAGGATCACGGCCTCCACGTACCGCTCCCCGCCGAACGGCCACTGGGCCAGGAGCACCTCCCGCAGCCGCAGCGGGAAGCCCGCCGCGGTCCGCACGGAGTGACTCTCCCAGACCGCTTGTACGAGGGGTACGACGAGGACGGGTACGGCGACCACGGCCGCGAGCCCGGCCGTGGTCGACCGGAAGACGCCCGCCGCCAGTACACCGGCCCAGGCGCAGCCGACCACCAGGCAGATCCAACCCGCGCCCAGCGTCAGCCACTCCGGGGGAACCTGCGCGAGTTCCCGTCCGTAGAACAGGTGCAGCACCTCGGCGTCGCAGCCCACCGTGAGGAGCGCCAGCAGCAGCGCGGTGGCCGCGGAGACGAGGAGCTTGGCGGTCAGCAGCCCCAGCCGACAGGGCACCGTGCCGCGGTCCGCCGCCAGGGCGGGGTGGCGGAACTCGTCCCCGAAGGCCAGCGCCCCCAGCAGCCCCGCCCCGAGCGCCGCGGGCGGCAGGGGCAGCTCCCGCGGCCACGCGGCGAGCAGCCGCGGTTGCGGAGTGTGACCGATGCGGGCCAGGAGTACGGCGGTGACGGCGGACACGGCGAGTACGACGGCCCCGGTGACGAACCCGGTGCCGATCCCGACCGCGCGGCGGAACTCGTAGCGGAGGGGGCGGAGGGGGCTGGGCGCCGAGCGGACGGAGATAGGGGGCGGGAGGGGCGAGGAGGGGGCGCCAGATGTCGGTCCGGCGGGGTTGAAAGAGCCGTGTGTGCGGAGGGGCTCGGGGGGCTGATGGTGCTGGGGTGACTGATGTGTCTGGGGTGACCGGAGGGGCTTTGTGGGCTGCTGGGGTTCTAGAGGCTGCTGGGACTTCGGCGGCTGCTGAGATTCGAGGGGCTGCTGGGATTCGTGGAGCTGCTGGGACTCTTCCGGTTTCCTCGCGAGGGCCCCCGGGGCAGTGGCAGTGGCAGTGGCAGTGGCAGTGGGCGAGGGTGTGTCCGGGCCCATGTCGCCGACCTCGTCGGCCAGTTGGTGGACGAGGATGCCGTTCCGGAAGGCGACTTCGCCCACTTCGGCGCATGCACTGCCGTACACGGAGAGGCGGTTGCCGCCCTCGCGGACCACCTCTACGGAACGGTGCGTGGTGCGGGCCTCCTTGGCGAGGAGGGCGGCGAGGCGCGCGGCGTGCGGGGTGCGGACGGCGACACGGGGGCGCAGCCGGGTGCGGGAGAAGTCGGCGGCCTCCTGGTCGGCGGCGAGCCTGCCCTGGTTCAGGGTGACCACGCGGTCGGCGGTGCGTGCGGCTTCCTTGGGGTCGGCCGTGGCGTAGAGGACGGTGCCGCCCTGGGTGGCGTACGCGCGCAGGGCGTCGTGCAGCCAGCGGCTT
Source organism: Streptomyces sp. NPDC000134 (assembly GCF_042899225.1). Taxonomy (NCBI): domain Bacteria; kingdom Bacillati; phylum Actinomycetota; class Actinomycetes; order Kitasatosporales; family Streptomycetaceae; genus Streptomyces; species Streptomyces sp. NPDC000134. The sequence continues at coordinate 108,842 of NZ_JBIAZN010000016.1, forward strand.
TCGGGGGTGGAGAGCCCGCGCGCCGGGTCGTCGAGCACGAGCGTGTGCGGATCGGCGAGCAGGGCGCAGGCCAGGCCGAGACGGCGGTCCATGCCGCGGGACAGGGTGCCGAGGCGTTCGTCGCGCAGGCTCACGAGTTCGACGGTTTCCAGGATTTCGTCGGCGCGGCGGATCGTGACTCCGGCCGCCGCGCACAGCATGCGCAGATGTCCGCGGACCGTACGGGCCGGGTGGCCGGGTACATCGCCGAGCAGGACGCCGACTTCCCGCGACGGGTGGGCGATGCGGTGCAGGGGGCGGCCTCTGAAGTGGGTGATGCCACGGCCGCGTTGCAGTTCGAGCATGAGTCTCAGCACTGTCGTCTTTCCGGCGCCCGGTGCTCCGAGCAGTGCGGTGACGCGGCCCGCGTGCGCCTCGAAGGAGACGTCGTCGACGACGGGCGGAAGCTCTTTGCGAGGGCTGCTGGTCAGTCCGATGGCCTGGATCACCCGTAGCAAGATAGCGCGGTATGCCCAGTTTTGTAGGCATCGCAGGGCTCACACCGCGTTGAGGACGGGCTCCGCCGGTTCGGTGTTCGACCGCCGGTGGTTCGGCGGTCCTTTGCCGATGCCGGTGCTCGTCGTTCGCTGGTTGCTGGTCTCAGTCGCTGGTTGCCGTCCGAGCCGTTCGGCACCGATGCGCGGATGCGTGCTGTCAGACCTCGGGGCGCAGCATGGGCGGGTTGAGGAGCGTCGCGCCGCCGGCGCGGAAGAGTTGGGCCGGGCGGCCTCCCTGGCGTGTGGTGGTCCCCCCGGTGGGCACGAGGAACCCCGGGGTGCCTGTGACCTTGCGGTGGAAGTTGCGCGGGTCGAGCGCCACGCCCCAGACCGCCTCGTAGACGCGGCGCAGCTCGCCGACGGTGAACTCGGGCGGGCAGAACGCCGTGGCCAGCGACGAGTATTCGATCTTGGAGCGGGCTCGTTCCACGCCGTCGGCCAGGATCTGGGCATGGTCGAAGGCCAGGGGTGCCACGGGTTCGCCGTCGCGGCCGTAACCGGCCTGCTCCAGCAGTTCCTCGACCGGTGCCCAGCGGGCGTTGCTCGCGTCACCACCGGCGCGCGGCGCGGGGAGATCGGGTGCGAGAGCCAGGTGAGCGACGCTCACCACCCGCATCCTGGGGTCGCGCTCGGGATCGCCGTACGTCGCCAACTGCTCGAGGTGGGCGCCGTTGTCCTGGACGGGCACCGCGGGGTCGTGGACGCACAGTCCCGTCTCCTCGGCCAGTTCGCGTGCCGCGGCCTGTGCCAGGTCCTCGTCGGCCCGGACGAATCCGCCAGGGAGGGCCCAGCGCCCCTGGAACGGCGCCTCGCCCCTGCGCACCGCCAGCGCGCACAGGGAATGACGGCGCACGGTCAGTACGACCAGGTCCACGGTGACGGCGAAAGGCGGGAAGGCTGACGGGTCGTAGGGCATGCCGCGATCATAGTCGTCTTCCTGACGATAAACACGTCCTTCGGCAGCGCCGCCGGTGGATGATCCGCCGGTGACCAGCATGGCTCGCTCCACCCGTTCCGAGGCATTGAGCGGGGCTGCCACAGCGCAGGTCACACCCCCAGTTGCAGCCCGTCGGCGGCCTCCTCGACCATGGCCAGCCCGAGTCTGCTGACTCGTACCGAGAAGGGCGCGCCCGCGACGCTCAGCCCGGTGAAGACGATCTCACCCAGGGGTGCGCTGCGCAGCGGGCGCAGCGTGATCGTGCCGGCCGGGGCATCGGGGCGGATGCCCGCGAGTGCGGTCAGCAGCAGGACGCCGCTTGCCGCGGCCGTGGCGGCGGGGCGGCAGGCCGCAGGGTGCGGCAGGGGTGCGCTGCCCTCGCTGCGCTGCTCTCCCGCGTACATCTCGGGCAGTCGGTGGCCGAACGCCTCGGCCGCTGCGAGCACGCCGCGCAGCAGCGAACCCGCCTCCTTCTCGTATCCGGCGGCGGCCAGTCCCGTCACCGCGATCGCCGTCTCGTGGACTCGTACGGCGCCCGCGCGATGGCCGAACGGGTTGTAGCCCGCTTCCTTGGCGCCGAGGCTTCGCAGTCCCCAGCCGGAGTCCATGGCCGGGCCTCCCAGCAGCCGGGCGAGCTGGTCGGTCTGCGTCTTGTCCAGCAGACCCGGGGCGGGTGCGCCTCCGCCCAGCAACCCGGTGTCGAGGAGGTGAGCGGCCGCCGAGCCCAGGTGCGGTACGGGGCGCCCGTCACGGGCACGAGCGGCGGCGGGCCGGCCGCCGCCGAGGTCGTCGATCCAGAAGTCGCGCTGGAACGCCGTCCGCAGCGCGCTCGCCCACTGCCGCAGTCCGGCACCGCCCGGTCTGCCCTGGGCGTCGAGCAGATCGGCCCCGAGGAGGGCCGCCCGGTGGGCGTGGGCCTGGGTGTCGCAGCGGGCGGGGCCGCCGGGGCGCGGGTCGTGCACATAGGTGCCGTCTCCCACGGTGGTGCGCAGCCAGGTCAGGCAGCGCTCGGCCGCCGGGAGCAGTTCCTCCGTGTCCTGCTCGGGCAGCCCCCAGCGGTGGGCTTCCGCAAGGAGGGCGGGGAAGATCAGGGTGGCCTCGACACCGGTGCAACTGGGTGGTAGGTGCGGGCCGGCGTCGCGTCGGGCTCCGGGAATCATGCCGAAGCGCGGTCCTGGGGCGAAGATCTGTCCTCGAGCGAGGATGCGAAGGGTGCCCGCGGCGAGACGGGTGCCGAGGGGCAGTGTCATCCGGGCGGCGGCGAGTGCCTCGGCGGGGGACAGACCGCAGCGCCACGGGGCGCCGGCCGCGAGATGAACGTCGGTTCGGTGCGCGGGGTCCCGCAGGAGCAGGGCCCGGAGATCCTCGACGCTCGTCCGCAGGAGTGCCCGCACTCCAGGATCGTCACCTGCCGCCTCGGGCAGGGACAGCGGGCTGGTCGCCGCACGGCCCACGGCCCGTACCGGCCCCGCGCCGTCCGGCCGCACTCTCAGTTCCAGGCTGGCGCTGCCGCCGGGTGGCAGTTCGAACTCCCAGCGCAGCAGTCCGGCCGAGGCCAGCGCGTCGGCGGGCGGCGGGTCGGCTGTGACCGAGGAGGTCCGTGCGGGGCCGGACCAGCGCAGACCGGAGTCGTGGACGGTCGCCGGCAGCTCGGGCCCGTCGGTGCCCGCGGCGATCGCGCCCAGGTCCGCCAGGTCGGTGCCGAGGGCCACTTCGACCGGTAGCCGAAGCGGGCGGTGTGCCCAGTTGCGCAGTGTGATCCGCTCCGTGCCGTCCGCGTGGCGGACCCGCTCGACCATCACGTCCGGGTCCGGCCCCGGCGGGGAGGTCACCCGCAGGGTCGCGACGAAGCGGGCGCGGTCGGCGGCGGTCATCCGTGCCTGGACCGGAACGGGTTCGCGTCCGCCGATCAGGAGTCGGCACCGGGAGAGCAGGCGCACACCCGCGCGGTAGAACCCTTCCAGTCCGCGACCGGTCAGTTGTCCCTGCTCCGTGGAGATGGCCAGGCCCGGGAGGGCGACGCAGACCATGCCGACGTGGGTGGGCGGCAGGCCGGCGGGCCTCCGGGTCCCCGGTGGGTGCGCGCTCGGTGCCCGGCCGCCGCCCGCGCGGAGTGGGGCTGAGGACGGGAGCGGAGGTGGGGTCGGGGCGTGCCGGGCAGGAGCCGGGGCCGCGTGGGAGCCGGGGCGGGGGACTGGGCCCTGGCCCGGCCCACAGGGCAGAGGTGCGCCGCCCATGGCGGACCTTGGGTCGTCGGTGCCGGCCGGCGGAGTCGGCTGATGCATGGAAGGGCTTCCTCTGCGCTCGATACGCCTCGGGCGGAAACGGCACCGGGAGCGGACTCCGGCGCCGCGGGAGCGGTACGGCAGCAGGGTCCGTGGGGGCACTCCGCCACTCAGGTGAACGGAACCGATGTCGTTCGAGTCACGCCCACGCCCGGACGGTCATTCCTCGTCCCCGGGTCGCTCCGTGCCGTGCGTCCCCGGGCCGGCGTTCCGTCGGGCTGCCCCGGACGCGGGGCGCGGACGTGCCGTACGGCCCGTCGACGTGTCGCGCGGCCGCGCGCCGCCAGTGGGGGCGTGCGGGCGCACGGTGTTCCTCCCCGGCTCCCGGCCTTCCCGTGCTCCGGGGCGACGGCGAGTGCCGGACGTCGCGGTCGCACACGTGCGCCGACGACAGCCGCCGGAGGCCGGCTCGGTCGTGGGGACGGCCCACCCCCGGGCCTCTGCCGTCTCCTCGACACCTCCGGTCTTCCCGACACCTCCGGTCTTCCCGGCACCTCCGGTCTGCCTGACGCTCACGGCCTGCCCGCCGCCTCCGGCCGGCCCGCCGCCTCCGGCCTGCCCGCCACCGTCCGCTTCCCCTCCCTCGGCGTCGCCCCGGAGGCGGTCTCCGCGTGCGGCGCGCAGACAGTGGCGTACCGCTTCCGGGTCGAGTCCCTCGTTGCATGCCTGGTGCAGGAGACGGGCGAAGAGGTACTCGGGGTCCGCGCCCAGGGCCATGGCCAGTGCTTCGCGGGCTTCGAGTTCGTCACCGGCGGACCAGGCGACCCAGCCCGCCAGGGTGAGGGGCGCGGCCGCGTGCTCGCCGTACGATCCGACGCAGCGGCGGGCCAGTGCACGCCACAGGCGCAGGGCCGGGCCGGCCTCGTCGGCCTCCATCCATTCGGCCGCGCGGTCGCGGGTGGTGCGGTCCTGCAGCCCGATGATCAGCTTCGCGGCCTCGCCGTGGTCCAGCAGCCCGTCGTCGCGACGGTCCGACTCCGCCACGCCGGCCAGGAACGGGGCTTCGTCCAGTCGCTTCATCACACGGTCCGCCAGGGCCAGGGTCTCCCGTGCCACGTCCTCGCCCTCCTCCTCGCTGAGCATGCGGGGGATCAGCGTCAGGCCGGCCCGGTCGAGGGCGGCCTCCTGCTCGGCGGCGGCGAAGTCGTCACGGGGCAGCAGCCTGGCCCGCAGTTCGCGGAGGGTGCCGCGCACCTGAATGCCCGCGTACGTGGCGGCCGCGGCCAGCACGGACGTACCCGGCAGGCCCATCGGAACCCCCTCGGCCGGGCAGCAGGACCGGTCGTCGCAGCAGTACGACCAGAAGCGTCCGTCGGAGATGCACAGGGCCTCGACCACCGGCACGTCGAAGGTGCCGCACTCGACGCGGAGTTTCTGCGCCAGCGGTCGTAGCCGGGACATCACCTGCTGGCCCGATTCACCCTTCGAAGGTTCCTGGCAGAGGTAGGCGACCATCTGCTCGGGCCGGGCGCCCCTGCGTTCGCTGCCGGTCACCAGGCCGTGCACCAATTGCCGGGCGGCGGAGTCCCAGTCGTCCGGGTTCGCGGGGACGCCCAAGCGGGCCCGGCCGCCGAAGCGGCCGCGTCCGTCCCGATCGTGCAGCGCTACCAGGACGATGCTGTCCTCCGGACGGTGGCCGAGGAGATAGGGCAGGGCGTCGGCCAGTTCGGCCGGGGTGCGCAGGGTGATCGGGTGCTCGTCGGCGTGACCGTCGTAGGTCGTGCGGGCGGGGTTGTCCGGCCGCTCGCCTCCGCCGATGTCGCCGATGCCGCTGATGTGGCTCTTGTCGAGCTTGTCGCTGTGGTGGCCGTTGTCGCCCTTGTCGCTGTGGTGGCCGTTGTCGCCGCTGTCGGAAGGTCCGGTCGTTTCGCTGTGGTTCGTCATGGCCCGACGATCTCGCGGATCACGGAATCCCGCTTCACCCTGTGGATAACTTCGATCAGGCACACGACAACGCGACAGGTTTTCCCTCGTCCCAGAGCCGGACCGTCCTCGATCACCGCCCAGCCGTCACCCACCCACCCCCGCCCGGTCGTCGGGTGTGGCGTGCCCGTTGTCAGTGCTGTCCTGTTGTATGGGACGCATGGAGCACACGAGCAACGCGGACCTCCGGGCGGCCGCGGACACGGTCCTCGCCCGCCTCGTCGGGGACGCCTCCGGCGCGGCCCGACTGCGCGAGGACCAGTGGCGGGCGATCGAGGCGCTGGTCGCCGACCGTCGCCGGGCCCTGGTGGTCCAGCGCACCGGCTGGGGCAAATCCGCGGTCTACTTCGTGGCCACGGCGTTGCTGCGGGCCCGGGGCAGCGGCCCGACCGTGATCGTCTCCCCCTTGCTCGCGCTGATGCGCAACCAGGTCGAGTCCGCGGCCCGAGCCGGCATCCACGCCCGGACCATCAACTCGTCCAACACCGAGGAGTGGGACGCGGTACAGGACGAGATCACCGCCGGAGAGGTCGACGTCCTGCTGGTGAGCCCGGAGCGGCTCAACAACCCGGACTTCCGTGACCAGGTGCTGCCCAAGCTCGCTGCCGCGACCGGTCTGCTGGTGGTGGACGAGGCGCACTGCATCTCCGACTGGGGCCACGACTTCCGCCCGGACTACCGGCGCCTGCGCACCATGCTCGCCGATCTGCCGCCCGGGGTGCCGGTGCTGGCGACCACCGCCACCGCCAACGCTCGCGTGACCGCCGATATCGCCGAGCAGCTCGGTACGGGAGGCACCTCGGACGCCCTGGTGCTGCGCGGGCCGCTGGACCGGGAGAGCCTGAGCCTGGCCGTGCTGCGCCTGCCGGACGCCCCGGCGCGCATGGCCTGGCTGGCCGACCACCTCCACGAGCTGCCGGGCTCGGGGATCATCTACACGCTCACCGTGGCCGCCGCCGAGGAGGTCACGGCCTTCCTGCGCCGGCGCGGGCACACGGTCACCGCCTACACCGGCAAGACGGAGAACGCGGAGCGGCAGCAGGCCGAGGAGGACCTGCTGGCGAACCGGGTCAAGGCGCTGGTCGCCACCTCCGCGCTCGGCATGGGCTTCGACAAACCTGACCTGGGCTTCGTGGTGCACCTCGGCTCGCCCTCCTCCCCCATCGCCTACTACCAGCAGGTCGGCCGTGCGGGACGCGGCGTCGAGCACGCCGAGGTGCTGCTCCTGCCGGGGAAGGAGGACGAGGCGATCTGGGAGTACTTCGCCTCACTCGCCTTCCCGCCCGAGGACCTGGTTCGCCGCACCCTCGACGTCCTCGCGCGGGCGGAGCGCCCCATGTCGCTGCCCGCTCTGGAACCCCTGGTGGAGCTGCGCCGTTCCCGCCTGGAGACCATGCTCAAGGTCCTCGACGTGGACGGCGCGGTGAAGCGCGTCAAGGGCGGCTGGACCGCGACCGGACAGCCGTGGACCTACGACGCGCAGCGGTACGACTGGGTCGCGCGGCAGCGCAAGGCCGAGCAGCAGGCGATGCGCGACTACGTGGCGACGCCGGACTGCCGGATGGAGTTCCTGCAACGGCAACTGGACGACGAGGGCGCCAAGCCCTGCGGTCGCTGTGACAACTGCGCCGGCCCGCGCTTCACCGCCGAGACGTCCGCCGACGCGCTCGGCGCCGCACGCGCCGATCTGGGCCGGGCGGGCGTCGAGGTGGAGCCGCGCCGCATGTGGCCCACCGGCCTGCCGGCGATCGGCGTCGACCTGAAGGGCCGTATCCCGGCCGGCGAACAGGCGGCGCCCGGCCGGGCCCTGGGGCGGCTGTCCGACATCGGCTGGGGCAACCGGCTGCGGCCCATGCTGGCCCCGCAGGCTCCCGACGGCCCGGTGCCGGACGACGTGGCCAAGGCCGTCGTAGGAGTACTGGCGGACTGGGCGAAAGGTCCCGACGGCTGGGCCGCGGGGGCGCCGGAGGGCAGGCCGCGGCCGGTCGGCGTCGTCAGCGTCGCCTCCCGCACCCGTCCGCGACTGATCGATTCCCTCGCGTCCCGCATCGCCGAGATCGGCCGGCTGCCGCTGCTGGGTTCGCTCGCGTACGCGGGCGACGCGCCCCGCATGTCCCGCAGCAACAGCGCCCAGCGGCTCAAGGCGCTCGACGGGGCGCTGACCGTGCCGCCCGGCCTCGCCTCGGCGCTCGCCGAGCAGCGGGGACCGGTGCTGCTGGTGGACGACTACACCGAGACCGGCTGGACCCTCGCCGTCGCGGCCCGGCTGCTCCGCCCGGCCGGCGCCCAGGAGGTGCTGCCCTTGGTCCTGGCCGTACAGGGCTGATTCCCCGAGGCGCCCGCTGTGCGCGGGTCATCCGCCCCTGGACGACGCGCGGTCGCGTCGCGTCGCGTACGAACGATGCCGGGGCCCGGGGGCCCCATGCGTCGTCCGGAGACACCCTGGGTAGGGATATAAAACGCGTATCGTCCGATACCGGTCGACCGCCCCAATTGCTCGTTGCCGCATCCAAGTTCGACAGGAAGAATTGAAGTCCGCTCCCCGCACGGCCCGTCCGTGATCCGGCAGGGCTTCACTGCGGTGCGCGCTCCCCCTAATCCGACCCTGCCCGAAGAGTGGGCGCGTAGCCGAAGGGAGGAACATGACCTTCGGATTCGCTCCGTCCTCAGCGGCGTCGCTGTCGTCGTCCGCCGCTTCCGCCAGCCGAGTACTCGAACCGGCGGAGTGGGCCGCTGCCGGGATACCGCTGTTGCGCAACCCCCGGGAGGTCGTCAGCGGACTGCACTCCCGGCACCGTCCCCGCCCGGCCACCGCGATCGTCGCCGTGCTGGACCCCGGCGAACGGCTGCGCGCGAGCGCCTCGTTCACCAGTCGGCCGGACCAGGCCGACGGATGGATGTTCCGCAACGTGCTGCTCGCCCAGTTGCGCCGGGTCATCCCGCACGATCTGCGCCGCCGCACCCCGGTGCGCACCGCCGTGCTGCTCTACTGCCGCGAAGGCGACGCGCGGTGGACCGAGGAGGACGGGGCGTGGATGTGGGGGCTGCGGGACGCCTGCACCCTGCACGGACTGCGCTGCGGGGCGTACATCACGCTGACCCGTGATGGCTGGCAGGTGCTGGGCGAGGGCCGGGGCGGGCGCCGCCCCAGCACGACGTCGGAGCCGGAGCCGTTCGCCACGTCGGAGGCACCGGTCCCGCCGCCGCGCACGGGCGGTGTCGCCTCCGAGGTACTGCGCCGCGCGGCGGCTCGCTGAGCACGTCCGGTACGCCGCCGGACACCCGGCGGACCGTGCCGCCGTCCAGCATCCGGCCCCCAGCACCCGGCGCCAGGCGCGAACACCCCTGGCACGCCCCCGAGATCGAGCACGTACGACACTGGCAGCCGCTCCGGCGTCGGACCGCTTGCACCACCCGCCACCCGGCGTGAGGCGCGGAGGCCCGAACCGTCGCGAGAACCGGTGCACGCCCCCCGTCACCGGCCCCCTACGGCTCCTGCCCGCGGGACATGCCGGAACCGCCTCCGTACGGATGCCGCACCACGGCCTGCACGCCGTCCCGGCACGGCGGGCCGGGCGCGACGAAAGCGGTCCCGGCTCAGACGCCCGCGCCCAGCACCGAGTTGATGCGCTCGGGATCGCCACAGACGATGAGCAGCGCACCCGCCCGGGAATGGGCCAGGGGCAGAGCGGTGGCGGCGGAGGCTTCCGGCCCGCCGTTGAGCGCGACCACGACCACGGGACGCGAACCGGCACGGTCCGCGGCGGCGGCGTCCGCGTAGAAGACGTCGTCGCGGGCGTCGTGCTGCGCCCAGTAGGCGGCCTCACCGAAGGACAGTTCGTGGGTGGCCCACGGATGCGGCTCACCGGTGGTCAGCACCAGCACGTCGCCGGGGGCGCGGCCCGAGTCCAGGAGCAGGTCCACGGCCTCTTCGGCGGCGTCGAGTGCGCCTTCCGCCGAAGCCGGGACCAGTTGGATCTGCGGGGCGGCCGAGGCGGCGGCGGGGGCGGGGGGCCCGGACGGTGCGGGCTGGGCGGCCGGCACGTCACGCGGGGTGCGTTGCGCCGGAGGCGTCGGCCGGTTCGGGCCGGGACGCCCGGGACGCGGCGGAGCCACGGGACGGGGGCCGGGTACGGGACGAGGGGTCGGCGCGGTGCGGCCGGTGGCCGGAGTGGCGCGGGGACCCTGGGCACTCTCGTGAATCTGAGGCTCCTCGGGAATGAGAGGCATGAGCTGATGTCTATCAAACGTTGGTGCGGCGCGCGTCAGCGGGTGGCACGTACGTGCGAGTGGAAGGTCAGAAATCGAAGCCGAGTTGACCCTCGATCTCCGGAACCTTGCTCTCCACCCACATGCGGGCCTTCTTCAGGTGCCGCCACTGGGGCAGCGCATCAAGATACGCCCACGACAACCGGTGGTACGGGGTGGGGCCCCGCTCCGCCAGTGCGGCCTTGTGCACGGGCGACGGATACCCGGCGTTGTCCGCAAAATCGAAGTCTGCATGGTCGACACCCAGTTCGGCCATCATTTTGTCGCGCTGCACCTTGGCGATCACCGAGGCCGCCGCGACCGCCACGCAGGACCGGTCGCCCTTGATCACCGTACGCACCCGCCACGGCGCCCCGAGGTAGTCGTGCTTGCCGTCGAGAATGACCGCGTCCGGGCGGACCGGCAGGGTCTCCAGGGCACGTACCGCCGCGAGTCGCAGCGCGGCCGTCATCCCCAGGTCGTCGATCTCCTCCGGAGAGGCATGGCCCAGCGAGTAGGACGTCACCCAGGTCCGCAGTTCCTCGGCCAGTTCGGTGCGCCGCCTGACGGTGAGCAGCTTGGAGTCGGTGAGGCCGACCGGGGGCCGGCGCAGTCCGGTCACCGCCGCGCAGACGGTGACGGGGCCGGCCCAGGCGCCGCGCCCCACCTCGTCGACACCGGCAATGATCTTCGCCCCGGTCGTGGCGCGGAGAGAGCGCTCGACGGTGTGAGTAGGTGGTTCGTACGGCATGGCGTCTTTAGCGTACGCCGCCTCGGACCTTGCCCGACACCCCGGTTCCCCGAGCCGGGGCGGAGCCCGCGCGAGGCGGGGTCACGAGTCGTCGGGCCGCAGCAGCGGAACCATCAGCTGGTCGATCATCTCCTCGATCTCGGAGTCGCTCCATTCGCAGTCGCAGATCTTCGACCGGTACATCATCATGGCCGGGACCGCGTCGAAGACGTACCCGTTCGCAGCTTCGGGGCGGACCTCATTGCGCTCGATACCGCGGGTTATCACCTCGCGCAGCATCCTGATGGTCGGCTCGATGACACCCTCGTAGATCACCGCATGGAAGCGTTCCATCTGCAGGTCGTCACATTCGTGAATGACCGACCGGAGGGCGAAACCGGGGCGGGAGAACATCGCGTCCCGGGCCCGGCGGCACAGGACGAGGAGGTCCTCGCGCACGCTCCCCAGGTCGGGCACCGTGTCGAAGCTCGGCAGCCCGGAGCGCAGCGCGTCGGCGACGAGATCCTCCTTGGAGGACCAGCGCCGGTAGACGGCGGCCTTGCCGGTCTGGGCACCGGCCGCCACGCCCTCCATCGTCAGGCCCTTCCAGCCGACCGTGCTGAGCTGTTCGAGCGCGGCGTCGAGGATCGCACGTTCGAGCACCGCGCCACGTCGGCGTGAAGCCGCCTGAGCGGAGGCGGCCTCCCAGTGCGAAGTAACCATTCAGGTGCCTCCAGGGGCAGAGGAAGCGGTCGTTCCACAGCGGGGGACGGCGCCGTGCGACCGCAACGGGGGGACGGTCCGCTCGGCGACGAAAAAAGGGAACGGTTGCGTTCACTGTACGAGAGTCACTACGGTTGGCGAGACAGTGAACGCGAGCGTTCACTAAGGCACTCATGGGGGACCCATAGTGACAACCTCTCCGCTGATCCACGACCAGAAGCCGGGCGCCGCCCGCCGGGAAGGGCATCCCGGCATCGCGCTCGCCGTCATCGCGGCCTGCCAACTCATGGTGGTCCTCGACGCGACGATTGTGAATATCGCACTCCCGCACATTCAAGACGCACTCAAGTTCAGCACGACCGACCTCACGTGGGTGGTCAGTTCCTACACACTCACCTTCGGCGGACTGCTGCTTCTCGGCGGCCGGGCCGGTGACATCCTGGGCCGGCGCCGGGTCTTCATGACCGGCATCCTGCTGTTCACCTTCGCCTCGCTGCTCGGGGGCTTCGCCCAGGAGCCCTGGCAGTTGCTCGCCGCACGTGTCCTCCAGGGCATGGGCGGCGCGATCGCGTCGCCCACCTCGCTGGCACTGATCACCACCACCTTCCCCGAGGGACCCGAACGCAACCGGGCCTTCGGTGTCTTCGCCGCCGTCTCGGCGGGCGGCGGCGCCATCGGCCTGCTGGCGGGCGGCATGCTCACCGAGTGGCTCGACTGGCGGTGGGTGCTCTTCGTCAACGTGCCGATCGGCGTGCTGATCGCGGTGCTCGCGCCGCTCTACATCAACGAGTCGCAACGGCACTCCGGCCGTTTCGACATCGCCGGCGCGGTGACGTCGACGACCGGCATGGCGTCCCTGGTGTACGGCTTCATCCGGGCGGCGGACGAAGGGTGGCGGGACAGCCTGACCATCGGGTCCTTCGTCGCCGCCGTGGTCCTGCTGCTGTCCTTCGCTCTTATCGAGTCCCGGGCCAAGGAGCCGATCACCCCGCTGCGGATGTTCGCCGACCGCAACCGCCTGGGCACGTACATCATCATGCTCAGCCTGGCCGCGGCGATGTTCGGCATGTTCTTCTACATCGTGCTGTTCGTGCAGAACGTGCTGGGCTACACCCCGATCGAGGCCGGTCTGGCCTTCCTGCCGGTCACCGTCGTGATCGCGCTCGGTGCGGGTCTGTCGCAGCGGTTCCTGCCGGTCCTCGGACCCAAGCCGTTCATGGTCGTCGGCTCGGCGCTCGCGGCGATCGGGCTCGGCTGGCAGGCCCTCATCAGCTCGGACAGCTCCTACGTCGGCGGGGTGCTGGGGCCCATGCTCATCTTCGGCTTCGGCATGGGGCTGAACTTCGTGACACTGACGCTCACCGCGGTCTCCGGGGTCGCCCAGCACGAGGCGGGCGCGGCCTCCGGGCTGCTCAACGCCATGCAGCAGGTCGGCGGATCGCTCGGTCTGTCCATCCTGACCACGGTGTTCGGCACGGCCAGCAAGGACGAGGCGGAGAAGCAACTGCCCGACTTCCTCGCCAACGCCTCGCCTGAGCAGCAGGCGGAGTTCGCCAAGACCCACCAGTTGCCCGCGCCCTGGGGGCACGAGGTACTGGCGCAGGGCATATCGGGGGCGTTCATCCCCGCCGCCGCGATGGCCGTCCTGGCGCTGGCCACGGCCTGGCTGGTCATCCGGGTCCGCAAGAGCGACCTGGAGGCCCTCTCCGGAGCCGGTGGGCCGGGACTCGGCTGACGACGGGGCAGACCTCCGGGCCGGCCGGGACCGGCCGGCGGACCTCGCAGGAGGAGTCCGCCGGCCCTTCCCCGGCCAGCCCGCGGCGCGTGGGCCGGACAGGCGGCCGCTCGGCCACCCGAGCGGCCCCACGCCCGGTGGGCAGGCCGGCAGGCCGACGAGCACCAGCAGAACTCCCATGACCGCCCCCCTCGCGACGCCAGGCTCCCGGATGTGCGGTCCCGCGCGACCCGTCCGAGGCCGGCCGCCTGCCGCAGCCCGGTCAGGCCCTCCTCGGAGGTCGGCCCGCGGTGTTCCGACAACGAGCGCGCTGTCACGCGGAGTTCCCGACGGGTACGGAGCGTCTCAGGCGGTGGCCGCGCTCCGCGGTGCCAGCCAGTCCGGCAGCGCTTCCGTCCGCGTCACCCATTCGGCGGGCGGCGCCCCCGCCCTCTCGGACGAGATCACACCGCCCGCGATGGCGCAGGTGGTGTCCACGTCCCCGCCGACCAGGGCGGTCGTCCAGAAGCCCCGCTCGTAGTCGCCGAGGCACCGCGCGGCCGACCAGAGGGCGAAGGGAACCGTGTCATGCGCGGTCGTACGCCGTCCGCAGCCCAGGACCGCCGCCACCGTGTCGGCGTCGGCGTAGTCGAGCATGTCCCGGGCGCGCCGCAGCCCGGCGCCGACCGCGCTCTTCGCGGGCACCAGCGCGATCACCCCGTCGAGGAGCGCCTCGGCACCCGGCGGGCCGCCGGGAGCGGCGACCAGCGCTGCGGCCGCGGCGACGGCCATGGCGCCGACCACGGCCTCCCGGTGCTGGTGCGTGGGGTAGGCGGAGATCTCGGCCTGGTGGGTGGCCTGCTCGGGGTCGTCCGCGTACCAGGCGCCCAGCGGGGCGATCCGCATCGCGGCGCCGTTGCCCCAGGACCCCTGGCCGTTGAAGAGGGCGGCGGAGAGTTCCCGCCAGTCACCGCCCTCGCGGACCAGCCGCAGCAGCCGGCCGACGGCGGGGCCGTACCCCCGGTCGAAGTCGTGGTGCTCGGCGAAGGAGCGGGCCAGGGCGTCCTGGTCGACGCGCTGGTGGGCGGCGAGGACGGCCACCACGGAGCAGGCCATCTCGGTGTCGTCGGTCCACTGCCAGGGGCCGGGGGGGACCTCGCGGCGCTTGAGCAGCGGGTAGTGCGCGGGCACGAAGAACTGCGAGCCCAGCGCGTCCCCGACGCGGAGTCCGCGCAGGCTGGCCAGGGCGCGCTCCAGGCGCCCGTCGGGAGAGGAATGAGCGGTCATCGCCCTGCCACCTTAACCAGTGATCCCGTAGGGTTCGGGGTCTCGCCAGCGGTCGAACGGGCGGTCCAGGGAGTACTTGCCGTCCTCCCCGAGAACGAGCATCCGCATCTCGCCGTTCCCCGGATTGGACAGCGACTCGAATTCCGCGACCGTCCAGTGGAACCACCGCATGCAGAACAGCCGCATGGCCAGCCCGTGGGTGACCAGGAGGACGTTCGGCGGGTGGTCGGGGGCCTCGAAGCTGCGGAAGAGGCTCTCCAGGAAGCCGCCCACCCGGTCGTACACGTCGGCGCCGGACTCGCCCTGGGCGAAACGGTAGAAGAAGTGACCATAGGCGTCCCGGTACGCCTTCTGGAGGCGCACGTCGTCGCGGTCCTGCCAGTTGCCCCAGTCCTGCTCACGCAGCCGCGGCTCCTCGCGCACCCGTATCAGTCCGGGGTCGAGGTGGAAGGCGCGCAGCGTCTCGTGGGTGCGCCGGTACGGGGAGACGTACACGCTGACGGGTTCGCGGCCGAACAGCTCGCGCAGCCTCCTGCCCGTCTCCTCCGCCTGCTTCCGGCCCTGCTCGGTCAGGGCCAGCGCGTGGTCGGGTTCCCGCTCGTACACGGAGTCGTCGATGTTGCCCGTGGACTCGCCGTGCCGGACGAGGACGATGCGCCGTGGTCGTGCCATGTCAGAACCCTAGATCGAGTCGGGGGCGATCGAGCACTCGTACGGGCCCCATACGGCGTAGGTCACACGGTTCCCGCCGGGCGGTCGCCGCGGGCATACGGCGGGAGCGTCCGGATGTCAAACGGTCCAGGACGGTTCCAGCTCCACGATGTCCCCCGTGAGGGCCGCTATGTCGGCCTCGGTCTGGGCGCGCAGGGCCAGTCGTTCGATGCGTTCGGTGCGGTACTTGCCGTGCTCGGCGGCCGACCGCCACATCGACAGCACCAGGAACTCGTTTCCCGGTGCCTCGCCGAACAGGCCGCGGAGCATCCCGGGCGAGCCGGCCATCGCGGGGTTCCAGACCTTCTCCTGCATCAGGACGAAGTGCTCGGCGCGCTCCTGGTGGACGCGGCAGAGTGCCACCCTCAGCAGATCGGCGTCCGTGAAACGCGGTTCGAAGCCGGTCTTCACGTCGAACTTGTAGTCGAACAGCCGGGCCTGGGCGTTCTTGAAGGTGCCGGACTGGGCGGCGGCGAGCCGGTCGTGGGAGCGGGCCATGAAGGAGTCGTAGAACGCGCGGCTCTCCCAGAACGCGAAGACGTGCGCCACGTCCGGCCGCATCCGGCTCCAGCCCCCGCCCTGTCCGCGAAATCCCGGCTCCCCCGGAAGCCCCGCCCACTTCCGCTGCCCCCGTTCGAACCCCCGACGGTCCACCACGGTGCAGCGAATCCACTTGACCAGCACCGCGCCATCGTAAGGCCGGCGCGTGGCGCCGGTCGCTCCCGTGCGGTCCGCTGCCCGCGTCCGGGTCCGGGCGCGTGGCAGGATGGACAACCGGCCGTCACCGTTCGGCAGTTGGGGTGGACGGACAGGACGGGGACCGGGAAGGGGAAGCGAGTGAACGCCGTCAGCAAGGGAATCCGCAAGGCCGAGGTCGCACTGAGGTGGGACCCGAGCCCGGCGGGCGAGCCGCCCGCCGACCTGGACCTGGTCGCCGCGACCTACCTGTCGGACGATCCGTACGGCGATCCCGCCTATGTGGTGCACTTCGACAGCCGCTCCCCCGACGGCACCGTCTATCTCAACCGGGACAGCAAGGACGGCAAGGGCTTCGGTTTCGACGAGGTCATGACGCTGGAACTCGACCGGCTGGACCCCCGGTACGCACGCGTGGTGGTCGGTGTGGTCATCCAGCAGCGCTCGGGAGACCGGACCTTCGCGGACGTGACCCGGCCGGGACTGCGTATCCGCGAGGGCTACACGGATCTGGCCGTGACCGACTTCGGCGAGGTGCCGGGCGCCACGGCGGCGATCGTCGCGGAGTTCGCGCGGGACGAGACCGGGGTGTGGGAGTTCCGCCCCGGCGTCCACGGCCACGAGGGCGATCCCACGACGTTCACCAGCACCATGGGCTCGGTCCGCCGGGCCTGAACCCGCGCATGGGTGAGGGGCGCCGGCCATGGCCGGCGCCCCTCACCCACGGGGTGCTACCCGTCAGCTACAACCGCTGGTCGAGCCGCAGCCCTCGCAGATGTAGCAGGAGCCGGCGCGCTGCATCTTCGTACCGCAGGAGAAGCACAGCGGGGCGTCGGCCTGGATGCCCAACTGCATCTCCACCAGCTCGGCGCTGGTGTGCGCCTCCTTGGGAGCGGGCTTGGCCACCTCGGCCTCGGCCTTCGGCGTGGCGACCGCCTTCAGTTCCTGGGCGCGCGGCGCCGACTGGGCGAGGCCCTCGACGTCGACCTCGTCGTCGGACGGCTCGTACGAACCGGTCTCCAGGTGACGCTGGCGCTCCTCGGCGGAGTGGATGCCGAGCGCGGAGCGCGTCTCGAAGGGCAGGAAGTCCAGCGCCAGGCGGCGGAAGATGTAGTCGACGATCGACTGCGCCATCCGCACGTCCGGGTCGTCGGTCATGCCGGCCGGCTCGAAGCGCATGTTGGTGAACTTCGAGACGTACGTCTCCAGCGGCACGCCGTACTGGAGGCCGACGGAGACCGCGATGGAGAAGGCGTCCATCATGCCCGCGAGGGTCGAGCCCTGCTTGGACATCTTCAGGAAGACCTCGCCGAGACCGTCGTCCGGGTAGGAGTTGGCGGTCATGTAGCCCTCGGCGCCACCGACGGTGAAGGAGGTGGTGATGCCGGGGCGTCCCTTCGGGAGGCGCTTGCGGACCGGGCGGTACTCGACGACCTTCTCGACCTTGGCCTCGACGGCGGCGGGCGCCTCGGCCTTCCCGTCCTTGGACTCCTCCTTGGAGTCCTTCGTCTTGGCGGAGAGCGGCTGGCCGACCTTGCAGTTGTCGCGGTAGATGGCGAGCGCCTTGACGCCGAGCTTCCACGCCTCGAAGTAGATCTCCTCGACCTCCTCGACGGTCGCCGTCTCCGGCATGTTGACCGTCTTGGAGATGGCGCCGGAGATCCACGGCTGGATCGCCGCCATCATGCGGACGTGGCCCATCGGGGAGATGGCCCGCTCGCCCATGGCGCAGTCGAACACCTCGTAGTGCTCGTGCGCGAGACCGGGGGCGTCGATCACATTGCCGTTCTCGGCGATGTGGGCGACGATCGCCTCGATCTGCTCCTCCTGGTAGCCCAGGCGGCGCAGGGCCTGCGGGACGGTGCCGTTGACGATCTGCATCGAGCCGCCGCCGACCAGCTTCTTGAACTTGACCAGCGCGAGGTCGGGCTCGACACCGGTGGTGTCGCAGGACATCGCCAGACCGATGGTGCCGGTCGGGGCGAGGACGGACGCCTGGGAGTTGCGGAAGCCGTTCTTCTCGCCGAGGTGCAGCACGTCCTGCCATGCCTCGGTGGCCGCGGCCCACACCGGGGTGTCGAGGTCGTCCATGCGGACGGCCGTGCCGTTGGCGTCGGCGTGCTGCTTCATGACGCGCTTGTGGGCGTCGGCGTTGCGGGCGTAGCCGTCGTACGGGCCGACGACCGCGGCCAGTTCGGCGGAGCGGCGGTAGGCCGTACCGGTCATCAGGGAGGTGATGGCACCGGCGAGGGAGCGGCCGCCGTCGGAGTCGTAGGCGTGGCCGGTGGCCATCAGCAGGGCGCCGAGGTTGGCGTAGCCGATGCCGAGCTGACGGAAGGCGCGGGTGTTCTCACCGATCTTCTCGGTGGGGAAGTCCGCGAAGCAGATCGAGATGTCCATCGCGGTGATGACCAGCTCGACGACCTTCTGGAAGCGGTCGGCCTCGAAGGACTGGTTGCCCTTGCTGTCGTCCTTCAGGAACTTCATCAGGTTCAGCGAGGCCAGGTTGCAGGACGTGTTGTCCAGGTGCATGTACTCGCTGCACGGGTTGGAGCCGTTGATCCGGCCGGACTCCGGGCAGGTGTGCCAGTGGTTGATGGTGTCGTCGTACTGGATGCCCGGGTCGGCGCAGGCCCAGGCGGCCTCGGCCATCTTGCGGAAGAGGGACTTGGCGTCGACCTCCTCGATGACCTCGCCGGTCATCCGGGCGCGCAGGCCGAACTTGCCGCCCTGCTGCACCGCGGTCATGAACTCGTCGTTCACCCGGACCGAGTTGTTGGCGTTCTGGTACTGGACGGACGTGATGTCGTCGCCGCCCAGGTCCATGTCGAAGCCCGCGTCGCGCAGGGCGCGGATCTTCTCCTCTTCCTTGACCTTGGTCTCGATGAAGTCCTCGACGTCCGGGTGGTCGACGTCCAGGATGACCATCTTGGCGGCACGGCGGGTGGCGCCACCGGACTTGATGGTTCCGGCGGAGGCGTCGGCGCCCCGCATGAAGGAGACCGGGCCGGAGGCGTTGCCGCCGGAGGACAGCAGCTCCTTGGAGGAGCGGATGCGGGAGAGGTTCAGGCCGGCGCCGGAGCCGCCCTTGAAGATCATGCCCTCTTCCTTGTACCAGTCGAGGATCGACTCCATGGAGTCGTCGACGGACAGGATGAAGCAGGCGGAGACCTGCTGCGGCTGGGGCGTGCCCACGTTGAACCAGACGGGGCTGTTGAAGCTGAAGATCTGGTGCAGGAGGGCGTACGCCAGCTCGTGCTCGAAGATCTCGGCGTCGGCGGGCGAGGCGAAGTAGCTGTAGTCCTCGCCCGCCTTCCGGTACGTCTTCACGATGCGGTCGATCAACTGCCGGAGGCTGGTCTCGCGCTGCGGGGTGCCGACGGCCCCGCGGAAGTACTTGCTGGTGACGATGTTGACCGCGTTCACCGACCAGAAGCCGGGGAACTCGACGCCGCGCTGCTCGAAGTTGACCGAGCCGTCGCGCCAGTTGGTCATGACGACGTCACGACGCTCCCAGGTCACCTCGTCGTAGGGGTGGACCCCGGGAGTGGTGTGGATGCGTTCGACCCGGAGGCCCTTGCTCGCCTTCGTGCCCTTGGCGCGGGAACTCCGTGCCGGACCGCTCGCCGTCTCTGTCATGCCGCCTCCCTGTACGGGCGAAAACGCCCTGAAGTGCCACGTTGTTCCCATGGCACGGTGTTCTGTCTGGTGTCGCGGGCACCTCGCGCGCCGCCCGCGACAGGTCTTCTCCTCGCCGCCGCCCGGCCGGGACCGGTTCCTGCGTCCGGTCCGGCCCGTCGGTCAGTCGGCGGCACCCGCGGGCTCGGGGACCTGTGGCGTCCCTCCCGGCCCGCGGTCGTCTTCCCGACTCCCCGCGCCGGCCGCGTCGCCGTCGCCGCCGGGTGGTCCCGTCACTGCCCTGAGCTCCGCGATGGCGGCCTCGAAGTCCTCGAGCGAATCGAACGCCCGGTAGACCGAGGCGAACCGCAGATAGGCCACCAGGTCCAGTTCCTGCAGCGGACCGAGTATGGCCAGCCCCACGTCGTGGGTGGTCAGCTCGGCGCTTCCGGTGGCCCGCACCGCCTCCTCGACCCGCTGGCCGAGCTGGGCGAGTGCGTCCTCCGTGACGGGCCGGCCCTGACACGCCTTGCGCACGCCGTTGATGATCTTGGTGCGGCTGAACGGTTCGGTGACCCCGGACCGCTTGATCACCATCAGCGAGCAGGTCTCCACGGTCGTGAACCGACGGGAGCAGTCAGGGCACTGGCGGCGCCTGCGGATCGACGTACCGTCGTCGGTCGTACGGCTGTCGACGACACGGCTGTCGGGGTGCCTGCAGAAGGGGCAGTGCATGGAACTCCCAACCCTCCTCACAGCAGACTCAATGACCTCGGCAGGCCACTCGGGCCCCTCGAAGCAGCCCCAAGCATAGGCGATGGCCACGGGCCCCAGGACCCGGGTCACCACAACTTGTGGGCCGCTGATCCAATCCAACCACTAGATGTGGGGACCGGCCCACACATCCGCGCCGTCACGCGTGTCGCGCCCGTCACGCCCGCACCGCCCGGCCCGTTCGCCGCGGCGAACTGCGGCAGGCCCGTCCGGGACCGCCGTCCGGGCCGCCCGCGGCCCGGCGCCGGACGCCCGCCGGGGAGTCGGGAAGGCGCCCGCGGCGGCTCCCGCGCGTGCCCGCACGCGGGTGTTCCACGGGGTGCGGCAGGCGTGTACATCCGCGAATCGGCACGGCACACGCGCGTGCGGCACCGCGCCGCGCGGCACATACGGGGATACCGTGGGCGCCGCGAGGAGGGGTCGTGGGACTCCCGCACAGATGGGGGCCGGTCCCCGCCGGACGGGACACCGGATGGCAGACTGGGGCAACAACCCACGAGGTGGCCACCCCGGCGGTGAAGGGTAGCAACAGGCCCTTTTGCCCGTCGGTCGCGGTAGCCATACACCTGGAGACATGATCCCGGCAGGCATTTCGCGGTTTTTCACTCGAACGTGTGTTTGGCGCAACCTTTCGAAAGCATCTACCGTTGTGCAGCAGGGAGACCATCGAGAGGGGCCGACGTGACCACCACCGCAGACAGTGCCAGCATCACTGCCCAGGACCGCTCCCCGGGCCGACTTGAGCCGGTGCACGCGATGAACGAAGCCACGAACCCTGAGGGGCCCAAGCGCTCCCTGCCAGGACGACCTCCAGGCATCCGGGCGGACAGTTCCGGACTCACCGATCGCCAGCGCAGGGTGATCGAAGTGATCAGGGACTCCGTCCAGCGCCGGGGCTACCCGCCGTCGATGCGGGAGATCGGCCAGGCCGTGGGTCTCTCCAGCACCTCCTCCGTCGCCCACCAGCTCATGGCGCTGGAGCGCAAGGGCTTCCTGCGCCGCGACCCGCACCGCCCGCGCGCCTACGAGGTGCGCGGCTCCGACCAGGCCGCCTCCGTGCAGCCCACGGACACCGCGGGCAAGCCCGCCGCGTCGTACGTGCCGCTCGTCGGACGGATCGCGGCCGGTGGCCCGATCCTCGCCGAGGAGTCCGTCGAGGACGTGTTCCCCCTGCCCCGGCAGCTCGTCGGCGACGGCGAGCTGTTCGTCCTCAAGGTGGTCGGTGACTCGATGATCGAGGCCGCCATCTGTGACGGTGACTGGGTGACGGTCCGCCGCCAGCCAGTCGCCGAGAACGGCGACATCGTGGCCGCGATGCTCGACGGAGAGGCCACCGTGAAGCGCTTCAAGCGCGAGGACGGCCACGTCTGGCTGCTCCCGCACAACGCGGCGTACGAGCCGATCCCCGGCGACGACGCGACGATCCTCGGCAAGGTGGTGGCCGTACTGCGCCGCGTCTGAGCGGCACGGCGGGCGGCCCTCCGGGGACGCCTGCCGCCCTGACCGGGCCCCGGGACCTCTGCGCCGGTTCCGGGGTCCTGTGCTGTCCGCCGGGCCCGGTGCGGGCGGCTTCCGGACCGGCGGGGGGGGCCGCGCGGCGGCCCCCCCGGGCCCCCCCCCGGGCCCCCCCCCCCCCCCGCCCGGGCCGGGCGGCGGGGGGGGGGCCGCCCCGGCCCCCCCGGGGGGGGGGGGGGGGGGGGCGGGGGGGGGGGGGGGGGGGGGGGGGGGGGGGGGGGGGGGGGGCGCCGCCCCCCCCCCCCCCCCGCCGGTCACCCGGCCTCCGCCTGCCGGGCCGTCGCGTCGATGGCGGCCAGCGACTTCCGCACCTGGTTGCGGTCCGTGGTGTACCAGAAGTCCGGCAGCGAAGCCTTGAGATAGCTCCCGTAGCGGGCCGTGGCCAGCCGCGGGTCCAGCACGGCGACGACTCCCCGGTCACCGGACGCCCGGACGAGACGGCCCGCGCCCTGGGCCATGAGCAGCGCGGCATGGGTGGCGGCGACCGCCATGAAACCGTTGCCGCCGGCCTCCTCCACCGCCTTCTGCCGGGCGCTCATCAGGGGGTCGTCGGGACGCGGGAACGGAATCTTGTCCATGACGACGAGCTGGCAGCTCGGGCCCGGGACGTCCACGCCCTGCCACAGCGACAGGGTGCCGAACAGGCAGGTCTCCGGGTCGGCGGCGAAGTTCTTGATCAGCTCGCCGAGGGTCTCCTCGCCCTGGAGGAGGATCGGATACTCGGGGATGCGGGAGCGCAGGTCCTCGGCGGCCATCTGGGCCGCCCGCATCGACGAGAACAGGCCCAGGGTGCGCCCGCCGGCCGCCTGGATCAGCTCGGTCAGCTCATCGAGCATGTCGGCGCGGTCGCCGTCCCGCGCGGGGCGCGCCAGATGCTTGGCGACGTACAGGATGCCCTGTCTGCGGTAGTCGAACGGCGAACCGACGTCGATGCCCTTCCACTGCGGGACGTCGTCCCCCTGGGTGCCTTCCGGGGCGAGCCCCAGGGAAGCGCCCACGCCGTTGAAGTCGCCGCCCAGTTTCAGGGTGGCCGAGGTCAGGATGACCGAGCGGTCGGAGAAGAGCTTCTCCCGCAGCAGACCGGAGACGGACATGGGAGCCACCCGCAAGGAGGCTCCGAAGCGGTCGTGCCGCTCGTACCAGACGACGTCCCACTCGGAGCCGTTCACGATGCGCTCGGCCACGTCGTGCACGTTCTCCACGGAGGCCAGCGCCTGCTTGCGGACCGCGTCCTCGTCCTGCACGGACTTGTCGCGGGTGGCGCCGATCGCGGAGATCACCGTGCGGCAGGCGTCGCGCAGGGCCATCAGCGCGTACCCGAGGTCCTCCGGGATCTCCTCCAGACGGCCGGGCAGCGCCAGCTCCATCAGCCGCTCGAAGCCCTCGGAGGCGGTCTGGAGCTGGTCGGCGGCCTTCTCGTTGACGAGCTTCGCGGACCGGCGCACCGCGCGGTTGACCTGGCCGGGAGTGAGTTCGCCGGTGGCGACGCCGGTGACCCGGGAGACCAGTTCGTGCGCCTCGTCGACGATGAGCACCTCGTGCTGCGGGAGGACCGGGGCGCCCTCGATGGCGTCGATGGCGAGCAGCGCGTGGTTGGTGACGACGACCTCGGAGAGCTTGGCGCGCTCGCGGGCCGTCTCGGCGAAGCACTCGGCGCCGTACGCGCACTTCGAGGCGCCCAGGCACTCCCGCGAGGACACCGACACCTGCGACCAGGCCCGGTCGGAGACGCCGGGCGTGAGGTCGTCGCGGTCACCGGTCTCGGTCTCGTCCGCCCAGTCGCGCATGCGCAGCAGGTCCTGGCCCAGCCTGCTGGTGGGGGCGGCGGCCTCGAACTGGTCGAAGAGGCCCTCTTCCTCGTCCTGCGGAACGCCCTCGTGCAGACGGTGCAGACACAGGTAGTTCGATCTGCCCTTGAGCATCGCGAACTCCGGGCGGCGGCGCAGCAGCGGGTGCAGGGCGTCCACCGTGCGCGGCAGGTCCCGCTCGACGAGCTGGCGCTGGAGGGCCAGGGTGGCGGTCGCCACGACGACCCGCTCCCCCTGGGCGAGCGCGGGCACGAGGTAGCCGAGCGACTTGCCGGTGCCGGTGCCGGCCTGGACCAGCAGATGGGAGCCGTCGTCGATCGCCTCCGCGACGGCTTCGGCCATGGCCACCTGGCCGGGGCGCTCCGCACCGCCGACAGCGGCGACGGCGGCATGCAGGAGTTCGGGGAGTGAGGGCTTCGTCATAGCGCGACCACCCTACGGCCCCGCACCGACAATCGTGCGATCACCGGGGAGGCGGGGAACCGGACCGACGGCGGACGCGGGACCGCAGGACGCGGAGAGGCGGGCGGCGGGGCCAATGCGGGCGCTCCTTGGCAGGGGGCGGGGAGGGGCCGGGGCAGGCAGGGGTGAGGCGTCGCGCTACCGCGGACGGCGCGGGTGGCGGTCGCGGACCATGAGGGCGGCGCGCTTGGCCGGCAGGTCGACCTCGGCGCGGCACCGGAAGCCGGCGCTGCGGAAGGCGGCGACGGAGGCGGTGTTGCGGACGTCGGGTTCGGCGAGGACGCGTGCGCAGGTGGGCCGCTGGTCCAGTACGAGGTCGGCGACGGCCCTGATCAGGGTGGCGCCCAGTCCGCGCCCGCGGTCGGCGGCAGCGCCGATGAGCAGGTGGATGCCCGTGTCGTGGGGCCGGGTGGGGCAGTGCCGGGCCAGTGCGTCGAGGTCGGCGCGGTAGACCTCCCAGTAGCTCATGGGCGTGCCGTCCAGTACGCCGACGCAGGGAACGCTGCGTCCGTCGCCGGTGAGCTGCGCCCGGAGGTGGTCCTCGGTGACGCCCGGCGGTCCGGTCAGTTCCCAGAAGGCGGCGACGGCCGGGTCGTTCATCCAGCGGCTGATCAGCGGCAGGTCCCGTTCGACGCGGACCGGGACGAGGTGGAACACGCCCGCGGGGGTGACGGTCGGTCCCCAGTCGGCCACCCGGTCCAGCAGGTCGTCGCCGCGATCCGGTGATCCGCCGCACGCGGTCGCCGGGTCCGGCAGGTGCGCGAGGAACCCGTCGGGCAGACGCAGGTCCAGGGTGTCCTCGCCGTCCGGGCCGCCGGGGCTCCGGTCGGTACGGGGGCTGGTGCCGGCGCCGGGGCTCAGGTCGGTACCGGGGCTGGTGCCGGCGCCGGGGCTCCGGCTGGCAGGGGCGCCTGGGTCGGCGCCGGGGCTCAGGTCGGCGGGCCGGGCGTGGGCGGCGTGGGCACCGGCGTCGGTGGGGGGCACGGCATCACTCCTGTCGGGGAGGGCGGGGCGGGCGGTGGCGGGGGCGGCGAGGGCTTCGGGGGTCCGGTCAGTGGTGGAGGGGGTTGGAGATGGTGACGTAGACGGACTGGGTGTCGACGGGTCCGGCGAGTTCGTCGAGGCCGTGCAGCCGGGTCAGCAGGTTGGCCTTGCAGCGCAGGACGGGTGTGTCGAGGAGCCGGGCGGGCAGGGTGCCGCCGAGCCGGCGCGGTCCGGCGGCGGCCTCGTACAGGAAGCGGCGGAAGGCGGCGAGCAGCAGCCCTTCGTCGGCGAGGCGCTGGGAGCCGAAGGCGCCCACGAGGCCGAGCACGTTGTTGACGGCGAGGTAGTAGGCGAACCGCTCGTCGGTCACCTCGTCGGAGACGAACGTGTCGCTCCGCCCGCCGATGCCGGGCAGCCGGGCGTCGAGGTCCGCCCGCCGGGACTCGCGGAAGTAGTAGCCCTGGTTGTCGCGGTACCGGCCGCCCACCGGCCAGCCCTCGGCGTCCAGGAGGAGCAGCGTGTTCTGCTGATGCGCCTCCAGGGCGATCCCCGCTTCCCCGTCCAGCCACAGGATCGGGCGTACGACCTGTTCGAGGTAGCGCAGGAACCACTCGGCGGAGACGGTGGAGCGCGGGCTGCCGGTCGCGGCGGCGAGGCGCGTGATGATCCCGGACAGCCGGGACGCCTGAGCGGGGGCGTGCGCTGCGGGGCCGTCGGCGGGGTCCCCGGCGGCCGTGCCGGGCCGGGGTGCGACCAGCGCGGCGACGCAGCAGACGTCGTCGGAAGGGCTGAAGGGGTTGTGCCGGATGACCACGTCCAGGCCGCGTACGGGGCTGCCGTCCGGTCCGTCGACCGCGAGCCAGGCCGGGTCGCGGACGATGTCGAACCCCGGGTGCGCGGCCCGCCACTGCCGGGACAGGCCCTTGCGCAGCAGGCGGTGGACCTCGACGCCTCGGTGCAGTTCCTTGCGGAGGTTCTCCCGGCGGGAGTTGGTGATGTGCAGGCCGAGGGAGAGCTTGAGCATGACGGGAGCGCCGGTGCGGTGAACGGTGCGCACGGAGGAGGTGGGGTACCAGGGGGCGCCAAGGGTACCGAGGTCACGCAGCAGACCGGTGTCCAGCAGGTGCGTGATCTCCGGCCGGAGGAGGAGCTGGCGGAGCTGCCACGGGTGCAGCGGCAGGGCCGCGTGGTCCTCCGGGAGGGCCGGTCCCGGGTCCGGAGCGAGGCGGGCGGTGAGCCGGGGCGCGGGGACGGGGCGACCGCGCTCGGTCCAGGCGGAGTCGGTGGCGAGCACGGAAGGGGAGACGGCCAGCCAGTGGAGGGGGAAGGAGCCGCGCAGTTCCGGTGAGTAGACCTGTGCTTCCGGCTCGGAGAGACCTTCCCGGCTCTTCGGGGTCGGGTGCAGGGGATGGCCGAGGAGGAGGGCCTGCTCGGCGGTAAGGAAGCGGTCGGACGGGGCGGACGGAACAGACGGGACGGACGGGTCTGACGGGTCGGACGGGTCGGCGGGATGGCCGAGGCGGTCGCGGACGTCGGACGCGTCGGCCGGATGCTCGCGCCGGTCCCGGATGAAGCCGGCCGTCCGGCGGACGGAGTCGGCGACGCGTGCGACGAGGTCGGCGGCGTCACCCGCCGTGCCACCCGCCGCCTCCCGGGCGAGCAGCGCGGCGACGGTCACCGCGTCGGCCGGCCGGGCCGGCTCGGGGACACCGTCCAGGTACGGCTGTCCGAAGCGGTGCCAGCCGGTCGGCGACCAGTACCGGACGGGGGCGGTCAGGGCCGTGCCGCTCGCGGGCAGCGGGATGCGGAGCACGCCGTCGGCCGGGGCGGGGGCGTCGGTCTCGCGGGTCCAGCAGCGCAGCAGGTTCTCCACGGCCGCGGCCTGCGCGGCGACCTCGGGGTCCGGATGCGTGAGGAGGTCGGCGGAAGGGGCTTCGCCGGGTTGCGCGGGGACGTGGACCGGCCGCGACCGCAGGGGTACGGACCCGGGTGCCGGGGGCGGCGCTGCGGGGGCGGGGGCGGAACCGGGCGCCTGTCCGGGTGTGTGGTCGTCGGATACGAGGGAGGAGGTCACGGCGAGTCCTTGGGGCGAGCTGGGTTCATGGGGTCGAGGGCGTCGAGCGGGCGTCGGGTCAGGATTCGGGGGGGGCGAGCGGGGGGTCGAGCCTGGATTCGTGAGGGCGAGCCTGAATTCGTGGGGTCGAGCCTGAATTCGTGGGGTCGGGCGGTCCGGGTTCCGTAGGGCGAGCGGCGGGAGCGTGGCGTGGTCTTCCGGCGGCGCGGTGGCGAAGGGCCGAAACGACCGCGAGCCACCGCCCGGACCGCGTCGGTCAGCCGGTCGAGGACGGCGGCCCCGCCCGTCCCCCCGTGACGGCGCGGGGCGGCGCCGGCTCCGACCGGAGGGGACCGCGCCCGCGCGGCGGACCGTCCCCCACCGCTACAACCCGCGACCGTTCACCGGGTTACGGGTCGCCCCGTCGACGCGGCCCTCCGGTGAGCGCTACCGGCGTCGGCGTTTCGGCGGCTGACCTGGTCGGACGGCTTGTGTCCGAACCGTTGCCGTACCGACGGAACTCCCCCACAGCCAGCGCATAGGGTGTGATGCCGTTCCAGGGCTGCCGTGCGGCCCGGCCGCACCCCGCTACGGGGCCGGGCCGGGTCCGGGCCGCGCCCGCGTACGTCCACAGCAGGGGGAGTCACACCATGCGTTCCATACGGCCGTCGTTCACCGCTCGCGGACGAAGGGGCGGGCGCCGCCGTACCTCCCCGGTGCCGGCGACCGTCGTGCTCGCCACGGCGCTGCTGCTCACCGCGACGGCCTGTGACTCGGGCGGCGCCGAGGCGGGTGGCGGGGCTTCCGCGACCGCCGCGGACGACGGCGAGGGCGGGATCAGGATTCCGGACCACATCAAGGACAAGCTCAAGGAACACGGGATCGACGTCGACCAGTGGAAGAACGGCGCCTGGCGGGACTGGGACAAGGACGACTGGCTGCGCGAGGCGCAGGACTTCGTCAACCCGATCATCGAGGACCTGTGGGACCCGGACCGTATGAGGGACGCCGAGGAGCCGGACCAGGAGGTCACCGAGAGCGACCTCGCCGATGACTCCGGCGTCACCGACCCGGAGCCCCGGCCGGTCCAGGCGAAGGCCGTGCCGCCGAAGTACCACGACAGCGCCGCCACGGCCGGGAAGGTGTTCTTCGACGCTCCCGGGGGCCAGATGGTCTGCTCGGCGACGGTCGTCCAGGACCCGGCGAACCCCGGCAAGTCCAACCTGGTGTGGACGGCGGGCCACTGTGTGCACGCCGGCAAGAAGGGCGGCTGGTACCGCAACCTCGCGTTCGTGCCGTCGTACAACGACAGCGGCATGTCGAACGAGGAGTTGCAGAGCGCCGCCAAGGAGGAGGTCGCTCCGTACGGCGTGTGGTGGGCCGACTGGGCGGGGACCTCGCAGCAGTGGATCGAGCAGGGCGGTGCCACGGGCGGCGACGGCGCCTCGTACGACTTCGCCGTGATCCATGTGACGCCGGAGGAGGGCAGCGGCGGCAGGTCGCTGGAGGAGACGGTGGGTTCGGCGCTGCCGGTGGACTTCGACGCGCCCTCCGCGCGGGAGCTGCCCGGCGTGAAGGCGATCGGCTACCCGGCCGCGCCGCCGTACGACGGTCAGGCCCTGTACCAGTGCGAGGACAGGCCGGGCAGGCTGTCGATCGCCGCGGCCGACCCGACGATGTACCGGATCGGCTGCACCATGACCGGCGGTTCGTCCGGCGGAGGCTGGGTCGCCACCGGTTCCGACGGGGAGCCGGCGCTGGTGTCCAACACCTCGATCGGCCCGGTGACCGCGGGCTGGCTCGCCGGTCCGCGTCTGGGCAAGGCGGCCGAGGGCGTGTACGACGAGGTCAGCGAGAAGTTCGCCGACCGGTGACCGGCACCCGGGCCCGCGCCGCACGGTGAGCGCGCCCGGTGACGGACCGAGGGCCCGCCCCCTGCCGGTGCGGGGGGCGGGCCCTCGGTCGTCGGGCAGGCGCGGTCAGGCGAGGGGCGCCGGGACGTACGGCGTGAGTTCCGCCGCCAGTTCCTCGTGCACCCGCAGCTTGAGCAGGGTGCCCTCCGCGGTGTGCTCCTCGGAGAGGACCTCGCCCTCGTCGTGGGCGCGGGCGACCAGCTTGCCGTGCGTGTACGGGACCAGGGCCTCGATCTCGACGGACGGGTGGGGCAGCTCGTTGTCGATGAGCGCGAGCAGTTCCTCGATGCCGGCGCCCGTGCGGGCGGAGACGGCGATGGAGTGCTTCTCGACCCGCATCAGCCGCTGGAGCACCAGCGGATCGGCCAGGTCGGCCTTGTTGATCACGACGATCTCGGGTACGCCGGTGGCGCCGACGTCCCTGATCACCTCGCGTACGGCGGCCAACTGCTCCTCCGGCACCGGGTGCGAACCGTCGACCACGTGCAGGATCAGGTCGGAGTCGCCGACCTCCTCCATGGTGGAGCGGAACGCCTCGACGAGGTGGTGCGGCAGGTGCCGGACGAAGCCGACGGTGTCCGCCAGCGTGTACAGCCGCCCGCTCGGCGTCTCGGCCCGGCGCACGGTCGGGTCCAGGGTCGCGAACAGCGCGTTCTCGACCAGGACGCCCGCGCCGGTGAGGCGGTTGAGCAGGGAGGACTTGCCGGCGTTGGTGTAGCCCGCGATGGCGACGGACGGCACCTTGTTGCGCCGGCGTTCCTGGCGCTTGACCTCGCGGCCGGTCTTCATCTCCGCGATCTCCCGGCGCATCTTCGCCATCTTCTCGCGAATCCGGCGCCGGTCCGTCTCGATCTTGGTCTCACCGGGGCCGCGGGTGGCGAGGCCGCCGCGGCCGCCACCCATCTGCCGGGACAGGGACTGACCCCAGCCGCGCAGCCTCGGCAGCATGTACTGCATCTGCGCGAGCGCGACCTGCGCCTTGCCCTCCCGGGACTTGGCGTGCTGGGCGAAGATGTCGAGGATCAGGGCCGTCCGGTCGATGACCTTGACCTTGACGACGTCCTCCAACTGGATGAGCTGGCCGGGGCTCAGCTCACCGTCGCAGATGACGGTGTCCGCGCCGGTCTCGTGCACGATGCCGCGCAGCTCCTCGGCCTTGCCCGAGCCGATGTAGGTGGCGGCGTCGGGCTTGTCGCGGCGCTGGATGACGCCGTCGAGCACGAGCGCGCCTGCGGTCTCGGCGAGGGCGGCCAGCTCCGCGAGGGAGTTCTCCGCGTCCCGGGCCGTCCCCGAGGTCCAGACGCCGACGAGGACGACCCGCTCCAGGCGGAGCTGGCGGTACTCGACCTCGGTGACGTCCTCCAGCTCGGTGGAGAGACCCACGACACGGCGCAGGGCCGCGCGCTCGGAGCGGTCGAACTGGTCGCCGTCCCACGCTCCGTCGTTTCCGTGGCTCCAGGCGACGTCCTCTTCCATCAGGGCATCGGCCCGGAGACCCTCGGGGTAGGTGTGCGCGAGGCGCTTGGTGTCCTGGGAAGGGGAAGAAGAGGAGGTCATTGGTTCCTTACGTGTCTGGGAGATGGTCGCGCGGCGCTTTCCCGCGCCTGTGGATGACAACGCACGAGCCGCTGCGGGGATTCCCGCGTCCGTACCGCGGCGTCCGGAAAATGGTCGCACGGCACGGGGCGTCTCGTCATCGGCTTATTCCCCCGCAGCCGCCGGTGATGCGGACCGCGGGGAAGCCGCGTACGGGGGTTCAGTGCCTGGGCGCGGGCGCCGTAGCCGCGGGTGTCGCGGTCGTCGTGGTCGTGGTCGCCGTGGTCGGCTTCCAGTCCGGGTGACCCGGCATCGGCGGGGTCTTCTCGGCGTACAGCCAGGCGTGGAAGAAGCCGCGCAGGTCGCGGCCGGCGATGTCGGCGGCGAGGCGGACGAAGTCGGCGGTCGCCGCCGTGCCGTCGCGGTGGCGGGTCACCCAGGCGCGTTCGAGGCGTTCGAAGGCGGGGCGGCCGATCTCCTGGCGGAGCGCGTAGAGGACGAGGGCGGCGCCGTCGTAGACGTTGGGCCGGAAGATGCTGGTCTTCCGGCCCGGTTCGGGCGCCTTGGGGGCGGCCGGGGGCCCGCCGGCGGCGCGCCAGCGGTCGGAGGCGCCGTAGGCGGCCTTCATGCGCTCCACGAGGGGTTTGCCCGCCGTCTCCTCCGCGTAGAGGGCCTCGTACCAGGTGGCGTGGCCCTCGTTGAGCCACAGGTCGGACCAGGTCCGCGGGCTGACGCTGTCGCCGAACCACTGGTGGGACAGCTCGTGCACCATGATCGAGTCGATGTACCAGCCGGGATGAGCGGGCTCGGCGAACAGTTCCCTCTCGAAGAGGGAGAGGGTCTGCGTCTCGAGTTCGAATCCGGTGTCCGCGTCGGCCATGAGCACGCCGTACGTCTCGAACGGGTAGCGGCCGACCTTGTTCTCCATCCAGGCGATCTGGCCGGGCGTCTTCTTCAGCCAGGGTTCCAGGGCCGCGCGGTGCCGCGTGGGTACGACGTCCCGTACGGGGAGTTCGTGCGGTCCGCCGCGGCGCAGGACCGTGGAGCGGCCGATGGAGATCTGGGCGAGTTCGGTGGCCATGGGGTGCCGCACGCGGTACGTCCAGGTGGTCGCGCCGCCGGTCCGGTCCCGGCCGGCGGGCAGGCCGTTGGCGACGACGGTGTGGCCGTCGGGGGCGGTGACGCGGATGGTGAACCACGCCTTGTCGGAGGGGTGGTCGTTGCAGGGGAACACCAGGTGGGCGGCGTCGGCCTGGTTGGCCAGGGCGAGGCCGTCCGCGGTGCGGACCCAGCCGCCCTCGTGGCCGTCGGGGTGCACGGGGTCACTGGTGTGCCGCACGGTGATCCGCGTCCGCTCGCCCTCGTCCAGCCCGTCCCGGGGCGTCACCACCAGGTCCTCGTCGGCGGTGGTGAAGTCGGCGGGCTCGCCGTCGACCTCGACCGAGTCGACCGTGCCGTGGGCGAAGTCGAGGTTGACGCGGTCCAGGTCGGCCGTGGTGCGGGCGTCGATGGTGGTGACGGCCCGCAGCGGCACGCTGTTGTCGCCGGAGTAGGTGAAGGCCAGGTGGTACGCCGCCACGTCGTAGCCGGGGTTGCCGAGGTGCGGGAACAGGCGGTCACCGATGCCCAGCGGGGCCGGCGGGGCGCTCGCGGCGACCAGGCAGACGGAGGCGGCCGAGGCGAGCAGCGCCACGGCGCGCAGCCGTCGCCGGGGACGGGCGGTCGGGGTGTCGGGGGTGTGCGGCATCCCCCACGGCTACCAGCGTGCGCGTACCCGACGGCGACGGCGCGCGCCGGGCGCACCCGAACGGGGGGCGGCGCTCCGGAGCGCGGACCGGGCGGCAGGCCCGCGCGGCTCGGACCGGCACGCGGATCGCGGCTCCCCGCGCCCCCGGCTCAGACCCCTGACGGCATCGGCTGGGCCCGGCTCACGTCGTACACCCCTGCGACGTTCCGCATGGCGCGCATGAGGGCCGGGAGGTGGGCGGCGTCGGGGAGCTGGACGGTGTAGGTGTGGCGGACGCGCTGGCGGTCCGGAGGTTCGACGGTGGCGGAGACGATCTCGGCGCCTTCCAGGGCCATGGCCTCGGTGAGGTCGGCGAGCAGATGAGGACGGACGAACGATTCGGCAAGCAGGGTGACCCGGCACTCGGTGGTGTCCCCCCAGCGCACGCCGACCTCCGGGCGCCCCCCGCTCTTCATGCGCGCTACCACGGCGCACTCCGCGCGGTGCACGGTGACCACGCCCCCGCGTACGGCGAAGCCGGTGACCTCGTCGGGCGGTACGGGGGTGCAGCAGCGGGCCAGCCGCACGGTGACGTCGGGGAGGTCGACCAGGACGTCGGGGCCGGCCGGCCGGCCGGCCGGTGCCCCGGCGGTACGGCGGACCAGCGGCCCGGCATCCGCCCGTCCGGCATCGGCCCGCGGCCCGGTGCCGGTCCGCCGCCCGGCTTCGGGTCGCCCGCCGCCCCCGGCGCCGTCCTCGTCGGTGCCGGCGGCTGGGGCGGCGTCGGCCGGGTGGGCGGCGAGCCAGCGTTGGATGGCGATGCGGGCGGCGGGGGTGTGGGCGTGCTCCAGCCACTCCCGGGAGGGCTCGGAGGCCGGGTCCTGCCCCATGAGGAGCTGCACGGTGTCGCCGTCCTTGAGGACCGTGCTCAGGGTGGCCAGCCGGCCGTTCACCCGGGCGCCGATACAGGCGTGGGCGTCATCTCCGTACTGCGCGTACGCGGCGTCCACGCAGGTGGCGCCCTCGGGCAGGCCCAGGGTGCCGCCGTCGGGCCGGAAGACGGTGATCTCCCGGTCCTGGGCGAGGTCCTCGCGCAGGGTGGACCAGAAGGTGTCGGGGTCGGGCGCGGCGCGCTGCCAGTCGAGGAGCCGGGAGAGCCAGCCGGGCCGGGTCGGGTCGATGCGCTCGCCGTCGCCCGGGGACTGTTCCTCGGCGGGAGTCGCGTAGGGGTTGCCGAGCGCGACCACGCCCGCCTCGGCGACCTTGTGCATCTGGTGGGTGCGGATGAGGACCTCGACGACCTGGCCGTCGCCCTTGCGGGCCACCGCGGTGTGCAGCGACTGGTACAGGTTGAACTTCGGTACGGCGATGAAGTCCTTGAACTCCGAGACGACGGGCGTCATACAGGTGTGCAGCTCGCCCAGGACGGCGTAGCAGTCGGCGTCCTCGTTGACCAGGACCAGCAGGCGGCCGAAGTCGGCGCCGCCGAGCGCGCCGCGCTTGCGGGCGACGCGGTGCACGGAGACGAAGTGGCGGGGCCGGATCAGCACCTCGGCGGGGATGTCGGCCTCGCGCAGCACGGCGCGCACCTCGTCGGCGGTGCCGGTGAGGGGGTCGTCCGCGCGGGCGGCGTTCCCGTCGATCAGCTTGCGGGTGTGCGCGTAGTCCTCGGGGCACAGGACCGCGAAGACGAGGTCCTCCAGCTCGGTCTTGAGGGCCTGGACGCCGAGCCGTTCGGCGAGCGGGATGAGGACGTCGCGGGTCACCTTGGCGATGCGTTCCTGCTTCTCGCGGCGCATGACGCCGAGGGTGCGCATGTTGTGCAGCCGGTCGGCGAGTTTGATCGACATCACCCGGACGTCGTTGCCGGTGGCGACGAGCATCTTGCGGAAGGTCTCGGGCTCGGCGGCGGCGCCGTAGTCGACCTTCTCGAGCTTGGTGACGCCGTCGACGAGGTAGCGGACCTCCTCGCCGAACTGCTCGCGGACCTGCTCCAGGGTGACGTCGGTGTCCTCGACGGTGTCGTGCAGCAGGGAGGCGGTCAGGGTCGTGGTCTCCGCGCCCAGCTCGGCCAGGATGAGGGTCACGGCGAGGGGGTGGGTGATGTACGGCTCGCCGCTCTTGCGCATCTGGCCGCGGTGCGAGGACTCGGCGAGCAGATAGGCGCGGCGCAGGATGTCGAGGTCGGCGTCCGGATAGTGGGCGCGGTGGGCCTCGACGACGTGGCCGATGGCGTCGGGCAGCTTGTGCCGGGCGGCGGGGCCGAGCAGCGCGGCGCGGCCCAGGCGGCGCAGGTCGAGCCGGGAGCGGGTCTTCCTGCGGGGCGCCGGCGGGGTGACGGCGCCGGGGGCTGCGGGCGTCACGGGGCCTGGGCTCGCGGGTTTCGCGGCCTCCGCGTTCATGGGCACCTCCGGCTGCGTCGACCGGCGGACGGGGCGCCCCAGGGCGGACACGGCTCAGGGGACGGCATCGGTCCCCCGTCCGGGCCGGTGCTTGATGCTATCGAGCCCATCACGTACGGCCGACCGCCTCTCGCCGAGCGTGAAACGGATCACCCATTCGAGCGACAGCCGTCGGGTTTACGTTTCCGTATGGAGTCTCGCACTCCGGTCGCGGCCTCAGACGGCGGCCCCCGCCAGCCACTCGGCGTCGATCTCGCCCTCGGCGACGATCACCGCCGGACCGGTCATCTCGATCTCGCCGTCCGGCCGCTCGGTGATCACCAGCGTGCCGCCGGGGACGTCGACCCGGTACGTCACCGGGGTGCCGGTGACGGCCGGGTCGGTGCCGTCCCGGCGGGCGGTGGCGACGGCGACGGCGCACGCGCCCGTGCCGCACGACCGGGTCTCCCCGGCGCCGCGCTCGTGCACGCGCATGGCGACGTGCCCGGGGCCGCGGTCGGCCACGAACTCGACGTTCACCCCGTCCGGGTAGGCGGTGGCCGGGCGGAACGGGGGCGGCGCGAGCAGGTCGCCCGCGTGCGCGAGGTCGGCGACGAAGGCGACCGCGTGCGGGTTGCCCATGTTCACGTTCCGCGCGGGCCAACTGCGCTCGCCGACGCTCACCGTGACCTCGCCCCCGGGGAGCAGGGCGCGGCCCATGCCGACGGTGATGTCGCCGTCCTTCGCGATGTGCACGCTCTTCACGCCCCCGCGCGTGGCGACGGCGAGGTCGCCCTCGGTGGCGTGCCCGGCGCGCTGGAGGTAGCGCGCGAAGACCCGTACGCCGTTGCCGCACATCTCGGCGATCGAGCCGTCGCCGTTGCGATAGTCCATGAACCATTCGGCCTCGGCGGCCAGGTGCCGGGCCTCGGGGTGGGCGGCGGACCGCACCACGTGCAGCAGCCCGTCGCCGCCGAGGCCGGCGCGGCGGTCGCACAGGGCGGCGACGGCGGCCGGCGGCAGGTCGACGGCGTTCTCCGGGTCGGGGACGATCACGAAGTCGTTCTCGGTCCCGTGTCCCTTGAGGAAGGCGATCCGCGTGCTCATTCCTCGATCGTACGACGTGGGTACGGCGGTGCGGCGGCGGCCTCAGCCGCGCAGGCGGGCCACTCTCCACACGGCCAGCACGACGGCCGCGGCGACCATCACGGCGTACCCGAGGACGACCCGCCAGTCGGGGCGGCGGCCGGAGCCGCGCGGGGGCAGGCCGGGCCAGGTGTGGCCGACCCGGCGGGCGGCCATCATGCCCCAGCCGGCCGCGCAGGAGCAGATCAGCAGTCCGAGCATCGCGATCACCGCGCCGCTGTCGCCGAAGTCGAAGGCGAGCGGGAAGGCGAACATCAGGGAGCCGATCGCGGCCAGGCAGACGATGGGCGCGAGCTGCCAGATGCGCAGCCGCCGCTGCGGGCGCAGCTCGACCTCGACCTCCTCGCCGCCCACGTACATCTCGTCGGGCCCGGGGCCGTCGGCCGCCACGCCGTCCGGCGTCTGGTCGGGGCCGTCGGGGCTCAGACGGGCCCCGTCGTCCGGCTCCGGTTCGCCCCGGTCGGCGGTCACGGGTTCGGTGCTCGGTGCGGTGTCACGAGGGCCGGCCTCCATCGCCACGCGCCCTCCCAACTAGGACTCCACTTGGTCGATCGAAGCTCGATGATGGCACGCCGCCGGAGGCCGGGATGACGGCCGGGGCGTCCCGATGCCATGACGTGATCAGGCTGTAACCGGTCGTTCGACCAACGACAGGGCGAGCCGCGGAAGTTCCGTGCGATCCGCCGCGGCCCCACTCAACCAGTGCACCCTGGGGTCGCGCCTGAACCACGAATCCTGGCGGCGCGCGAAGCGTTTGGTGGCGCGGACGGTCTCGTCCCGGGCCTCCTGGAGGGTGCACTCGCCGGCGAGCGCCGCGAGCACCTGCTGGTAGCCGAGTGCGCGCGAGGCCGTACGCCCCTCTCGCAACCCTCGCGCCTCCAGTGCGCGCACCTCGTCCACCAGACCGGCCTCCCACATCCGGTCGACCCGGCGCGCGATGCGGTCGTCCAGCTCCGGGCGGGCCACGTCGACACCGATCTGCACGGTGTCGTAGACGGAGTCGTGGCCGGGGAGGTTGGCGGTGAAGGGGCGGCCGGTGATCTCGATCACCTCCAGGGCGCGGACGATCCGGCGGCCGTTGCTGGGCAGGATCGCCCGCGCGGCCTCCGGGTCGGCGGCGGCCAGCCTGGCGTGCAGCGCACCGGAGCCGCGCAGGGTCAGCTCCTCCTCCAGGCGGGCCCTGACCTCGGGGTCGGTGCCGGGGAACTCCAGGTTGTCGACGGCCCCGCGGACGTAGAGGCCGGAGCCACCGACGAGGACCGGCCAGCGGCCGGCCGCCAGCAGGGCGTCGATCCGCTCCCGGGCGAGGCGCTGGTACTCGGCGACGGAGGCGGTGACGGTCACGTCCCAGATGTCCAGGAGGTGGTGCGGCACTTCCGCCCGCTCCTCGGGCGTCAGCTTGGCGGTGCCGATGTCCATCCCTCGGTAGAGCTGCATGGAGTCGGCGTTGACGACCTCGCCGCCGAGCCGTTGGGCCAGAAAAACGCCCAGATCGGACTTTCCGGCCGCGGTCGGTCCGACGACGGCGATGACGCGGGGGGCGGGGGGTGCACTGCTCACCGCCCCAGTCTCGCAAACCTCCCGCCGCCGTCTCGAACGAGTTACGTGACATCACGCGATCGGGGTCGTTGCCCGTTGCGAGGTTTCCGCCTCGCCATCCCGGAGGCGGTGGCCCGGTGACGCGATCGGACGCACCGGGTAGCGCGGGAATTCGCCCGCACGAGTACCGTATGGAGTTGATATGGGCGTTTTTGCACGGCTTCTTAGGAGGTCGAAGGCCACAGAGGAGGGGACGTCCGCCGCGGCACCGACCGAGGCGACGTCCCCCGAGCCCGAACCCGCGGCCGAGGCGGCAGCGGCACCGGGTGCGGCCGACACCGGCGGGGAGCAGGCGCCGCCGGACCCGGAGGCGAAGGAGGCCACCGGGTCCGACGGCGTCGAGATCCCCCAGCAGCAGTCCACCGGCAAGGCCGCCGACAACGAGGCCGGCGAGGGCGCCCGCACCTGACCACCCGCGAGCGACGCGAGGGAAGGCGAACCATGGGTCTCCTGGACAACTTGAAGGCCAAGCTGGGCCCGGCGAAGGGCAAGGTCTCCGACCTCGCGCAGCAGCACGGGGACAAGATCCAGCACGGGCTCGACCGGGCGGCGAAGGCCGTCGACGAGAAGACCAAGGGCAAGTACAGCGGCCAGATCCAGTCCGGTACGGGCAAGGCCAAGGACGCCATGGAGCGCCTCGCGCACCAGGAGGGCACCGGCCCGGGTCCGGGCGCCGGTCCCGACGCCGGCGGCGGTACGCCGAACGGGCCGAGGCCCCCGGCCTCCTGAACGGCGCGCCCCCGCGCCCGAGAGGCCGGACACGACCGGGCACACGACGGCGGACGGCCGTGGAGCACCCGCTCCCCGGCCGTCCGCCGTCGTGTGTCCGTGTGCCGCCGTGGCTAGGTCCCCAGGACCGGCCGGCCGCCTCGGCGCGGGCCGCCGACGGCCGAGGCGGCTCTACGACCAGGCCGCCACCACGTAGCCCACCCCGTACGGCGCGTCCTCGTACAGCAGCGTCCCGGCGAGGGAGGCGTCCTGGGCGGCGCCCGCGAGGACCTGCCAGGGGGCGCGGCCGGACGCCTTCAGCTCGCGGGCCAGACGGGCGTCCAGCGCGCCGAGGGCGGCGAGGTCGGCCGCGCCGAGGGCACGGGCGACCTCGGCGTCGAAGGGCTCGGCCCGTTCGTCCAGGTACCCGGGTGCCTTGACCGTGCGGCACGCGCTGGCGTCGCCCAGCACGAGCAGCGCCGTCCGTCCCGGCCGCCCGGCGAGGTCCCGCCCGAGGTCGGCGCAGTGCCCGGCGGGGAGCGCCTCGCCCACGCCGAGCGCCTCGACGGGGGCGTCGGACCACCCGGCGCGGTCCAGCAGCCAGGCGCCCACGGCGAGCCCGTACGGCAGCTCCGGCCCCGCCTGTTCGCCCTGCTCGCCCTGGTCCGCGCCGAGCCGTACGTGTACGTCCACGCCGAAGCCCCGGAACGAGCCCCGGGTGCCCCGGGGGTACGTCTCCGGGCCGGTGCCGCCCTCGGCGGGGCCGACGAGCAGCAGGCGGTCGGGCCGGGCGGCGGCGAGCACGCCCAGGGCGTCCGCGCACGCGGCGCGGGCGGCGTCCAGCTCGGGTGCGGCACCCGCCGCGACCTCGGGGACCAGCAGGGGCGGACAGGGGCAGACTGCGGCGGCGACAAGCATGATCGGCAGCGTAGCCCCGCCGGGCCACCGCCTCGCGTCCGGCCACGGCGCAGGGCCGCCACCTCGCGTGCGGTCACGGCGCAGGCCCGCCACCTCGCGTCCGGTCACGGCCCAGGCCCGCCACCTCGCGTGCGGTCACGGCGCAGGCCCGCCACCTCGCGCAGTCACGGGGTGGAGCCGCAGCCGCTCGCCACGGCCGGCCGGGGCTCCGGCAGGCGGCCGACGCGCGGGACCGGACGGCCCGGCGCGCGGGACCGGACGGCCTGGCACGCGGGACCGGACGGCCCCGCGCCCGACGCGTCACCGGGCGCGGTGGGTCAGTCGCAGCCGCAGCCGCTCGCCACGGCCGGCAGGGGCTCGGGTGCGCCGATCTTCGGCAGGCCCAGCATGACGCCGGCCGGCGCCGACGGCTGGACCGCGTTGCGCTTCTCCCAGGCGTCGCCCGCGCGGGTGCGGCGCACGTCGAGCACCGGGCCCTCGGCGAGGAGGTGGTGCGGGGCCGCGTAGCTGATCTCGACGGTGACGACGTCGCCGGGGCGGATCTCCTGGCCGGGCTTGGTGAAGTGGACGAGGCGGTTGTCGGGGGCGCGGCCGGACAGGCGGTGGGTGGTGCCGTCCTTGCGGCCCTCGCCCTCGGCGACCATCAGCTCCAGGGTGCGGCCGACCTGCTTCTTGTTCTCCTCCCAGGAGATCTCCTCCTGGAGGGCGACCAGCCGCTCGTAACGGGCCTGGACGACCTCCTTGGGGATCTGGCCGTCCATCTCGGCGGCCGGGGTGCCGGGCCGCTTGGAGTACTGGAAGGTGAACGCCTGGGCGAATCTGGCCTCGCGGACGACGTGCAGGGTCTGCTCGAAGTCCTCCTCGGTCTCGCCGGGGAAGCCCACGATGATGTCGGTGGTGATCGCCGCGTGCGGGATGGCGGCGCGGACCTTTTCGATGATCCCGAGGTAGCGCTCCTGGCGGTAGGAGCGGCGCATCGCCTTCAGGACCGGGTCGGAGCCGGACTGGAGCGGCATGTGGAGCTGCGGCATCACGTTGGGCGTCTCGGCCATGGCGGCGATGACGTCGTCGGTGAAGTCGCGCGGGTGCGGGGAGGTGAAGCGGACCCGCTCCAGGCCGTCGATGGTGCCGCAGGCCCGCAGCAGCTTGCCGAACGCCTCGCGGTCACCGATGTCCGAGCCGTACGCGTTCACGTTCTGGCCGAGCAGGGTGATCTCCGAGACGCCCTCGGCGACCAGCGCCTCGACCTCGGCGAGGATGTCGCCGGGGCGGCGGTCCTTCTCCTTGCCGCGCAGCGCGGGGACGATGCAGAAGGTGCACGTGTTGTTGCAGCCCACCGAGATGGAGACCCAGGCGGCGTAGGCGCTCTCGCGGCGGGTGGGCAGCGTGGACGGGAACGCCTCCAGCGACTCGGCGATCTCGACCTGGGCCTCCTCCTGGACGCGGGCGCGCTCCAGCAGGACCGGCAGCTTGCCGATGTTGTGCGTGCCGAAGACGACGTCCACCCAGGGGGCGCGTTCGACGATGGTGTCGCGGTCCTTCTGGGCCAGACAGCCGCCGACGGCGATCTGCATGCCGGGCCGCCGGGCCTTCCTGGGGGCGAGGTGGCCGAGGTTGCCGTACAGCTTGTTGTCGGCGTTCTCCCGTACCGCGCAGGTGTTGAACACCACCACGTCCGCGTCGCCGTCGGAGCCCTCGGGGGCGCGGACGTACCCGGCGTCCTCCAGCAGACCGGACAATCGCTCGGAGTCGTGGACGTTCATCTGGCACCCGTAGGTGCGTACCTCGTACGTGCGTGTGCCGCCCACTGACTGGCTCCGGTCGATGCTGCTCATGGCAATAAGGGTAGGCGGTCCGCGGCGATGTCCCGGGCCGCCTGTGGACAACCGCCGTCCGCGCAGGTCAGGGCTCTATGAGGCCCGCGCGGATCGCGTACCGGGTCAGTTCGAGCCGGTCGCGGACGCCGAGTTTCTGGAGCAGGTTGGCGCGGTGGCGTTCGACGGTCTTGGCGCTGATGAAGAGGAGTTCGCCGATCTCCTTGGAGGTGTGGCCCTCGGCGACGAGCTTGAGGATCTCCTCCTCGCGTTCGGTGATCGGCCGCTCGGGCAGGCCGTCGCCGCGGTGCAGGCGGTCCAGGTAGGCGCGGACGAGGGCGCGCTCGGCGCCCGGGTAGATGAACGGTTCGTCGCGGACGGCCGCCCGGCACGCCTCCACGAGGTCGCGGTCGGCGACGGACTTGAGGACGAAGCCGGAGGCGCCCGCCTTGAGGGCCTCGAAGAAGTACTGCTCGTTGTCGTACATCGTGAGGATGAGGATGCGCAGGCCGGGCAGGCGGCGGGAGAGTTCGCGGGCGGCCTGGAGGCCGGTCATGCGGGGCATCGCGACGTCGAGGACGGCGAGGTCGACCTCGGTGGCGCGGGCCGCGGCGACCGCCTCGGCGCCGTCCCCGGCCTCGGCGACGACGGTCAGGTCCGGTTCGCCGTCCAGGATCAGGCGTACGCCCCGGCGTACCAGGGTGTGGTCGTCGGCGAGCAGGACGCGGATCGGGGGCGGCGGTGCGGGCATCAGGGGGCTCCGGTCGCGACGGGGACGCGCAGGCGGATCTCGGTGCCCGCGTCCGGGCCGGGTACCACGGTGAGCGCGGCGCCTATCAGCAGGGCGCGTTCGCGCATGCCGCTGATGCCGGTGCCCTCGGGGGCGTCGCCGATGCCGGTGCCGTTGTCGGCGACGACGAGTTCGACGCCGTCGGCGCGGCGGCGCAGGCTGAGGTCGGCGCGGTCGGCGCCGGAGTGCCGGACGGTGTTGGTCAGGCCCTCCTGGGCGACGCGGTAGAGCACGAGTTCGATCTCCGGGGTGAGCGGGGGCAGGTCGCCGGGGATGTGGTGGCGGACGGTCAGGCCGTGGTGGGTGAACTCGGTGGCGAGCGAGCGCAGGGCGCTGGCCAGGCCGAGTTCCTCCAGGACGCCGGGGCGCAGCCGGCGGGCGATGCGGCGGATCTCGTCCAGGCCGTCCCGGGTGGCCTCCTGGGACAGGGCCACCTCCTCGCGCAGGTCGGCGGGGACCCGGTCGGCGACCCGTTTGAGCTGGAGGAGTACGGCGGTGAGGGTCTGGCCGACCTCGTCGTGCAGTTCCCGGGCGATGCGGTGCCGTTCGCGTTCCTGGGCGTGCAGGGCGCGGGCGGCACCGGCGGCGCGTTCGGCCTGGAGCCGGTCGAGCATGGTGTTGTACGTGGCGATCAGCTCGGCGGCCTCGGCGGGTCCGGCGACCGTCGGGCGGGCCCCGGGGCGCAGCAGGTCGGCGGTGGCCATGGCCCGGCCGAGCCGCTTGAGCGGGACGAGGCCGAGCCGCAGGACGACCGCGTTGCCGGCCAGCAGCACGACCAGCCCCGCCAGCAGGATCAGCGCCTCGTGCGGCAGTACGGGGGTGGAGACGGTGACCGGTCCGAGCAGCAGCGCGGTGGCCACGACCAGGCCGGCGGCGTTGAGCGAGAAGATCCGCCAGAACAGCGACACGGTCCCCTTCCCGCCCCTCCCGGCCTTCGCGCACGACACCGCCGGGGCAAGCCTCGCCGCCCGCCTCCGCCTGCGTATATCCGTCACGACACCCATATCGCCACCGTACGTGCGGATGACAGCATGGCGGGGCGCCACCGGACCCGGACGGGGCCGGGGGCGGTACGACGCGAGACGAACGAGGGGAAGAGGGAAGACACGTGTCCGCTCCACGCCTGAGGGCGACGCCGCTGCCGGGTATCGGGGTGCAGTACGACCTGGTGACCCGGGACCACCGGCATCTGTCGGTGGTGGCGCAC
The DNA here is from genome assembly GCF_042899225.1 of Streptomyces sp. NPDC000134. NCBI lineage: Bacteria > Bacillati > Actinomycetota > Actinomycetes > Kitasatosporales > Streptomycetaceae > Streptomyces > Streptomyces sp. NPDC000134. The sequence continues at coordinate 151,584 of NZ_JBIAZN010000016.1, forward strand.
CGCGACGGCGCCCGCACGGTCAATGTGTACCGGTCCGACGACCCCGACTCCTGCGCGCACTCCCTGAAGCTGACCGGCCCGGAGGCGGGTGCGCTGATCGACGCGCTGCAGCCGTCCCACCACAGCGCGAGCCTGCTGCACACCACCTCCGGCCTGGGGCTGGTGGCCGAGCGGATCGAGGTGTCGGCGACCTCGCGCTGGAACGGGCGGGTACTGGGCGACACCCGGATGCGCACCGAGACGGGCGCGTCGATCGTGGCCGTGCTGCGGCACGCCGAGGCGATCCCGTCGCCCGCGCCGGACTTCCGGCTGGTGGGCGGGGACACCTTGATCGTGATCGGTACCCGTGAGGGCGTCGACGCCGCCGCGGCGATACTCGGGCGGGAGTGACCCGGTGCACTCCTCCGCGGTACTGCTGATCGAGTTCGGTTCCATCATCCTCGGCCTCGGCCTGCTCGGGCGGTTCGCCGGCCGCTTCGGGCTCTCCCCGATCCCGCTGTATCTGCTGGCCGGGCTGGCGTTCGGGGAGGGCGGGCTGCTGCCGCTGGGGGCGAGCGAGGAGTTCGTGGCGACCGGCGCCGAGATCGGCGTCATCCTGCTGCTGCTGATGCTGGGCCTGGAGTACACGGCCGGCGACCTGGTGACCAACCTGAAGTCGCACTATCCGGCGGGGCTGGTCGACTGCGCGTTCAACGCCGTGCCGGGCGCGCTGGCGGCGCTGCTGATGGGCTGGGGTCCGGTGGCCGCCGTCGTGCTGGCGGGCGTCACCTGGATCTCGTCCTCCGGTGTGATCGCGAAGGTGCTGGGCGACCTGGGGCGGGTCGGCAACCGGGAGACCCCGGTGATCCTGAGCGTGCTGGTCCTGGAGGACCTGGCGATGGCGGTGTACCTGCCGATCGTCACGGCGCTGGTGGCCGGGGCCGGGCTGATGACCGGCAGCATCACCCTGGCGGTCGCGCTCGGGGCGGCCGGTCTGGTCCTGTTCGTCGCGGTGCGCTACGGGCGGCTGATCTCCCGGTTCGTCTCCAGCGACGACCCGGAGAAGCTGCTGCTGGTGGTGCTGGGGCTGACCATCCTGGTCGCGGGCGTGGCCCAGCAGCTCCAGGTGTCGGCCGCGGTGGGCGCCTTCCTGGTGGGCATCGCGCTGTCCGGGGAGGTCGCGGAGGGCGCGCACACGCTGCTCAGTCCGCTGCGGGACCTGTTCGCCGCGGTGTTCTTCGTCTTCTTCGGGCTGCACACCGACCCGGCGAGCATTCCGCCGGTCCTGCTGCCCGCCCTCGCGCTGGCCGTGGTCACCGCGCTGACGAAGATCGCCACGGGGTACTGGGCGGCGCGGCGGGCCGGGATCTCCGTCAAGGGGCGCTGGCGCGCGGGCGGTGCGCTGGTGGCCCGCGGCGAGTTCTCCATCGTGATCGCGGGGCTGGCGGTCACGGCCGGGATCGAACCGTCCCTGGGCCCGCTGGCCACGGCGTACGTGCTGATCCTGGTCATCGTCGGTCCCCTGACCGCCCGGTACACCGAGTCCGTGGCGTCGCGGCTCGCCCGGCGCCGGAGCGACCCCGACCGCCGCCCGGACGTCCCCGAGAACGCGCCGCGCACGGCCGAGGCGGGGGCGTCGGCGGATGCCTGAGGCGGGCGCCGGCGGCCTCGGACGCGGTGGGACGCGCCGCGCCGGACGACCACGGCACCCGGGCGGAGACCCGCGACCCCGGTGGGTCAGCTCTGGTCGGCGGCGAGGGGCTCCGGTCCGGGGCGGGACCAGGACGGGGCGTTGTTGACGTCCGCGGGCAGGGCTCGCGTCAGGGACTTGTAGTGGTCGGCGATACGGTCGAGCCTCTCCGGTGCGCTGCCGCCGCCGCGCTGCTCGACGAGCTTGATGATGCGTTCGGGGCCGAGCAGGCGGTTGGCGCGGACGAGGCGGTTGAGACGCGGTCGCCGGATGGTCTCGTAGTCATGGAGCGCCCGGCGCGGATCGGTGGCGCGGGCGAGGCAGTGGGCGACGACCCGGGCGTCGATGACGGACTGGGTGCCGCCGTTCATCCCCATGGGGTACATCGGATGCGCGGCGTCGCCGAGCAGCGTGACCGGTCCGAAGCTCCAGCGCGGCAGCGGATCGCGATCGAGCATGGGGAAGCGGGTGATGCCCGCCGCGCCCGCGAGCAGGGCGTCCATGTCGAGGAAGCCGACGTTCCAGCCTTTCAGTCGGTCCCTCAGATCTCCGACGGTCATGCGTCGTACCAGCAGGTCCTCGTGGGCCGGCGCCGGCGGGCGCGTCTCCAGGACCCAGTTGAGCGCGGGCCCGAGACGGCTCGCGTCGCCCGGCCGGACGGGCGCGAGGACCGGGTAGGCGATGAACTTGGCGCCGGGTGTGCCGCCGGCCACGACGACGGTGCGCCCGTCGAGGAGATCCACGCCGGTGCTCAGGCCGCGCCACATGTGCACGCCGTTCCACAGGGCCGGCCCCTCGGCGGGGTAGAGCCTCGCCCGGACCTGTGAATCGATGCCGTCCGCGCCGATGAGGACATCCGCCCGGTACGTCACGTTCCGGTCGGCGGCCCGGTCGTACGCATGAACGTCGACCCCCGTCCCGTCGGTCTCGAAGCCGAGCAGGGAGACGCCGGTGCGTACCGCTCCGGGAATACGCCGCTCCACCTGCCGCAGCAGAAGCGCCTGCAACACCCCGCGGTGCACGGAGCACTGCGGCCACCGGAAACCGGCCGGGCGCCCCAGGTTCTCGTGCCAGAGGGGGCTGCCCGCCCGGTCGCAGTACGCGAGCCGGTGCGGCGTCACCGACGCTTCCTCCAGCGCGTCGCCCAGGCCGAGTTCGCTCAGCTCGCGCACCGCGGAAGGCAGCAGGTTGATCCCCAGGCCCACCGGCTCCAGCGTTCCGGCCCGCTCCAGGACCACGGCTTCCAGCCCGACCGCCCGCAGGCTCAGCGCGGTCACCAGTCCCGAGATTCCACCGCCTACGATGACGATTCGCACGGAGCAACATCTCCTGAATTGGATTTCTTGGGATTTCCGCAGCGCGCGTCAGCGTATATCACGCCGCAGCGGTGATCCGGAATTCGCGGTCACGTTTTCGGTGAGCGGTGTCCGCGGTGCCGTTGCGGGGTTTCCGGACCCGGACAGGGGGTGTGCTGCCGGAAGAGGGAATGTCATACAACTTCCGGTCCCGCCTGCGAGATCGAGGGCCCGGCCCTCCCTACGTTTGATTTCCGCGCCCGACCAGGCGCGCCGGAATCCGAGAGGGAGGCATTTCGATGTATTCCGTTCGATCGCGTGTGGTGGCGGGAACCGCGCTGCTGGTCCCGCTGACGGCGGGCACGGCGTGGGCCGGTGCCTTGGCGGAACCGGTCCTCGCCAGAGACATCATCACCTGCGCCGGGCCCGCGCAGATGAATTTCGATCCACCCCTGACGACCTCTCCCCGGGATTCGACCGTGACGGGGAGCAACCAGTTCTCCACCTGCACCGTGGTGCGCCGGAACGCCGTCACCGGTGAGCAGATCGGAGGGACCGAGACGCTCTCTCCGGCGTCGGGCGAGGGAACGTCCGTCGCCGAGGTCCGCTATACGGACCTCGTCCTCAGCCAAGGCCAGTGCAACACCCGTAACGCGAAGTTCAAGGGCAAGGTGACTTACTACTGGCACGACGACATCGGAGGGGAGACCGTCATCAATCTGGGAAAGAGCGCCGTCATCACTTCCGCGGGGTCGCACCAGTTCGCTAACAAGGATGCCGCGGACGCGAGCAGTACGCGTTTCGCCGGATACGCCGAGTACCCGCGGGGCGTCATGAATCCGCACATCACCGGCTCGTGCTCGGGTTCCGGTGGCGTGAGCGCGATGACCGGGGACGTCACGATCACACTGTACTCACCCCCTTACGTCACGACGGTGAACTGAGGTGATGGCGACCGTCCTGCCGAAGACGATCGGCGCGCTCCTGTGTCCGCCGACCCCCGGGGCACCGGCCCCGGCCCCGGCCCTGGTCAGGCGGGCGTCCGGGCTGGCAGGATCGCGCCCATGTCCACGCTGTTGTCCCGTACCGGCGGGCGCCGGGCGCTGACGGCCGCGGCCGCCGGTGCCGTCGCGCTGGGCCTGCTGCTGTGGTGGCTGCTGCCGCTGGGCGAGAAGCCGCCGAGCGGCTCGGTGACGTTCAGCACGGGCACCCGCGCGGGCGTCTACCAGAGGTACGGCGAGATGCTCCGCACGGCGCTGCGCCAGGACATGCCGCGGGTGAAGGTGGCGCTGCGCACCAGCGCCGGTTCCCAGGAGAACGTCGAGCGGGTGGCGAGCGGCAAGGCCGACTTCACGATCACCGCCGCCGACGCGGTGGAGACGTACACCTACCAGGAGCGGCCCGGCTCCGAGCGGCTGCGCGGGGTCGCCCGCCTCTACGACGACTACGTGCAACTGGTCGTTCCCGTCGACTCGCAGATCCACTCGGTCGCCGATCTGCGGGGCAAGCGGGTCAGCGTCGGCCTGCCCGACTCGGGGGTCCGGCTGATCGCCAACCGGCTGCTGCGCGCGGCGGGCCTCGACCCCGGCAAGGACATCACGCCCCGGTCGTACGGCATCGACACCGGGCCGAAGCGGCTCGGGCACGACATCGACGCCTTCTTCTGGTCGGGCGGGCTGCCGACGGACGGGCTGCGGCAGATCGCCGACACGCCGTCCTTCCGGTTCGTGCCGATCGGGGAGGACCTGGTGGCCAAGCTGCACGAGCAGGGCGGCGCGACCCGCTACTACCGCGCCACCAGCATCCCGCAGTCGGCGTACCCGACGGTCCAGAACACCGACGCGGTGCCGACCATGGCGGTGGCCAACCTGCTGGTCACGCGGGACGACGTGGACCCCCGGCTCACCGAGTGGCTGACCCGCACGGTGCTCGAGAGCCGGGACGGCATCGGCAAGCACGTGCACTCCGCCCAGTTGGTCGACCTGCGCACGGCGATCTACACCGACCCCGTCCCACTGCACGAGGGCGCCCGGCGCTACTACGCGTCCGTCAAACCTTAGGGCCGCTGCCTCGGCACGGTCACCGTCACCTTCAGGCCGTGCGGTTCGTGGTGGTCGAAAGCGATGGTGCCGCCGCCCGCCGCGAGCAGGGCCCGGCAGATGGACAGGCCGAGGCCGGAGCCCTTGACGTTCTGGTGGCGCCCGCTGCGCCAGAAACGATCGCCCACACGCGCGAGTTCCTCGTCGGTGAGACCGGGCCCGCGGTCGGTGACGACGACGGTGGAGGCGGTGCCGTTGGAAACGACCGCGACCCGCACGGTCTCGCCCCCGGGCGTGAACTTCAGCGCGTTGTCGATGACCGCGTCCAGCGCGCTCGACAGCGCCACCGGGTCGGCCCACGCGGTGACCGGCGGGCACTCCCCCACCAGGCGTACGCCCTTGGCCTCGGCGGTCGGCGCCCAGGCGGCCACCCGCTCGGCGGCCAGCGCGCCGATGTCGGTGACCGCGAGGTCGGCCTCGGCGTGCTCGGCGAGCGCCAGGTCCAGCAGGTCGTCCAGGACGCGGGCCAGGCGCTTGCCCTCGGTGCGGACGGAGGCGATCTCCTCGTTGCCCTCGGGCAGTTCCAGGGCGAGCAGTTCGATGCGGAGCAGCAGCGCGGCCAGCGGATTGCGCAGTTGGTGGGAGGCGTCGGCGACGAAGGCGCGCTGCTGCTCCAGCACGTCCTCGACGTGGTCGGCCATCTCGTTGAACGAGCGGGCCAGCCGCCGCAGTTCCGGCGGCCCCCCGGAGGAGGCGACCCGGGACTTCAGACGGCCGGTGGCGATGTCGTGGGTGGTGGCGTCCAGCACCCGTACGGGCCTGAGCACCCAGCCGGTCAGCCGCAGGGCGGCGCCGACGGCCAGCAGCATCGCGGCGATCTCGCCCGCGCCGATGACCAGCCAGCCGTGCAGGATACGCGACCGCATCGCGCCGGTCGGCGAGTCGGTGACGACGACGGCGATCACGTCCCCGTCCCGGATCACCGGCGAGGCGACCACGAGCCGGCCCCGCTCCCAGGGCCACACCTGCTCGGGATCGTGGCTGCGCCGGCTGAGCAGCGCCTCGTCGAAGGCGTCGCGCACCTCGCCCGTCCGCGGGAGGAACCAGGTCGTCGGGGCGTTGGCCATGGGGATGTCGTCTGTGTAGAAGACGGCCGCCCGGATGCCGTAGACCTCGTAGTAGCTGATCAGCTCGCTCTGCAGGGTCGCCAGGCGCTCGCTGGGCGTGGTGCGGGACCCGGAGGGCGCGTCGCCGACGAACTGGGCGAGCGCCGCGAAGCGTGCCGTGTCGTCGATGCGGTCGACGACGACCCGCTGCTGGTCGGCCCGCGCGACGCTGACGGCCAGTGGGACGCCGAGCGCGAGCAGGACGGCCGCCATGAGGACGATCAGCAGCGGCAGCAGGCGGGCGCGCACCCGGGCCCGCTACGCGGCGGGGGCGACGAGCCGGTAGCCGACGCCCCGTACGGTCTCGATCAGCGCCGGCATCCGGAGCTTGGCCCGCAGGGAGGCGACGTGCACCTCCAGGGTGCGTCCGGTCCCCTCCCAACTGGTGCGCCAGACCTCGCTGATGATCTGCTCCCGGCGGAAGACCACCCCGGGGCGCTGGGCGAGCAGCGCCAGCAGGTCGAACTCCTTGCGGGTCAGTTGGACGACCGAACCGTCCACGGTCACCTGGCGGGTCGGCAGCTCGATGCGCACCGGACCCAGGCGCATCTCGCTCTCGCCGGCGCCCGGCGCGTCCTCGTGGACGGCGCGCCGGCTGACGGCGTGGATTCGGGCGAGCAGTTCCCCGGTGTCGTACGGCTTGACCACGTAGTCGTCGGCGCCGAGGTTGAGGCCGTGGATGCGGGAGCGGACGTCCGCGCGGGCGGTGACCATGATGACGGGGGTGCTGGTGCGCTTGCGGATCTTGCCGCAGACCTCGTAGCCGTCCTGGTCGGGCAGGCCCAGGTCGAGGAGGACGACGCCGAAGCCGTCGCTCTCCGGGACGAGCGCCTGGAGGGCCTCCTCGCCGCTGCGCGCGTGGGTGACGTCGAAGCCGTGGCGGGCCAGCACCGCGGACAGGGCGGCGGCCACATGGTTGTCGTCCTCGACGAGCAGCAGTCTCATCCGGGCCCCCTTCGGTTCATCGGGCGTACGCTCGGGACGGGTAGAAAACGGGCGGAGAACGTGTCCACGCGCGTGCCCTGTGCAGTGACGCTGATGGACAGGGACGGCGTCAAGGGGGTTCCGGTTGCCGGACGCCCGAAGTTATCCGGCCGATATGCGCCCTGCTCACAAGTGCTACGACACGTGTCCGATTGCTACCGGATCGTGATGCTCAGATTCCCCTCAGATGTAATGACGCAGGTCGCGAAGGGTAACTACTGTCCTCCGAAACCGAGGAGGACGGAGCCCGAGAGCGATGACCGAAGTATCGGTGGCCAAGGAAGACGTGGCCGCGACCGGCGATCTGGTCGTCTTGAAGAGCGTCAACAAGCACTTCGGCGCGTTGCACGTGCTCCAGGACATCGATCTGACGATCGCCCGCGGTGAGGTCGTCGTGGTGATCGGACCCTCGGGGTCCGGTAAGTCCACCCTGTGCCGCACCATCAACCGCCTGGAGACCATCGACTCCGGCACGATCGCCATCGACGGAAAGCCGCTGCCCGAGGAGGGCAAGGCACTGGCCAGGCTGCGGGCCGACGTCGGCATGGTGTTCCAGTCCTTCAACCTGTTCGCGCACAAGACCGTGCTCGAGAACGTCACCCTGGGCCAGATCAAGGTCCGCAAGGTCGAGAAGAACAAGGCCGAGGAGAAGGCCCGCGCTCTGCTGGACCGGGTCGGCGTGGCGGCGCAGGCGGACAAGTACCCCGCGCAGTTGTCCGGCGGCCAGCAGCAGCGCGTCGCCATCGCCCGCGCGCTGGCCATGGACCCGAAGGTCATGCTCTTCGACGAGCCCACCTCGGCTCTCGACCCGGAGATGATCAACGAGGTCCTGGAGGTCATGCAGCAGTTGGCCCGGGACGGCATGACGATGATCGTCGTCACCCACGAGATGGGCTTCGCCCGGTCGGCCGCGAACCGCGTGGTGTTCATGGCGGACGGCCGGATCGTCGAAGAGGCCGTGCCCGACCAGTTCTTCAGCAACCCGCGCAGCGACCGTGCCAAGGACTTCCTGTCGAAGATCCTGCACCACTGACGCCCGCCCCCGACGCCCCGCCCGCGGGCCCCGCCGGCGGGGCCCGCTTCCGGCGATCCGCGTCACCCGCCCTTGACGGCCCGTCTGATCGTCCGATCACAGTCAAAGGATGTTCACCATGAAGCTCCGCAAGGTCACCGCCGCATCGGCCGCCGTCCTCTCCCTCGCCCTGGCCGCCACCGCGTGCGGCTCCGACGACGGCGACGACGGCGGTTCCTCCTCCGGCGGCGACAAGAAGATCACCATCGGCATCAAGTTCGACCAGCCGGGCCTGGGCCAGAAGACCCCGCAGGGTTACGCCGGTTTCGACGTGGACGTCGCCACGTACGTCGCCAAGAAGCTCGGCTACGACGAGAACCAGATCGAGTGGAAGGAGTCGAAGAGCGCCGACCGCGAGACCATGCTGCAGCGCGGTGACGTCGACTTCATCGCCGCCACGTACTCGATCACCCCGGAGCGCCAGGAGAAGGTCGACTTCGCCGGCCCGTACCTGCTCGCCCACCAGGACGTGCTGATCCGCGCCGACGACACCTCGATCAAGTCGCCGGAGGACCTCAACGACAAGAAGCTGTGTTCGGTGACCGGCTCGACCTCGGCGCAGAACGTCAAGGAGAAGCTGGCGCCCAAGGCCCAGCTCCAGCAGTACCCGACGTACTCCGCGTGTCTGACCGGTGTGCAGAACAAGGCCATCGACGCGCTGACCACCGATGACTCGATCCTCGCCGGTTACGCCGCCCAGTCCCAGTTCAAGGGCAAGTTCAAGCTCGGCGGCTTCAAGATGACCAACGAGAACTACGGCATCGGCCTGAAGAAGGGCAGCGACCTCAAGGACAAGATCAACGACGCGCTGGAGGCCATGGTCTCCGACGGTTCGTGGCAGAAGGCCGTGGACGCCAACCTCGGCCCGGCCGGCTACAAGAACGACCCCGCGCCGAAGATCGGCGAGATCAAGAGCTGAGGCAACGCCTGACAGGGTGCGCCGCCCCGGGTGCGGGGCGGCGCGCCGGGGCGGGCCTCCCTACACGCGGAAGCGCGGGAGATCGTGTTCGACTTTCTTGAAGACTACGACCTGCTCGGGGCCTTCTGGACGACGGTGCAGCTCGCTGTGCTCTCCGCCGTCGGGTCCCTGATCTGGGGCACGCTGCTGGCCGCCATGCGGGTCGGCCCGGTGCCCCTGATGCGCGGTATCGGGACCGCGTACGTGAACATCGTGCGGAACATCCCGCTCACCGTCATCATCCTGTTCACGTCGCTCGGGCTGAACAACACGCTGGGCGTCACCCTCGGCTCGAACGAGATCGAGACGACCAACTTCCGGCTCGCCGTCCTCGGTCTGGTCCTCTACACCTCGGCCTTCGTGTGCGAGGCGCTGCGCTCCGGCATCAACACCGTGCCGGTCGGCCAGGCGGAGGCCGCCCGCGCGATCGGGCTGAGCTTCGGCCAGGTGCTGAGCCTGGTGGTGCTGCCGCAGGCGTTCCGCTCCTCCGTCGTACCGCTGGCCAACGTCCTGATCGCCCTCATCAAGAACACCACGGTGGCCGCCGCGATCGGGGTCGCCGAGGCGGCGCTGCTGATGAAGGAGATGATCGAGAACGAGGCGCAGTTGCTGCTGATCTCCGCGGTCATCGCGTTGGGCTTCGTGATTCTGACGCTGCCGACCGGCCTGATCCTGGGCTGGGTGGGCAAGAAGGTGGCGGTGAAGCGATGAGCTCCGTTCTCTACGACGCCCAGGGACCCCGCGCCAAGCGGCGCAACGTCGTCCTCACGGTCGTCTTCCTGGCCGCCGTGGCCGCCGTGGTGTGGTGGGTGCTCAGCACCCTGAAGGACAAGGGCCAACTGGAGTGGGTCCAGTGGGAGATGTTCTTCACCAGCACCGAGCCCTGGTCGACGTACATCTGGCCCGGTCTGGAGAACACCCTCAAGGCCGCCGCGCTGGCGATGGTCATCGCGCTGCCGCTCGGCGCCGTCCTGGGCATCGCCCGGCTCTCCGACCACGCCTGGGTCCGGGTGCCGGTCTCGATCGTGGTGGAGTTCTTCCGCGCCATCCCCGTACTGGTGCTGATGATCTTCGGGCTGGCGCTGTTCGCCGAGTACACCAACGTCAGCTCCGACGACCGCCCGCTGTTCGCGGTCGTCACCGGCCTGGTGCTCTACAACGCCTCCGTCCTCGCCGAGATCGTCCGCTCGGGCATCCTGGCCCTGCCCAAGGGCCAGTCCGAGGCGGCCATGGCGATCGGCCTGCGCAAGAACCAGCTCATGCGGCTCGTCCTGCTCCCGCAGGCGGTCACCGCGATGCTGCCGGCCATCGTCAGCCAGCTCGTCGTCGTCCTGAAGGACACCGCCCTCGGCGGCGCCGTCCTCACCTTCCCCGAACTGCTCGCCTCGGCCAACACGATGAGCGGCTACTACGGCGCCAACGTCATCGCCAGCTTCACCGTGGTCGCCGTGATCTACATCGCGCTGAACTTCGCGCTGACGACCTTCGCCGGTTGGCTGGAGCGGCGGCTGCGGCGGGGCAAGAAGTCGACCGGGGCGGTGCTCAAGGCGGACGACGCGCAGACCGCGGGTACGGCGGGCACCGGAGCCGGCATCTGACACTCGGTCAACTCGTGTGACCATTCGGAGGCAGTGGCATGATCGCCACTGCCTCCGTCACTTGACGCAAGCAGCGGCAATGGGTTGCATACGTTCTGTGATCGTGCACCCTGCTCAAACATCCTGTTCACCTGTGTCCCCCGGGACGCCGCACCGAGCAGGGGGCGCCGCGCCGTGGACCCGGTGATCATCGTGGGGGCGGGGCCCGTCGGGCTCACGCTCGCGCTGGCCCTGGCGCGTCAGGAAGTGCCCTGCGTCGTCCTCGACGAGGGACCGGGCAAGGACGAACCGCGCCCCGCGCGCACCGTCGTCCTGCCCGAGGACACCGTGGTCCTCCTCGAACGGCTCACCGGCACCTCGCTCGCCGGGGCCGGTCTGCGCTGGGCCGGATGGCGGTCGATGCGGCGCAAGCAGGTGACGCGCGAGATCGCCTTCGACGACACCGAGCCCGCCCCGCTGCACCTCGCCCAGCACGTGCTGACCGGCGCGCTGCGCACCGCCCTGGCCGGCGAGCCGCTGGTCAAGATCGTCGTGAACGCGCGCCTGGACACCGTCGAGCAGGAGCCCTCCGGCGTCACGGCCCACACCCGCGGCCCCGACGGCACCTGGTGGCGCGGCAGTTACCTGGTCGGCTGCGACGGCCCCCGTTCGACCGTGCGCAAGCTCCAGGACATCCGCTTCCCCGGCCGTACGGCGGTGGAACGGCACGCCGTCGCCGCGCTGCGCACGGAACTGCCCTGGGGTGCAGAAGCGTTGCTGCACCGGTCCCCGCCGTGGCGCACCTCGGGCCCCTCGGGGGGCGAGGTCACGGCCCGCCCGCTCCCGGACGGCGTCTGGCGCCTGGACTGGCTGCTGCCGCCGGGCAAGGACCTGGTCACGCCCGAACTGCTGGTGACCCGCGTCCGCGAGACCCTCGGCCACTGGAACGGCGGCACCGTCCCCTCGTACGAGCTGCTCGACACCGGCGTCCACACCGTCCACCACCGGCTCGCCCGGCGCTGGCGCAACGGCCGCGTCCTGCTCGCCGGGGACGCGGCGCACCTGCTCGGCGCACTGGGCACGCAGGGCCTCGTCGAGGGGCTGCGGGACGCCGACAACCTCGCCTGGAAACTGGCCCTGGCCTGGCACCAGGGGCCGCACGACACCCTCCTCGACAGCTTCCAGGCGGAGCGGCGCGCGGCTGTCGCCGCCAAGCTGCGCGCCGCCGACCAGGCGCTGCCGCCGCTGCGCGGTGGCGGCGGACTGCGCGGTTACGTCCCCGGCGCGGCCCGTGGCCAGGAGGCGTTGCTCACGGACGGTCACCTGGGGCGCGGACCGGTGGGTGCGCCGGGGGCGTACGCCGATTCGCCGCTGGCACCTCCGCCCCTCGACGGGGAGGTGCCCGTCGATACGCCTCCGGGGGCGTTGGTCGAGGACGTGCGGGTCACGGCGGAGGACGGCAGCTTCGTACGACTGCGCGACCGGCTCGGGCGCGGGGCGCTGCTGGTGGTGCTGATCGCGCCGGGCACGGGTGTGTGGGAGCGCAGGCACTGGGTGTCCGCGGGGGTGATGCCCCGGCTGGCCGCGGCGGTGACCGCGCTGCCGTACCGCGCTGAGCTGCTGGTCGCCGAGAGCTACCCGGGCGCCGCCGCGCACACCGTGCTGCTGGTACGGCCCGACGGTCACCTGGTCACGGCGCTGGGCGGGGTGCGCCCGGCCGACCTGTACACGGCGGCCCAGGCGGCACTGGGCGGGGCCGAACAGGCGAAGGCGGGGGCTGGGGCGCGAGCGGCGTCGGGGGCGGGGTCGGGCTCGGGGGGGCGGGCGGCGTCAGGGGCGGGGTCGGGCTCGGACGCGGGGTCGGGTTCGCGGGCGGGCTGAGGGGACGGCCGGGCTGAGGGGACGGCCGGGCTGAGGGGACGGCCGGGGTGAGGGGACGGCCGGGGTGACGCACCGTCGCCGGACTGTCCGCATCGTGACGGTGAGTTGACCGGTCCGCACCGTCATGGTGTACTCCGGACCGTGACCGACACCGACGTGCGCCTGTGGCGGAGGGTCCATATGGACCTCGTCCGCTACGCGGGCTGCGTGTGTCGCACGTCCTGCTGAATTCGCCTCAAGACCCCTGCGCGCGCCGCTTCCCGCTGCCGCGCGCTTCCGCGAACTCTCTTCCAGGACGGTAGCCGTGTCCGTTTCCGCCTCTTCCACCTCCCCCGCCCCCGCCTCCGCGCCCACCCAGGCCGAGTTGCTCGCCTTCGTCCAGCGGATCGCGGCCGACGCCGAGCTGATCGCCTCGCTCCCCCTCGATCCGGAGGGCCGTACCTGGGTACGGCTGGACGGTCCCGGTGGCAGTGAGGCGTGGCTGATCGGCTGGCCGCCCGGCACGGGCACCGGCTGGCACGACCACGCCGACTCGGTGGGCGCCTTCATCACCGCCGCCGGCCAGCTCAAGGAGAACGCCCTCGCCGCGAGGCTCCCCACGGACGGCTGGCGGACCCTCGAACTGTCCGACGGGGTGGACCGGCACCGCACGCTGGCCGCCGGTCAGGGCCGCGCGTTCGGCCGGCACCATGTGCACGAGGTGCTCAACGAGTCCCCCGACCGGCACGCCGTCTCGGTCCACGCCTACTACCCGCCGCTGCCGCAGATCCGCCGCTACAGCCGCACCGGGCAGATCCTCCGCCTGGAGCAGGTCGAGCGCCCTGAGGACTGGCAGTGAGCGAGCGGCGGGAACCTCTGGACATCGACACGCTGCTGGAACGCGTCCGCCAGGGCTACATACGCATCGCCCCGCGCGAGGCGTACGAGGCCGCCCGGACCGGGGACGCGCTGCTGGTGGACATCCGGTACGCCGCCCTGCGCGAGAGAGACGGGCTGATCCCCGGCGCCCTGGTGATCGAGCGCAACGAACTGGAGTGGCGGCTGGACCCCCGGGGCAGCCATCGCGTCCCCGAGGCCACCGGCCATGACGTGCGGGCCGTGGTCGTCTGCAACGAGGGGTACGCCTCCAGCCTGGCGGCGGAGTCCCTGCACCGCCTGGGGCTGCGCCGGGCCACCGACCTGATCGGCGGCTTCCAGGCGTGGCGGGCGGCGGGGCTTCCTGTGACGGCCGCCTGACGGGCACGTCGGGGCCCGCAGGCACGGCTGCCGGCGGGCACGGTCGGGGTCGGCGGGCACGGCTGCCGGCGGGCACGGTCGGGGTCGGCGGACAGGGCGGCCGGGAGGCGCTGTCGGGGTCGGCCAGAGCGGCAGGCGACGGGCGCGGCGGGCGGCGGGCGCGGCGGGCGGCGGGCGCGGCGGACGGCGGGTGTGGCGGGGTCAGAACGCCTCGTCGTCCAAGAACTCCGTGTCCTCGCCCTCCTCCTCCAGTGCCTGCCGGACCACCCGCAGGGCCATGCCCTCGGCGTAGCCCTTGCGGGCGAGCATCCCCGCGAGCCGGCGCAGCCGCTTGTCGCGGTCCAGCCCCCGGGTCGAGCGCAGTTTCCGGTCGACGAGTTCCCGCGCGGTCGCCTCCTCCTGCTCGGAGTCGAGCTGGGAGACCGCCGCGTCGATGAGGGTGGAGTCGACGCCCTTGGTACGCAGTTCCCGGGCGAGCGCGCGCCGGGCCAGGCCGCGTCCGTGGTGGCGGGACTCCACCCAGGCGTCGGCGAAGGCACTGTCGTTGATCAGTCCGACCTCCTCGAACCGGGACAGCACCTCCTCGGCCGCGTCGTCCGGGATCTCCCGCTTGCGCAGGGCGTCGGCGAGCTGCTTCCGGGTGCGCGGGGTCCCGGTGAGCAGGCGCAGGCAGATCGCCCTGGCCTGCTCCACCGGGTCCCGCGGAGGCTCCGCCCGCTCGGCCCTCGACGAGGAAGCGGCGCCTCCGTCCGTGCCGGACGGCCCTCCGCGCTCAGGCCGGCCGCGCCGGCGCCGGCCGCGCGTGCCGTCCGCGCCCCGGGGCCGGGCGTCACCCCGACGCGCCCCGGAACCGTACTCGCCTCCCCCGTCCGTTTCCCCCGTTTCGTCCGCGTACGCCCCGTATCCCGTACCGGTGCCGTACGGCGCCTCCGTCCCGTACGGCACCGAAGGGTCGTACCCCGGGCCGGTGCCGCCGTCCGTCCCGGTGAGGTCACCGCCGTATCCGTCGCCACCCGCCCCGGCGGAGCCCTCGTCGTCCGGTCCGCCCCGTCGGCGCCGGCGCGCGGCGGGGTCCGGGGCGGCGTACTCGGCCCAGTCGGTTCGTCGTGTCACGGGTCAGCTCTTGGCCGCCGCGGCCTTGGACTTGGTGGCCTTGACCGCGGGGACGGGCACCGCCGGAGCGGCACCGGCGGCAGCGGCGGCCGGAACGGCCGCGTCCGCGGCCGGCTCGGCGGCCGGCTCCTCGGGACGCACCCCGACGCCCAGCTTCTCCTTGATCTTCCGCTCGATCTCGTTGGCGAGGTCGGGGTTGTCCTTCAGGAAGTTGCGGGCGTTCTCCTTGCCCTGGCCGAGCTGGTCGCCCTCGTACGTGTACCAGGCGCCGGCCTTGCGGACGAAGCCGTGCTCCACGCCCATGTCGATCAGGCCGCCCTCGCGGCTGATGCCGTGGCCGTAGAGGATGTCGAACTCGGCCTGCTTGAAGGGCGGCGCGACCTTGTTCTTGACGACCTTGCAGCGGGTGCGGTTGCCGACCGCCTCGGTGCCGTCCTTCAGGGTCTCGATGCGCCGGATGTCGATGCGCACGGAGGCGTAGAACTTCAGCGCCCGGCCACCGGTCGTGGTCTCCGGGGAGCCGAACATCACGCCGATCTTCTCGCGGAGCTGGTTGATGAAGATCGCGGTGGTCTTGGACTGGTTGAGCGCGCTGGTGATCTTCCGCAGGGCCTGGCTCATCAGCCGGGCCTGGAGGCCGACGTGGCTGTCGCCCATCTCGCCCTCGATCTCCGCCCGCGGGACGAGCGCGGCGACGGAGTCGATGACGATGAGGTCGAGGGCGCCGGAGCGGACCAGCATGTCCACGATCTCCAGGGCCTGCTCACCGTTGTCCGGCTGGGAGAGGATCAGGTTGTCGATGTCGACGCCGAGCTTCTTGGCGTACTCGGGGTCGAGGGCGTGCTCCGCGTCCACGAAGGCGACCTGGCCGCCGGCCTTCTGCGCGTTCGCCACCGCGTGCAGGGTCAGGGTCGTCTTGCCGGAGGACTCGGGGCCGTAGATCTCCACGACGCGGCCGCGCGGGAGGCCGCCGACGCCGAGGGCCACGTCGAGCGCGGTCGATCCGGTGGGGATGACCTCGATGGGCTCGTTCGTCCGGTCACCCATGCGCATGACCGCGCCCTTGCCGAATTGCCGTTCAATCTGTGCGAGAGCGGCGTCCAGGGCCTTCTCGCGGTCGGTTCCTGCCATGGGTTCCACCCGATTTGCTTGAGTCGATCGCTTCACGTCAAAGACGCTAACGCCTGCCACTGACAATGCGCCTCGACGCAGGTCCGGCCTGTGGATAACTCGGGCGCATCTCCGTCCAAACCCAGTCGAATCGCCCGTTGCAAGCTCTGGCCGGAGTCTCCATAAGAATAGATGTTCGATTTTTGTGTCAAGCGCACCACGCGGCACGCCGAGGCCCTCCGGCCTCAGGAAGAACCTTCCCCGGAGTCCCGGGACCTCTCCTGCTCCCCGGGCGGCCGTTCTCCCTGCCGCCGGTCCCGCAGTTGCCTCGCGCGGGCGAGGAGGCCGGGCCCGGAGCCCCGCTGCCCGCGCCGGTGCCCCTGGACGCGGGGGTCGTCCGTGACGGCGTACCGCTTGACGTACGCGCCCAGGAACGCCTGGAGCGTGGCGACCGCCGGGATGGCGATCAGGGCGCCGACCGCGCCGAGCAGTGCGGTGCCGGCGATGACCGAGCCGAAGGCGACCGCCGGGTGGATGTCGACGGTCCTCGATGTCAGCTTGGGCTGCAGCACGTAGTTCTCGAACTGCTGGTAGACCACCACGAAGACCAGCACCCACAGCGCGTACCAGGGGTTGACCGTGAAGGCGATCAGCATCGGCAGCGCGCCCGCGAGGTAGGTGCCGATGGTCGGGATGAACTGCGACACCAGGCCCACCCACACGGCGAGCGCGGGCGCGTAGGGGACCTCCAGGACCTCCAGCAGGACGTAGTGCGCCACCCCGGAGATCAGCGCCATCAGGCCGCGCGAGTACAGGTAGCCGCCGGTCTTGTCGACGGCGATCTCCCACGCGCGCAGCACCTCGGCCTGCCGCGCGGGCGGCAGCACGGAGCAGAGCGCGCGGCGCAGCCGGGGGCCGTCGGCGGCGAAGTAGAACGCGAACAGGGTGATCGTCAGCAGCCGGAAGAGGCCGCCGAGGACCTGGGTGGACACGTCCAGGACGCCGGTCGCGCTGTTCTGCACGTAGTTGCGCAGCCAGTCGGAGCGGAGCAGGCCCTCCTGGATGTCGACCCGTTTCAGCTCGGTGTGGAAGTGGCCGTTGACCCAGTTGATCACCGAGTCGAGGTAGTCGGGGAAGTCCTCGACCATCTTGACGATCTGGCCCGCGAGCATGGAGCCGAGCAGGGTGACGAACCCGGCGGTGACGACCAGCACGGCGAGGAAGACGAGGAAGGTGGCCAGCCCCCGGCGCATCCCCCGCGCGGCCATCCAGCTCACCGCGGGCTCGATCGCCAGGGCCAGGAAGAACGCGATCAGGATGTTGATCAGCAGGCCGGTGAGCTGGTGGAAGGCCCAACTGCTGAGCTGGAACAGCGCGTAGAGCGTCAGGGCGAGCACCATCGCGCGGGGCAGCCACCGCGGCATACGGGCGGCCGGCCCGGCGCTCCCGGCGGGCGGCCGGGCGGGCGGCACGGGGCCGGAGGGAGATGCCTGCTGGGCCGGCTGCCCGGTCTCGTCAGTGGATGCCACGGGACTAGTCTCGCCCACACCACCGACAGCCGGGGACCGTCCGGCGATCTTCGTGACGGATCAGCGCTTCTCCTGTGGCACGTTCATGACCGAGCACACCACGCGCCACACGTCCTTGGCGTCCCACCCGGCGTTCAGGGCCTGGTTCACCGTCCGTCCGCCCAGCTCCGTCATCACATGATCGCGTGCGAAGGTGTCGGCGTACCCCGGACCGAAGTGCTCCGCCATCCGCTGCCAGAAGACCGTCAACCGCATGCCTCCAGTATCCCGCCCCCGGGTAAGGGCCCCGGCCGGGCCCGCACCCGGGGCGGCTCCGCGCCCTACGGTCTGACGCATGGCCGAAACCGGAGCTTCCACCCTCCCCCCGACGCCCCCGGCGGACACCCCGCTCGCACGCGCGGAGCGCTTTGTCTGGCTCACCGCCCGCGTGCTGGAGCAGCGCCTGTTCGCGTACCACTTCCGGGGCGGTGACGCCGACCCGGTGGAGACGGCGCTCGACGCCTACCGCAACGAGGACGGCGGGTACGGCCACGCACTGGAGCCCGATCTGCGCGGCCCGGCCAGCTCGCCGCCGCACATCGCGCACGCGCTGCGCGTACTGGACGCCGTGGGCCGCTGCGGCGGGCAGCGCGTGGAACGCGTGTGCCGCTACCTGACCGGCGTCTCCACCCCCCAGGGGGCGCTCCCGGCGGTCCCGCCCGGCCGGGACGGCCTCCCGTCCGCCCCCTTGCCGCGCGTGGGCGACCCGCGCGGCGAGCTGTACGCCACCGGCCCGGTGGTCGGGCTGCTGCACCGCAACGGGGTGTGGCACGCCTGGCTCTTCCGGGCCACCGACTTCTGCTGGCAGGCGGTCGAGTCGCTGCGGACCTCCCGCCCGTACGAGATCGAGGCCGCGGTGACCTTCCTGGACGCGGTACCCGACCGCCCGCGCGCTCGGGCGGTCGCCGACCGCCTCGGCCGGCTGGTCCGCGAGCAGCGCCTGGCGGTCCTGGACCCGGCCGACCGCGACGCCCACCCGGCCGCGCCGGGTGCGGGCCGCTTCCCCCACGACTACGCGCCGTTCCCGGCCTCCCTCGCGCGCGCGTGGTTCACCGACGAGGAGATGACCCGCTCACTGGACTTCCTCGCGGCGGAGCAGCGGGCGGACGGCGGCTGGCCCGCCCGCCGGCCGGAGTGGACGCCGGCCGCCGTCCTGGAGGCACGCCCCAGGGCGACGCTGGACGCCCTGCGGGTCCTGCGGGCGTACGGCCGCCCCGTCGGCTGAGCGTCATCCGCCCAGGGCGCGGGTCCCGGCGGTCACCGCCACGGCCGCCGCGACGACCAGCAGGAAGGGGGCGCGCAGCACCAGGGCCACGGCCGCCGCGGCGAGCCCGGCGGCCCGCGCGTCCAGCAGCAGCGTCCGTCCGTCGGCGAAGGTCTGCTGGGCCGTGAGGGCGGCGAGCAGGGCCACCGGCAACAGGGCGGCCAGCCGCCGCACCAGGGGCCGTTCCAGGGCACCCGCGGGCACCATCAGGCCGGCCAGCTTGACCGCGTAGCAGCCGACCGCGGTCAGCGCGATGGCCATCCAGGTGTTCACCGCTCCCCCTTCCCCGCGCGGTGACCCCGGGCCCACAGGACGACCGGCGCCGCCAGCGCCGCCACCAGCACGGGCAGCCCGGCCGGCAGTACGGGAAGCAGACCGACCCCGAGCACCACGGCGAGCCCGGCGACCAGCCGCTCGACGGTCCCGGTCAGCATCGGCGCGAGCAGCGCCAGGAAGACCGCCGGCCCGGCCGCGTCCAGGCCCCAGGCGTCGGTGTCGCCGATGGCCTCGGCGCCGAGCGCGCCCAGCAGCGTGGTGAGGTTCCACAGGACGTACAGGCTCAGTCCCGTGACGGTGAACCCGATGCGGACCCCGCGCCGGGTGGGCTGGGCGAGCGCCACGGCGGTCGTCTCGTCGATGACCCACTGCGCGGCGAACGGCCGCAGCGCGCGAGGGAGGGCCAGCAACTGCGACAGCCGCAGCCCGTAGAAGGCGTTGCGCACGCCCAGGAAGAAGGCGCCGGCCGCGGCCGTGAACGGGTTCCCGCCGGCCGCGAGCGCCCCCACGAGCGCGAACTGGGACGCCCCGGTGAACACCAGGAGGCTGAGCGCGCAGGTCTGCGCGAGGGTGAGTCCGCCGCCCGCCGAGGTCACCCCGAAGGCGAACCCGGAGAGTCCCACGGCGATCCCGACGCCCAGGGCGTCCCGCACCACGGCGGTGTCCGGTCGGCCGGCGGCTACCGGCTCTGCTGTCTGTTCTGCCACGCCCCGGACGCTAGGCGAGGCCCCGGCCGCGCATCTTGTACGTTCTTGCGCTCGCGCTGGTACGCCCCGGGCGGCACGCCCACGATCCGGGTGAAGTGCCGGTTCAGGTGCGGCTGGTCGGTGAAGCCCACCTGGAGCGCGGCCTCGGCGGGCGCCGTCCCGGCGTCCAGCAACCGCCGTGCGCGGCGCACCCGGGCGTCCGTCAGCCAGGTGTGCGGCGGCAGGCCGTAGGTGTCGCGGAAGGCGCGCAGCAGGGCGAAGGGGCTGGTCCCGAGGTCGTGGGCGAGTCTCTCCAGGCTGGGCGGCTCGGCCATCCGCTCCTCCAGCACGGCACGCGCACGTGCCGCGATCCGCGCCCCCGCCGTCCGCACCTCCCGGCGCGGCAGCGGGCCCCCGTCGAGCCGCAGCAGCCGGGTCACGGCCACCCGCAGCAGGGTGTCGGCGGCCAGCGCGTTGCCCTCGTCGGCGGCGCGCAGCACCCTGTGCACCAGTTCGACGGTGTACGGATCGTCCAGCACCGGCCGGACGAAGCCCGGCGTCCCGCGCAGCGTCGTGGTCTCGGCGGCGATGGCCGCGACGACCTCCGGCGCCGGGTAGACGGCCCCGTACCGCCAGCCTTCCGGCACCCCCGCCCGCCCGGTGTGCGGGGTGTCCGGGTTGATCAGCGCGAGCGACCCGGGCCCCGCGTACTGGTCGCCGCCGCCGTGGTGGAAGACCTCCACCCCGTCGGCGATGGCCGCGATCACGAAGTTCTCGTGCGTGTGCCGTACGAACGTCTTGCGGACGTACCGGGCGCGCAGCAGGTCGACCCCGGGCAGCTCGGCGTACCGCCAGTGCCGCGCCCGCTCCGTCCGTCCCGCCATGGCCCCATTGTCACGGACCCCCCGCGACGCCCGGCGGCCCGCCCCGCGCCACCCGCGCGGACCGCCGCGGGGGCCGCTCCCGGCCCGATTGTCAGTGGCCGGGTGCACGATGGACGCATGGTCAGCTCCGCACACCGAGCCCTCGACGGCTTCTCCCCCGCGACCCGCGGCTGGTTCACGGGTGCCTTCTCCGCGCCCACCGCCGCCCAGGCCGGCGCGTGGCAGGCCATCGGCGAGGGCTCGGACGTGCTGGTGGTCGCCCCCACCGGCTCGGGCAAGACCCTGGCCGCCTTCCTCGCGGCCCTGGACCAGTTGGCCTCGACGCCCCCGCCCGCCGACCCGAAGAAGCGCTGCCGGGTCCTGTACGTCTCCCCGCTCAAGGCCCTGGCCGTCGACGTGGAGCGCAATCTGCGCAGCCCGCTGACCGGCATCCGCCAGGAATCCGTCCGCCTGGGCCTGCCCGAGCCCGAGGTCAAGGTGGGCATCCGCTCCGGCGACACCCCCGCCGCCGAGCGCCGCGCGCTGTCCACCCGCCCGCCGGACATCCTGATCACCACCCCCGAGTCCCTGTTCCTGATGCTGACCTCGGCCACCCGGGACGCGCTCACCGGCGTGGAGACGGTGATCCTCGACGAGGTCCACGCGGTCGCCGGCACCAAGCGCGGCGCCCACCTGGCACTCTCCCTGGAGCGGCTGGACGAGCTGCTGCCCAGGCCCGCCCGCCGCATCGGCCTCTCCGCCACCGTCCGCCCGGTCGACGAGGTCGCCCGTTTCCTCTCGCCCCGCCGCAAGGCCGAGGTGGTGCAGCCGCCCTCGGGCAAGGAGTTCGACCTCTCCGTCGTCGTCCCCGTCGAGGACCTCGGCGAGCTGGGCGGCTCCCCGGTCGCGGACTCCGGCGACGGAGCGGAGCGCCCGTCGATCTGGCCGCACGTCGAGGAGCGGATCACCGACCTCGTCCAGTCGCACCGCTCCACGATCGTCTTCGCGAACTCCCGCCGCCTGGCCGAGCGCCTGTGCAACCGGCTGAACGAGATCGCGTACGAGCGGGCGACCGGCGAGCCGCTGGGCGAGCACCACTCCCCGGCCGAGCTGATGGGCGGCGCGGGTGCCGCCCAGGGCGCCCCGCCCGTGATCGCCCGCGCCCACCACGGCTCGGTCTCCAAGGAGCAGCGCGCCCAGGTCGAGGAGGACCTCAAGGCGGGCCGGCTGCCCGCCGTGGTCGCCACCTCCAGCCTGGAGCTGGGCATCGACATGGGCGCGGTCGACCTCGTGGTCCAGGTGGAGTCCCCGCCGTCGGTCGCCTCCGGCCTCCAGCGCGTCGGCCGAGCGGGACACCAGGTCGGCGCGGTCTCCACGGGCGTGGTCTTCCCCAAGTACCGGGGCGATCTGGTGCAGGCGGCCGTGGTCACCGAGCGGATGCGCACCGGCGCCATCGAGTCCCTGAGGGTCCCCGCCAACCCGCTGGACGTCCTCGCGCAGCAGCTCGTGGCGATGACGGCCCTGGACACCTGGCAGGTCGACGACCTGCTCGCCGTGGTCCGCCGCGCCGCGCCCTTCGCCTCGCTGCCGGAGTCGGCGTTCACGGCGGTCCTGGACATGCTCGCGGGCCGCTACCCGTCCGACGCGTTCGCCGAGCTGCGCCCGCGCGTGGTGTGGGACCGCGTCGCCGGCACGGTCACCGGCCGTCCGGGGGCGCAGCGGCTGGCCGTCACCTCCGGGGGCACCATCCCCGACCGCGGCCTGTTCGGGGTGTTCCTGGCCGGCGCCGACCCGAAGAAGGGCGGCGGCCGGGTCGGCGAGCTGGACGAGGAGATGGTGTACGAGTCCCGCGTGGGGGACGTCTTCACGCTCGGCACCAGTTCCTGGCGGATCGAGGACATCACGCGCGACCGCGTCCTGGTGTCCCCGGCGCCCGGCGTGCCCGGCAGGCTCCCGTTCTGGAAGGGCGACCAGTTGGGCCGCCCGCTGGAGCTGGGCCGCGCGCTGGGCGCGTTCCTCCGCGAGGTCGGCTCCCTGCCCGGGGACGACGCCCGGCGGCGGCTGCTCGCCGCCGGCCTGGACGCCTGGGCCGCGGACAACGTCCTGGCGTACCTCGCCGAGCAGCGCGAGTCCTGCGGCCACATCCCCGACGACCGCACCATCGTGGTCGAGCGCTTCCGGGACGAGCTGGGCGACTGGCGGGTGGTGGTCCACTCCCCCTTCGGCGCCCAGGTCCACGCCCCCTGGGCGCTCGCCCTCGGCGCCCGCCTGTCCGAGCGGTACGGCATGGACGCCCAGGTGATGCACGCCGACGACGGCATCGTGCTGCGGCTGCCGGACGCCGATCTGATGGGCCTGGACCTCCTCGACCAGGAGCCGCGAAGGGCCGGCACCGAGTACGACGCGGACCGGGCCCCGGTCGGCGCGGCCGACGTCGTGTTCGACAAGGGCGAGGTGAACCAGGTCGTCACCGACCAGGTGGGCGGCTCGGCCCTGTTCGCGGCCCGCTTCCGCGAGTGCGCCGCCCGCGCGCTGCTGCTGCCCCGCCGCAGCCCCGGCAAGCGGACCCCGCTGTGGCAGCAGCGCCAGCGCGCCTCCCAGTTGCTGGTGGTGGCGAGCGAGTTCGGGTCGTTCCCGATCGTGCTGGAGGCGGTCCGCGAGTGCCTCCAGGACGTCTTCGACGTCCCCGGACTGGTCGAGCTGATGGGTGACCTGGAGGCCCGCAGGGTGCGCCTGGTGGAGGTCACCACCCCCGAGCCCTCCCCGTTCGCCCGGTCCCTCCTCTTCGGTTACGTCGCCCAGTTCCTCTACGAGGGTGACTCGCCGCTCGCCGAGCGCCGCGCCGCCGCCCTCTCCCTGGACTCCCGGCTGCTCGCCGAGCTGCTCGGCCAGGCGGAGCTGCGCGAACTGCTCGACGCCGAGGTGCTGACCGAGCTGGAGCGCGAGCTGCAGTGGCGCACCGAGGACCGCCGCGTCAAGGACGTGGAGGGCGTCGCGGACCTGCTCCGGCTGCTCGGCCCGCTCACCGACGCCGAGCTGGCCGAGCGGGGCGCCGAACCCCGGTGGGCGCCCGAGCTGGCCGCCGCCCGCCGCGCGATCAAGGTCCGTATCGGGGGCGCCGACCACTGGGCGGCGATCGAGGACGCCGGACGGCTGCGCGACGCGCTCGGCACGGCGCTGCCCGTGGGCGTGCCGGAAGCCTTCATGGAGCCCGTCAAGGACCCGCTCGGCGACCTCCTGGCCCGCTACGCCCGCACCCACGGCCCGTTCACCTCGGCCACCGCCGCCGCCCGCTTCGGCCTGGGCGTGGCCGTCACGGACGGCGCTCTGCAGCGGCTGTCGGCGGCGGGCCGGATCGTCCAGGGCGAGTTCCATCCGGCCGGGATCGGCCAGGAGTGGTGCGACGCGGCCGTACTGCGTCGGCTGCGCCGCCGCTCGCTGGCCGCGCTGCGGCACGAGCTGGAGCCGGTGCCGCCGCCCGCGCTCGCCCAGTTCCTCCCCCAGTGGCAGCACATCGGCAAGGGCCACTCGCTGCGCGGCGTCGACGGCCTGGTGCGCGCCGTCGAGCAGCTCCAGGGCGCGTCCGTACCCGCCTCCGCCCTGGAGAAGCTGGTCCTGCCGTCCCGCGTGGCGCACTACGCCCCGGCCATGCTCGACGAGCTGACCGCCGCCGGCGAGGTGGTGTGGGCGGGGGCCGGTTCCCTCCCCGGCAAGGACGGCTGGATCTCCCTCTACCTGGCGGACGCGGCCCCGCTGCTCGTGCCGCCCCCGCACCCCCTGGAGACGACCGCCCTCCACCAGTCCGTCCTCGACACCCTGTCCGGCGGCTACGGCCTGTTCTTCCGCCAGATCGCCGACCAGGTCCGTGCGACCACCCATCCCGACGCCACCGATCCCCAGCTCGCCGACGCCCTGTGGGACCTGGCCTGGTCCGGCCTGCTGACCAACGACACGCTGGCGCCCCTGCGGTCCTTCCTCGGCTCGGGCCGCACCGCGGGCTCCACGGCCCACCGCGCCAGACGCGCGGCTCCCCGCGGCCGCTACGGCTCCCTCACGGCCGCCGCCCGCCCCGCCTCCCGCTCCGGACCCCCGACCGTCGCGGGCCGCTGGTCCCTGCTGCCGGCCCGCGAGTCCGACACCACGGTCCGCGCCCACGCCCTGGCCCGCACGCTCCTGGACCGGCACGGCGTGGTGACCCGCGGTGCCGTCTCGGCCGAGGGCGTCGAAGGCGGCTTCTCCGCCGTCTACCGCATCCTGTCGGCCTTCGAGGAGAGCGGACAGGCCCGACGCGGGTACGTGGTGGAGGGCCTCGGCGCGGCCCAGTTCGCCATGGACGGCGCCGTCGACCGCCTCCGCGCGGTGGCCAACGCCCGCGACCGCGGCGACGGCCTGCCCGGCGGCGGCCCCGGCGGACCGCAGCAGCCCGCCGACGACTTCGGCACGTCCCCCGACCCCGACCGGTCCACGACCACCCCGGACCGGTCCGCCCCGGCCGCCCCCTTTCCCGCCCTGGACACCGACTTCGCCACCCCGGGCGCCTTCACCCCCGGCCCGCCCTACTCCAGGGACGAGTACGTCTCCCCCCGGGACTACGCCTCCCCCGGCGCCGGCGGTCCCCGCTCCGGCGGCCCGTACGGCGGCGGCTCCACCCCCGGCGCCCACGGCAGCGGCTTCCCGGGCCGCCGTACCCGCCCGTCCCCCGCCGACCGGGCCGTCGTCCTGGCCGCCGCCGATCCGGCCAACGCCTACGGCGCCGCCCTCCCCTGGCCCGAGCCCCCGACCGGCGCCGGACACAAGCCGGGCCGCAAGGCCGGCTCCCTGGTGGTCCTGGTCGACGGCGACCTGGCGCTCTACATGGAGCGCGGCGGCAAGACACTGCTCGCCTGGCCCTCCGACGCCGACGCCCCGGCCGCCGACGACCCGCGTCTGGGCGCGGCGACCGAGGCGCTGGCGGAAGCGGCCCGCGCGGGCGCGCTGGGCACGGTCACGGTGGAGCGGGTCAACGGCGCGGCGGCGCTGACGTCCCCGTTCGGCGTCCTGCTGGAGCGCGCGGGGTTCATCGCGACCCCGCGCGGACTGCGGCTGCGCGCATGACCGAGGCGGGAGGCCCTGATGCCTGAAGGGGACACGGTCCGGCAGGCCGCGAGGCGACTGCACGACGCCCTCGCGGGCAAGGTGCTCATCCTCACCGACTTCCGCGTGCCCCAGTACGCCACGGTCGACCTCACCGGCCGTGCCGTCCTGGACGTCACGCCCCGGGGCAAGCATCTGCTGACCCGCATCGAGGGCGACGTGACGTTGCACTCGCATCTCCGGATGGACGGCTCATGGAAGGTGTTCGAGCCCGGCCGGCGCTGGAGCGGCGGCGCCGCCCACCAGATCCGCGTCGTCCTCGGCACCGCCGACCGCACCGCCGTCGGCTACCGGCTGCCGGTCCTCGAACTGCTCCGCGGCGCCGAGGAGCAGCGCGCGGTCGGTCATCTCGGCCCCGACCTGCTGGGCCCGGACTGGGACCCCGGCCTGGCCCTGGCGAACGTCCTCGCCGATCCCGCCCGTGCCCTCGGCGAGGCCCTCCTGGACCAGCGCAACCTGGCCGGCATCGGCAACGTGTACAAGAGCGAGCTGTGCTTCCTGCTCGGCGTCACGCCCTGGCTGCCCGCGGGCGACCTGCCGGCCGACCGCGCCACCGCCCTGCCCGTGCTCGCCAAGCGGCTCCTGGAGGCCAACCGCGACCGCCCGGTGCGCAACACCACGGGCCGCCGCGCCCCCGACCTCTTCGTCTACGGCCGCGCCCGGCGCCCCTGCCTGCGCTGCGGCACGCCGATCCGCGTGGCCGACCAGGGCGACGGTTCCCGCGACCGCCCCACGTACTGGTGCCCCACCTGCCAACCGGGCCCGACCCCGCCGCCCCTGCGGCAACAGCGCCCCCGCACGCACAGGTGACCCCTGCCGCTGCCCCTGCCCCTGCCCCTGCCCCTGCCCAGCCCGCCCCCCGCAGGCCGACCGCCCCCGTACACGGTCGGCCTCAGGCTCACTCCCCCGAACCGCCGTCCGGCCCCGCCCGGTACACCCCGGCATCGCCCTCCGACCCCGCCCGGGACGTCCCGGTACCGCCCGCCCGCCCATGCCCGAGGGCATCCGAAGCCCCAGCGTCCCCGTCACCCTCCCCCTCGCCCCCGCTCGCGCCCGCATCCGCCGAAGCCCGCACCACCCCGCCGCGCCCGCCAGCCCGCCAGGCCCTCCGCCACCGTCCCGCCCCCAACGCTCCCGCCGCCCGCTCCCTGGCCACGCAGTGCACCGGCAGCAGGCTCAGTCCCCACCCCCCGGCCGCCATCGCCGCTTCCAGCACCCCCGCCCCCGGCGCCAGGGCGAGCCGCAGCACAGCCCACCACCACACCACTCCGAGCCCCACCACGGCCCCCCGGCCGACGACCGAGCCCACCCCCCGCCCCGCTATTCGCCCCGGCATGCCCCGCCACCCCCGTCCCCCGCCCCCGCGCGCCCCGGGCGGAGAGGCGCCGTCACCCGTTCTCGGCCTGGAACATCCAGTGCTGCTTCTCAAGATCCCCCGTGACCTGGATGAGGACGTCCTGCGTCACGGGATCGGGCTCCCCGGTCGCGTCGATCCGTTCCCGCATCCGGGCGATGACCGCGCCCAGGGCGTCCACGATCGACCCGACCGCCGCCGAGTCGTCGACCCAGCCCTCCGGCGTCACCCCGATCCCGCTGCCGACGGCCACGGTCGCGGCCCGTCCGTCGGGGGAGATGCCGAGCGCGGCGGCGCGTTCGGCCACGGTGTCGGAGTGGGCGCGTGCGGTGCTCACGACCTCGTCGAGCTGGAGGTGCACCGAGCGGAAGCGAGGCCCGACCACGTTCCAGTGGATCTGCTTCGCCACGAGGGCGAGGTCGACCAGGTCGACGAGGGCGCCCTGCAGCGCATCGGACACGGTCGCGAGGTTCGCGTCGGACAACGGGCTCTTGACGACGTACATCAACACCTCCGTCGAGCGGCCCCCCGCACATCCCTCCACGATGACCGCAGCGCCCTCCCCCGGCAAACGCACGGCACGCCCACGCCCCCGGACGACCCGGGCCCCGGAGAACGAAGCCCGCCCGCATGCGAAAACCCCGACCGCACCCCTCCGGCGATCCGGAGGAGCCCCGGCCGGGGCCTGCACACTTCGGTGCCTGGACGTCCGCCCGCATCGGAGCGGGACGGCGGTGTCGCTCAGGCGGCGACGACGTCCACCGCTTCGGCGGGCGCCTTGATCGTCACCCGTTCCGGTGGCACACCGGCCACCGAGACGGAACCCAGCATCGGACGGACCGGTGTGGGCACGGTTTCGCTGGGAGTGGCCGCAGCGGACTGGGCCAGCTCGGCGAGGGCGAGTTCGTCGCTCACTTCCCGCATCAGCTCGGACATCCGTACGTCCAGCGCGTCGCAGATGGCGGAGAGCAGCTCGGAGGAAGCCTCCTTCTGCCCCCGCTCCACCTCGGAGAGATAGCCGAGTGAGACTCGGGCGGACGAGGAGACTTCGCGCAGAGTACGGCCCTGGCGCTGGCGCTGCCGACGCAGCACGTCACCCAGCAGGCGACGGAGCAGAATCATCGGTGGCTCCCTCCTCGGACCGCGTAGCCGCATCCTTCACGCCCCACCGTACCGCCTCGCGCTGCGGCCGTGCGGGGAGCGATGTCGTGTTCACTCAGGGCTGCAAACATCAAAACCCCCCGTTCCGTTCCGTATCCTGTGCCCGCTCATTCCCGGTCTGTTCGCTCGCGATCTCCTCCACGAGAAGTGCGAGTACGCTCCGTACACTCTCCATACGAATTTCCGCGCGGTCGCCGTTCAACCGCAGCGCCTCCACTTTTCCGCCAGAGGCAGAACCGTCCGCCGCCCTCTCGGGGCCGTGCACGGCCACGAAAACGGTACCGACAGGCTGCCCGTCCTGGGGGTCCGGCCCCGCGACGCCGGTCGTCGCGATGCCCCAGTCGGCACCCAGCGCGGTCCGCACGCCGGCCGCCATCTCGGCGGCGACCTGCGGGTCCACCGCGCCCCGTGCCGCCAGCAGCGACGCGTCGACGCCGAGCAGCCGGTGCTTCAGCTCGGTGGCGTAGGCGGTGACCGACCCCCGGAAGACCTTGGAGGCTCCGGGAACCGCGGTGATCTCCGCCGCGACCAGCCCGCCCGTCAGTGACTCGGCTACCGCGACCGTGCCACCCTTCACGGTGAGTAGTCGTACCACGTCGGCGGCCTCGGAACTCAACCTTCCGTCTCCTTCAACACCGCCCTGCGCTCGGCGATTCCCTGCCTGCGCAGCACAATGGCCTGTCTTACATAGTCGAGCCCGGTCGCGACGGTCAGCACGACCGCCGCGGCCATCACCCAGAACCTCAGAGTCGCCAGCGGCCCCGTCAGCGCCAGCACATACATGCCCACGGCCACACCCTGAGTGAGGGTCTTCAGCTTGCCGCCGCGGCTCGCGGGGATGACGCCGTACCGGATGACCAGAAAACGCAGCAGCGTGATCCCGAGTTCCCGGCCGAGGATCACGGCCGTCACCCACCACGGCAGATCGCCCAGGGACGAGAGACAGATGAGCGCCGCGCCCATGATCGCCTTGTCGGCGATGGGGTCGGCGATCTTCCCGAAGTCGGTGACGAGGTTGTAGGTGCGCGCCAGATGGCCGTCGAACAGGTCGGTGATCATGGCGATGGCGAACGCCGCCCAAGCGAACGAGCGCCAGGCCGGGTCGTTTCCGCCGTTGCCCAGCATCAGCGCGACGAACCCCGGCACCAGGACCAGGCGGAGCATGGTCAGGAGGTTCGCGACATTCCAGACGCTGGCCTGGTTGACGGCGGCCGCCGCGATCTTCCCGCCCCGAGGAGCACCCCCGCGCCCCCCGGCGCCGCCCTCACCGGCACCACCGGCCGAGCCCGCGGGACCCATGCCCTCCGACCGCCCCGTACGGTCCATACACTCACCCAGATCGCTCAGCTCACCCAGATCGCTCAGGTCACCCCGGCCACCCGAGCCGCCTCCGTCCCCCAGGTCACCTACGCCTCCCAGAGCACCCAGGTCCCCCCGCTCCACGCCCCCCGCTGCCGGAGGCGGGCCGGCCCTCCGCGCGCCGGAGGAGCCCCCCGCCGCGGACGCCGGTGCTCCGGTCATCTGCCCGCCTCCTCGGTCGACGCGTCCCCGGTCCAGGCGGGCGAGCCCAGGAGGGGCTCGGCCACCAGGTCGACACCTTCCGTGCCGACCACCTTCGCGTCGACCATACGACCGACACCGAGACCTTCGCCGCTCGTGAGCAGGACCTGGCCGTCCGTCTCGGGCGCCTGGTGCGCCGCCCGCCCGTACACACCGTCCTCGTCGTCCACGGACTCCACGAGCACCCGCACGGTCGAGCCGACCCGCTCCTCGGCCCGCTGGGAGACCAGTTCCTCGGCGAGCCGGGAGACCCGCGCGAGCCGCTCGGCGACGACGTCCTCGTCGAGCTTGCCGTCGTAACCGGCCGCCTCGGTGCCCTCCTCGTCGGAGTAGCCGAAGACGCCGATGGCGTCGAGCCGCGCGTGGTTCAGGAACCGCTCCAGCTCGGCGAGGTCGGCCTCGCTCTCGCCGGGGAAGCCGACGATGAAGTTGGAGCGCACACCGGCCTCGGGCGCCTTGCTCCGGATGGTGTCCAGCAGCTCCAGGAAGCGGTCGGTGTCGCCGAAGCGGCGCATCGCGCGCAGCACGTCCGGCGCGGAGTGCTGGAAGGACAGGTCGAAGTACGGGGCGACCTTCGGCGTCGAGGTCAGGACGTCGATCAGTCCCGGGCGCATCTCGGCCGGCTGGAGGTAGCTCACCCGCACCCGCTCGATGCCGTCGACCTCGGCCAGCTCGGGCAGCAGGGACTCCAGCAGGCGGATGTCGCCGAGGTCCTTGCCGTAGGAGGTGTTGTTCTCGGAGACCAGCATGATCTCCTTGACGCCCTGCTCGGCCAGCCACCGCGTCTCGTTCAGCACGTCGCTCGGGCGGCGCGAGATGAAGGAGCCGCGGAAGGAGGGGATGGCGCAGAAGGAACAGCGCCGGTCGCAGCCGGAGGCGAGCTTGACGGAGGCGACCGGGGAGCCGTCCAGCCGGCGGCGCAGCGGGGCGCGCGGCCCGGAGGCCGGGGCGACGCCTTCCGGCAGGTCCGCCGGCGCGGGCCCGGGAAGCTCCACGGGGCCGTGCCCCGGCAGCGCCACGGACGCGCCCGCCTCCTGCCGCTGCGCCGGGGTGATCGGCAGCAGCTTGCGCCGGTCGCGCGGGGTGTGGGCGGCGTGGATGCCGCCGTTCAGGATGGTCTGGAGCCGGTCGGAGATGTCGGCGTAGTCGTCGAAGCCGAGCACGCCGTCGGCCTCGGGGAGGGCCTCGGCGAGTTCCTTGCCGTAGCGCTCGGCCATGCAGCCGACCGCCACGACGGCCTGCGTTCTGCCGTGGCCCTTGAGGTCGTTGGCCTCCAGCAGGGCGTCGACGGAGTCCTTCTTGGCGGCCTCGACGAAGCCGCACGTGTTGACCACGGCGACGTCCGCGTCCTCGGCGTCCTCCACGAGCTGCCAGCCGTCCGCCTCCAGACGGCCTGCGAGCTCCTCCGAGTCCACCTCGTTACGGGCGCAGCCAAGGGTGACGAGTGCGACGGTACGGCGTTCAGGCATGGGCTCAAGACTACTTCGTCCCACGGACACCCCACGTCGACGGGGTTGGCCGGTCCCGGCCGGCCCCGTGCCGCCTCGCCCCTCCCGGGCCCGTTATCCGACCTGCGGGTCGCCCTTGGTGTACGTCAGCCGCTCCACGGCGCCGGGTGCGAAGTCGTCCTCGATCTTCTTGCCGTTGACGTACAGCTCGATCGCCCCGGCGTCGCCGAGGACGAGGTTGATCTCGGTGCTGTCCTGGAAGGTCTGGGACTCGCCCTGTTCGAGGACTCCGTCGAAGAGCTGCTTGCCGTTGTGGTCCTTGGCGGAGATCCAGCTACGGCCGTCGGTGGCGGTGGCCTTGACCGTCACCTTGTCCGCGGGGGCGGCGGCGATGGCGCTGTCGCTCGGGTCGGGCTTGGGGGCGACGGGCTTCTTGGGCTTGGCCGACGCGGACGCGGACGCGGACCGGCTGGCGCTGGCCGTGGGCCCCTCGCCCACGCTGGCCTGGGAGCCGCCGTCGTCGCCGCCCTTGACCAGCGTGAAGCCGACGAAGCCGATCACGACGACGATCGCGGCGACCATGGCCGCGGTCCAGTTCGGCCCGCGCCGCTCGGGACGGATGCGCTCCGCCTCGAACAGAGGTGCGGCCGGGGTCGGCTCGGGACGCCCGCCGTGCGCGGTCTCGAACTGTTCGATCAGCGGGGCGGGGTCGAGTCCGACGGCCCTGGCCAGCGTACGGATGTGCCCGCGTGCGTAGACGTCACCGCCGCAGGGGCCGAAGTCGTCGGCCTCGATGGCGTGCACGATGGCGATCCGGACCCGGGTGGCACTGCTGATGTCGTCGACGGTCAGCCCGGCGGCGATGCGCGCCTGCCGCAGGGCGCGGCCGATGGAGGGGCGGGCTTCCTCGGCGACGTCACGGGACACGTCTTCGAACGGACGCTCGTCTTCAGGGGAGTTGCCGATGGACACGGGGGCGCCTTTCGAGCGGTTGGCCGCCTGTGCTGGACGTTCAGTCTAGGGGGGGTACAAACGGGTGGGGCAACCGGGCGGTCGCACTTTGTACGCCATCGGAATGGCCCGGCAGACCGATGGTGGAGCAGGTGTTCGTCGCTCCGCCCAACTTGACGTACGACGAGGGCAAACGGTTGCCCAAAAACCCCGGCCCAAGAACCCCGCGGACGGGCCCCGCCCGACCGGCCGGTTGTCGCGTCCGGGCCGTCGGGCGGGCGAGGTGTCCCGTTTCCCTACCCTTCAGACTCCCCCCGGATCACCGCCAGCACTCCGTCCAGTTCCTCAGGCTTCACAAGAACGTCACGCGCCTTCGAACCCTCGCTCGGTCCGACGATGTTCCGGGACTCCATGAGGTCCATCAGCCGGCCCGCCTTGGCGAAGCCCACCCGCAGCTTGCGCTGGAGCATGGACGTCGACCCGAACTGCGTGGAGACGACCAGCTCGGCCGCCTGGCACAGCAGGTCCAGGTCGTCGCCGATGTCCTCGTCGATCTCCTTCTTCTGCTTGGTGCCGACCACGACGTCGTCCCGGAAGACGGGCGTCATCTGGTCCTTGCAGTGCTGGACGACGGCCGCGACCTCCTCCTCGGTCACGAAGGCGCCCTGCATACGGGTCGGCTTGTTCGCGCCCATGGGCAGGAACAGGCCGTCGCCCTTGCCGATCAGCTTCTCGGCACCGGGCTGGTCGAGGATGACCCGGGAGTCGGCGAGCGAGGAGGTGGCGAAGGCGAGCCGGGAGGGCACGTTCGCCTTGATCAGACCGGTGACGACGTCCACCGAGGGCCGCTGGGTGGCGAGCACCAGGTGGATGCCGGCCGCACGCGCGAGCTGCGTGATCCGCACGATCGCGTCCTCGACGTCCCGGGGCGCGACCATCATCAGGTCGGCCAGCTCGTCGACGATCACCAGGAGGTACGGGTACGGCTGCAGCTCGCGCTCGCTGCCCTCGGGCGGCTTGACCTTGCCCTCGCGCACCGCGCGGTTGAAGTCGTCGATGTGCCGGTAGCCGTACGCCGCCAGGTCGTCGTAGCGCAGGTCCATCTCGCGGACCACCCACTGGAGGGCCTCGGCGGCCCGCTTGGGGTTGGTGATGATCGGCGTGATCAGGTGCGGGATGCCCTCGTAGGCGGTCAGCTCGACGCGCTTGGGGTCGACCAGGATCATCCGGACGTCCTCGGGGGTCGCCCGCATCATCACCGAGGTGATCAGGCAGTTGATGCACGACGACTTGCCGGACCCGGTGGCGCCGGCGACCAGCATGTGCGGCATCTTCGCCAGCGAGTGCATGACGTACCCGCCCTCGACGTCCTTGCCGAAGGCGACCAGCATCGGGTCGTCGTCCTCGGCGGACTCCGCGAGCCGCAGCACGTCACCGAGGTTGACCATCTCCCGGTCGGTGTTCGGGATCTCGATGCCGACGGCGGACTTGCCGGGGATCGGGCTGATGATCCGGACGTCCGGGCTGGCGACGGCGTACGCGATGTTCTTGGCCAGTGCGGTGATCCGCTCGACCTTCACGGCGGGGCCCAGCTCGACCTCGTACCGCGTGACCGTCGGCCCGCGGGTGAAGCCGGTGACCCGGGCGTCGACCTTGAACTCGGTGAAGACGGTGGTCAGCGCCGCCACTATGGCGTCGTTGGCGGCACTGCGCGCCTTGCCCGGCCCCCCGCGCGTGAGGAGGTCCAGGGACGGCAGCGCGTAGGTGATGTCGCCCGACAACTGGAGCTGCTCCGCACGCGCCGGCAGCTCGCGCTCCTTGGGCGGCGGGCTCTTGGTGAGGTCGGGGACCCCGCTGTCGGCCTCGGTCCGCTCGGGCCGGGCCGCGGGCACCGGCGACGGCGCCGGAGCGCGCGCCGGGGCCGGTGTCGGTGTCGGTGTCGTCGGCTCCCGGTCGCCCGTGCCGACGCCCTGGGTGAGGTCGGCGACCAGCGGCGACGGCGGCATCCCGTGCAGCACGGCCCCGTCCAGCGCGGCGGCCGCGGCGGCGGCCACGTCCACCGCGTCCGGCCCGCCGGGCCGCGCCGCGGCCGGCCGCCTCGCCCGGGTACGGCGCCGGGTCGGTGCCTCCTGCTCGGCGTCCTCGACGTCGTACACCTCGGGCACCGGTCCGCCGCGCCCGCGGGGCCGGGCGGGCAGCGCCTCGCGCCACTGCTCCTCGTACCGCTCGTCGTCGCCCGGCACCTCCTCGAGGACCGGGTCGCGGACCAGCCCGAGCCGCACGCCGAGCAGCCGCAGCCGCTGCGGGATGGCGTTCACCGGCGTGGCGGTCACCACCAGCAGCCCGAACACCGTCAGCAGCACCAGCAGCGGCACGGCCAGCACGTCGGTCATCGTCTTCGACAGCGGCGTCGCCGCCGCCCAGCCGATCAGCCCGCCGGCGTCCCTTATCCCCTGCATGCCGTCGCCGCGTGCGGGCGAGCCGCAGGCGATGTGCACTTGCCCGAGCACCCCGACGACCAGCGCGGACAGGCCGATCACGATCCGGCCGTTGGCCTCGGGCTGCTCCGGGTGCCGGATGAGGCGGACGGCGATGGTGCCGAACAGCAGCGGCGCGAGCAGGTCGAGCCGGCCGAAGGCGCCGGTCACCAGGATCTCGACCAGGTCGCCGACGGGGCCCTCCAGGTCGGCCCAGGTGCCGGCGGCGACGATCAGCGAGATGCCGAGCAGCAGCAGGGCGACGCCGTCCTTGCGGTGGGCCGGGTCGAGGTTCTTCGCGCCCTGTCCTATGCCGCGGAAGACGGCGCCGACGGCGTGCGCGAGGCCCAGCCAGAGGGCGCGTACGAGGCGGTAGACGCCCCCCGTGGGGCTGGCCGCGGGCGCGGGAGCGGGTCTCCTGGCCGGTGCCCTGCGGGCGGGCGCCTTCTTGGCCGGGGCCTTTTTCGCGACGGCCTTCTTCGCGACGGCCTTCCTCGTCGGAGCCTTCGCGGGAGCCGCTTTCTTCGCGGGCTGCTTCTTGGCTGCGGAGGGACGTGAGGCCATAGGTGTGAGGTTACCGGTGGAGACAGCGTCGGACACGTGCGCCCACTGCTTCACCCGTTCGTGTCGCCCTCGGAGGGGAGCGGAACTGACGCGCCCGCGGCGCCCGCTGACGCGGCCTCACGGCCACGCCCGGGTACGGGCCTCAGGTGATCGCGGCCCGGCCGCCGGAGGTGCCCGGCTCCAGCGCGTCCAGCGCCCGCCGCAGTCCGGTGAGCTTGCGCTCCAGATGGGCGGCCGTGGCCACCGCCGCCGCGTCCGTCGATTCGTCGTTGAGCTGCTTGGACAGCGCCTCGGCCTGCTCCTCGACGGCCGCCAGTCTGGCCGACAGCTCGGCGAGCAGCCCCGCCGACTCCTTGACCTGGCCGCCGTCGTCCTTGTGCGCGGAGCCCTCCAACTGGAGCCGCAGCAGGGCCGCCTGCTCCCGCAGTTGGCAGTTCTTCATGTAGAGCTCGACGAAGACGGAGACCTTCGCGCGCAGCACCCACGGGTCGAACGGCTTGGAGATGTAGTCCACCGCGCCCGCCGCGTACCCGCGGAAGGTGTGGTGCGGGCCGTGATTGATCGCGGTGAGGAAGATGATCGGGATGTCCCGGGTGCGCTCCCGCCGCTTGATGTGCGCGGCGGTCTCGAAACCGTCCATACCCGGCATCTGGACGTCCAGCAGAATGACCGCGAAGTCGTCCGTGAGCAGTGCTTTGAGCGCTTCCTCCCCGGACGATGCCCGCACCAGCGTCTGATCGAGCGCCGAGAGGATCGCCTCCAGCGCCAGCAGATTCTCCGGCCGGTCATCGACCAGGAGGATCTTGGCCTTCTGCACCATGGCCCGCCCTCCTCGCCCCGGCGTGGGGCCTCCCCTGTCCGCAGGACTTGGGGAAGCACCGGCGGGTGCCACCCCAGGGGACGACTCCCTTGCGCCGCCCGTCCTTGTGCCGGTCATCGTAGCCGCACCCCGCCGGTCACCACACCCTGTCACCGTGATGTCACTGTGCACGTAGCAGAAACGCAGCGGCGGAACAGAAAGTTCCCCGAATCCCGCACTTCTACACGGCTTCGCGCACACTGCGTCAGCAACTCCGCGCGAACACCGGGCGTTCCCGCCACCTCACACCCCCCGCATCCACTGCTCCATGACCGTCAGCAGGTGATCGGGGTCGACGGGCTTGGTGACGTAGTCGGAAGCGCCCGACTCGATCGCCTTCTCCCGGTCGCCCTTCATCGCCTTGGCGGTCAGCGCGATGATCGGCAGCCCGGCGAACTGCGGCATCCGGCGGATCGCCGTGGTCGTGGCGTAACCGTCCATCTCGGGCATCATGATGTCCATCAGGACGACCGCCACGTCCTCGTGCTGCTCCAGCACCTCGATGCCCTCCCGCCCGTTCTCGGCGTAGAGCACGGACAGGCCGTGCTGCTCCAGGACGCTGGTGAGCGCGAACACGTTGCGGATGTCGTCGTCGACGATCAGCACCTTCTCGCCGCCGAACCGGATGCCCCGCTGCGCCTGCGCGAGCGGTTCCTGGAGCGCGGCGGGCGGCCACTGCTCCTGCCGCTCGGCCCGCGGTTCGGCCCCCGGCAGGGCCCGCCGGCGGCGCCGGAACAGCGCGGCGGCGCCGTTCTGCGTCTCCTGGTACGACTTCACCTCGGCCGGCGTCTCGATCTGCACGTCCGCCTCCCCGCCCCGGTCGGGGGCGTCGCCCGCGGAGGCCACCAGGTCGCCGGCCTCCAGCGCGGCCACCGGCTGCTGGTAGCCCTGCGGCGGCAGTTCGCTCAGGTGCAGCGGCAGGTACAGGGTGAACGTCGAGCCGCGGCCGGGCTCGCTCTGCGCGTGGATCTCACCGCCCAGGAGCTGCGCGATCTCCCGCGAGATGGACAGCCCCAGGCCCGTACCGCCGTACTTGCGGCTGGTGGTGCCGTCGGCCTGCTTGAACGCCTCGAAGATCACCCGCATCTTGCTGGCCGCGATCCCGATGCCGGTGTCGGTCACCGAGAACGCGATCAGGTCCGCGGCCGGGTCGGTCAGCGAACCGGCCTCCAGCAACTGCTCGCGGATCTTCTGCGGCACGTCGTCCCGGGCCGGCCGGATCACCAGCTCCACCGAGCCGGAGTCGGTGAACTTCACCGCGTTGGACAGCAGGTTGCGCAGCACCTGGAGCAGCCGCTGCTCGTCGGTGTGCAGCGTGGCGGGCAGCTCCGGCGAGACCCGCACCGACAGGTCCAGGCCCTTCTCGGCGGTGAGCGGCCGGAAGGTGGCCTCCACGTAGTCGACGAGCTGGACCAGCGCGATCCGGGTCGGCGAGACGTCCATCTTGCCCGCCTCGACCTTGGACAGGTCCAGGATGTCGTTGATGAGCTGGAGCAGGTCGGAGCCGGCCCCGTGGATGGTCTCGGCGAACTCGACCTGCTTCGGGGAGAGGTTCCCCTCGGCGTTGTCGGCGAGCAACTTGGCCAGGATCAGCAGCGAGTTCAGCGGCGTACGCAGCTCGTGCGACATGTTGGCGAGGAACTCGCTCTTGTAGCGCATCGACACCGCGAGCTGCTCGGCGCGCTCCTCCAGCACCTGCCGCGCCTCCTCGATCTCGGTGTTCTTCACCTCGATGTCCCGGTTCTGCTGGGCCAGCAGCTCGGCCTTCTCCTCCAGTTCGGCGTTGGACGCCTGGAGGGCCTTCTGCCGCTGCTCCAGTTCGGCCGACCGCTCCCGCAGTTGCTCGGTCAGCTCCTGCGACTGCTTCAGCAGCACCTCGGTCTTGGTGTTGACCGAGATGGTGTTGACGCTGGTCGCGATCATCTCGGCGATCTGGTTGAGGAAGTCCTTCTGGATCTGCGTGAACGGCGTGAACGACGCCAGCTCGATGACGCCGAGCACCTTGCCCTCGAACAGCACCGGCAGCACGATCACCTGGGCGGGCGGCGCCTCCCCGAGCCCGGAGGAGATCTTCAGATAGCCGCTGGGCGCGTTCTCCACCAGGATCGTGCGCTTCTCCTTCGCGGCCGTCCCGACCAGCGCCTCGCCCGGCCGGAACGAGGTCGGCATGGACCCCATCGAGTAGCCGTACGAACCCAGCATCCGCAGCTCGTACTGGTCGTCCGCCGCGGCGCCCTGCTCCTGGCCGTCGAGCAGCGGCAGCGCCAGGAAGAACGCGCCGTGCTGGGCGGAGACCACCGGGGTCAGCTCGCTCATGATCAGCGAGGCGACGTCCTGGAGGTCGCGGCGGCCCTGCATCAGCGCGGAGATCCGGGCGAGGTTGCCCTTGAGCCAGTCCTGCTCCTTGTTGGCGATCGTGGTGTCGCGCAGGTTGGCGATCATCTTGTTGATGTAGTCCTGGAGTTCCTGGATCTCGCCGGACGCGTCCACGTCGATCTTCAGGTTCAGGTCGCCGCGGGTCACCGCGGTCGCCACCCGCGCGATGGCCCGTACCTGCCGGGTCAGGTTCCCGGCCATCTCGTTCACCGACTCGGTCAGGTCCCGCCAGGTGCCGTCGACGTCACGCACGCGGGCCTGCCCGCCGAGCTGCCCCTCGGTGCCCACCTCGCGGGCGACCCGGGTGACCTCCTCGGCGAACGACGACAACTGGTCGACCATCGTGTTGATGGTCGTCTTCAGCTCCAGGATCTCCCCGCGTGCGTCGATGTCGATCTTCTTGGTGAGGTCGCCCTTGGCGATGGCGGTCGTCACCATGGCGATGTTGCGCACCTGACCGGTCAGGTTGGACGCCATCTGGTTCACCGACTCGGTGAGGTCCTTCCAGGTGCCGGCCACGCCCGGGACGTGCGCCTGCCCGCCCAGGATGCCGTCCGTGCCCACCTCCCGGGCCACCTTGGTGACCTGGTCGGCGAAGGAACTCAGCGTCTTCACCATGGTGTTGAACGTTTCGGCGAGCTGCGCGACCTCGCCGCGCGCCTCGATCGTCACCGTCCGGGTCAGATCGCCGTTGGCGACGGCGGCGGCGACCTGCGAGATGTTCCGCACCTGGACGGTGAGGTTCTTCGCCATCAGGTTGACGTTGTCGCTGAGGTCCTTCCAGATCCCCACCACACCCGGCACGTGCGCCTGCCCGCCGAGGATGCCCTCCGTGCCCACCTCGCGGGCCACGCGCGTGACCTGCTCGGCGAAGGAGGACAACTGGTCGACCATCGTGTTGACGGTGGTGACCAGCTCCAGGATCTCGCCCTTGGCGTCGACGGTGATCTTCTTCGACAGGTCGCCCTTGGCGACGGCCGTCGTCACCTCGGCGATGTTGCGCACCTGCATGGTCAGGTTGTTGGCCATGCCGTTCACGGACTGCGTGAGGTCCTTCCAGGTGCCCGAGACGCCCTGCACCTCGGCCTGCCCGCCGAGGATGCCCTCGGTGCCCACCTCGCGGGCCACGCGCGTGACCTCCTGGGCGAACGACGACAACTGGTCGACCATCGTGTTCAGGGTGTTCTTCAGCTCCAGGATCTCCCCGCGGGCGTCCACGGTGATCTTCTGGGAGAGGTCACCGCGGGCGACCGCGGTCGCCACCTGCGCGATGTTGCGCACCTGCGCGGTGAGGTTCCCCGCCATGCCGTTCACCGAGTCGGTGAGGTCGCGCCACACGCCCGCCACGCCCGGCACCTGCGCCTGGCCGCCGAGCCGGCCCTCGGTGCCCACCTCGCGGGCGACCCGGGTCACCTGCTCGGCGAACGACGACAACTGGTCGACCATCGTGTTGATGGTGTTCTTCAGCTCCAGGATCTCCCCGCGGGCGTCCACGTCGATCTTCTGCGACAGATCGCCGCGCGCCACGGCCGTCGTCACCTGGGCGATCTGCCGCACCTGGGACGTGAGGTTCCCGGCCATGAAGTTGACGGAGTCGGTCAGCTCCTTCCACGTACCGGACACGCCGTCCACGCGGGCCTGGCCGCCGAGCCGGCCCTCGGTGCCCACGTCCCGGGCCATCCGCGTGACCTGGTCGGCGAAGCTGGAGAGCTGGTCCACCATGGTGTTCACGGTGTTCTTGAGCTGGAGCATCTCCCCGGAGACGTCCACGGTGACCTTCTGCGACAGATCCCCGTTGGCGACCGCCGTCGTCACCTGGGCGATGTTGCGCACCTGCCCGGTCAGGTTCCGGAACGCCGTGTTGACGGAGTCCGTGAGGTCCTTCCAGGTCCC
This sequence comes from Streptomyces sp. NPDC000134, assembly GCF_042899225.1. NCBI lineage: Bacteria > Bacillati > Actinomycetota > Actinomycetes > Kitasatosporales > Streptomycetaceae > Streptomyces > Streptomyces sp. NPDC000134. Next base: position 192,117 of record NZ_JBIAZN010000016.1, read on the forward strand.
CGCCGCCCCCGGCACCTGGGCCTGCCCGCCCAGCTCGCCCTCGACACCGACCTCGCGCGCCACCCGCGTCACCTCGGCACCGAACGCGGAGAGCTGGTCGACCATCGTGTTGACGGTGTTCTTCAGCTCCAGCATCTCGCCGGCCACGTCCACGGTGACCTTCTGCGACAGATCCCCGTTGGCGACCGCCGTGGTCACCGCGGCGATGTCCCGCACCTGCGTGGTCAGGTTCCGGAAGACGGTGTTGACCGAGTCCGTCAGGTCCTTCCAGGTCCCCGCCGCGCCCGGCACGTTCGCCTGGCCGCCGAGCTGCCCCTCGGCACCGACCTCGTTGGCCACGCGCGTGACCTCGTCGGCGAAGATCCGCAGCGTCTCGGTCATCTGGTTGATCGTCTCGGCCAACTGCGCGACCTCGCCGCGGGCCGGCACGGTCACCTTCCGCGACAGGTCACCACTGGCGACCGCCGTCGTCACCTCGGCGATCCCGCGCACCTGGGCGGTCAGGTTCCCGGCCATCGTGTTGACCGAGTCCGTCAGTTCCTTCCACACGCCGGCCACGCCGGGCACCCGGGCCTGCCCGCCCAGCGCGCCCTCGGTGCCCACCTCGCGGGCGACGCGCGTCACCTCGGAGGAGAACGCCGAGAGCTGGTCGACCATCGTATTGACGGTGTTCTTCAGCTCCAGCATCTCGCCGGCCACATGGACCGTGACCTTCCGCGACAGATCGCCCTTGGCGACCGCCGTCGTCACCAGCGCGATGTCCCGCACCTGAGCCGTCAGCCGGTACGCCATCGTGTTGACGGAGTCCGTGAGGTCCTTCCACGAACCCGACATCCCGCGCACCCGGGCCTGACCGCCCAGCTTGCCCTCGGTGCCCACCTCACTGGCCACGCGCGTGACCTCGTCGGTGAACGTCGACAACTGGTCGACCAGGTTGTTCACCGTCCGCCCGACCTTCAGGAACTCCCCGCGCAACGGCTGCCCGGACCCCTCGGCCAACTGGGTCCGCAGCTCCATCCGGGGCGAGAGATCACCCTCGGCCACCGCCGACAGCACCCGGCTGACCTCGGAGACCGGCCGTGCCAGGTCGTCCACCAGCGCGTTGCAGTTGTCGACGGCGGTCGCCCAGGACCCCTCGCAGGCCCCGGTCTCCAGCCGCTCCGTGAGCTTTCCCTCGCGCCCGACCATCCGCCGGACCCGGGCCAGCTCGCCCGTCAGATGCAGATTGCGGTCGGCCACCTCGTTGAAGACCGCCGCGATCTCCGACATCACGCCGTCGCCGGACACCGTGAGCCGCTTGCGGAAGTTCCCGTCCCGCATCGAGACCAGGGCCGCCAGCAGCCGGTTCAGGGACGCCGTGTCCACCGCAGTGGTCCCATTGCGCTTCCCGCCCTGATCGTTCGGGGACTGTCCGCCCTTCGCGCGCGTCTTCGTGCTCCGCGCCGCTGCGCCAGACTCCACTGTGTCCCTCCCGCAGGGGTCGACCATCGTGCCGTGCCCGGGTCCTACTGCTCGACGTACCGGTTACCGCCGGGTATGTCCGTGCTGTCGCGCTGTCCCGTGCCGGTCCGCCGGACCTCTAGGGGCTGCTGCCCGCCGTACGCGGTCAACACCTGGTCCCATCGGACCTTCACAGGAAGCCTGCCCAGTGTTTCACCCCGGCCGAACCAGGCCATAACAGTTCGGCAGCTTCGCACATCGTCCGCACACCCTCGGGCGGAAACACTGCAGACCGGCATCCGCATGGACCGCGAAGGTAAGTAACCTTGCATGCGGCTGTCCAGCCACGCCGGTCCGTCCGGCCTGGGCGGTGGCACGAAACGAGCGGGCACAGAGGGGCGGCCGGACACATGACCACCGGACTGGTGCCGGGGGGACAGCCCCCGGACCCGCAGCCGGCGGGCGGCATGCCGCAGCAGCGGCGGCAGCTTCCCGACGAGACGGGCCTGCACGGAGAAAGAGGGTCGAGGAGTTCCGTGATCACCGCGCGCGCGGCCGCCAGCTTCGAGCCCGTCGGGCGATCGGTCGCGAGCGCGCGCTCCTTCGTCCGGGACACCCTCCAGGGCTGGGGCTACGCCGACATCGTCGACGACGCCGTGGTGCTCACCAGCGAGCTGGTCACCAATGCCGTGGTGCACGCCGGCACCTCCGCCGACGTGGTCTGCCTGCGCACCGAGGAAGGCGTACGGATCGAGGTCGCCGACCGCTACCCGGAGCGCGAGGTCCCGCTCCAGGGCTCGCTCGCCGACATGGGCAGCCCGGACCGCGAGGGCGGACGCGGCCTCCAGCTCTGCGCGGCCCTGGCCGGCCGCTGGGGCGTGGACTACACGCCGACGCACAAGACCGTCTGGTTCCATCTCGACCTGCCCGAACGCCCGGTCGGCACCCGTTCCGCCGGCCCCTGCCTCCCCGCCGAGCTGCTGCCGCTCGCCGACGGCCGCGTCCGCGTGGCCGTCGTCCAGATCGACCGGGTCGGCGCGATCACCGCCTGGAACGAGGACGCCGAGGAACTCTTCGGCTACCCGGCCGAGCAGGTCGTCGGCAAGCCGCTCATCGACCTCGCCGCCTGGCCGCACACCCCGGGCACCAGCACCGGCATCGTCGAGGCACTCCAGCTCTCCCGCTGGGAGGGCAGCTACGGCATCCGCGGCGCCCACGGCCGCGTCACCCCGGTGTACGCCTCCCACCTCCGGGTCCGCGACACCGGCGGCGAGCCCTCCACGGTCTGCCTCCTGGTCCGCGACCACGAACGGGCGGTGCTGCAGTCCCCGACCCGCGTGCCGGCCGACACCGGCGCCGCCGAGGGCCAGAGCACCGACCCCTTCGAGGTCTTCATCGGCTCCCCCGCCCCGGACGACCTCGACGGCCTCCTCCAGCGCACGGTCGAACGCGCCCGCGACATGCTCGACGCCGACGCCGCCTTCCTGCTGCTGGCCACCGACGACGAGACGGAGCTGGAGGTCCGCGCCTCCACCGGCCTGCCCTCCGCCCGCCAGCGCTTCGCCCGCGTCCCCGTCGAGGCCGGTCCCGGCCGCTACGGCTCCGCCCGGATGCCCGCCGTCCACGACGACCTGACGGCCGTACCGGGCGCCGTACCCCTCCTCAACGGCACCGGGATGCGCTCGGTCGTCACCGTCCCGCTCAAGGTCGAGGGCCGCCTCACCGGCTCGCTCGGCGTCGCCGCGGAGGCCCCGGCCCGCTACTCCAACGAGGAGGCGCTGCGCCTGCAGTTCGCGGCCGACCGCATCGCCCTGGCCGTCGAGTCGGCCCGGCTCGGCGAGCTGGAGCGGCTGCGCCGCGGCTCGCTCAGCTTCCTCGTCGAGGCGTCCGACCTGCTCGCGGGCACCCTGGACCGCGACCAGACCCTCGCCCTGATGGCCCAGATGACGGTCCCGACGCTGGCCACCTGGTGTGCCGTCTACACCATCGCGGACCAGGCTTCGGACCCCGACCTGTCGTACGTCCTGCACGAGGACGAGGAACTGATCGACGGCATCAAGTCCCTGCTGTCCAAGGTCCCCCCGCCCGACCCGGTCCCGACGCCGGGCGCCCGGGTCTGGACGGCTCCCGGCGAGGTCGCCCACCAGGCGGCGCTGCGCTCCTCCATGCGCAGCCTCGGCCTGAGCGGCAACACCACCCACCAGGTGACGTCGGGCATCGGCCCGACCCTGGCCACGGCCGCCGCGGTCGGCGGCGAGACCGTGGTGCTGCCCCTGGTCGCCCGCAACCGCGTCATCGGCATGCTCACCCTCGGCAAGCCCGCCGACGAGCACTTCCGCCAGGAGATCCTGGAACTCGCCGAGGACCTCTCCCGCCGCGCCGCCCTGGCCCTGGACAACGCCCGCCTGTACTCGGAGCGCACGGCCATCAGCCAGTCCCTCCAGCGCAGCCTGCTGCCCCCGGAGCTGCCGCAGATCCAGGGCGTCGAGGTTGAGGTCATCTACCGAGCGGCCGGCGAGGGCAACGAGGTCGGCGGTGACTTCTACGACCTCTTCCCCATCCACGACGGCGCCTACGGCTTCGCCATCGGCGACGTCTGCGGTACGGGCCCGAACGCGGCGGCGGTCACGGGCCTGGCCCGGCACGCCCTGCGTCTGCTGGCCCGCGAGGGGCTGAGCGGCCCGGCGGTCCTGGAGCGCCTGAACTCGGCCATCCTGGACGAGGGCGCCCGCAGCCGCTTCCTCACCCTCCTCTACGGCGAGCTGCGCCCCCAGGAGGACGGCAGCGCCGAACTGAAGGTCGTCTGCGCCGGTCACCCCCTGCCGCTCCGCCTCCGCCAGGACGGCACGGTCGAACCGGCGGCCGAACCGCAGCCCCTCCTCGGTGTCATCGAGGACCTGGAGCTGTACGAGCAGACGGTCACCCTCGATCCGGGTGACGTCCTGCTCTGTGTCACGGACGGCGTGACCGAACGCCGGGAGGGCGCCCGCATGCTGGGCGACGACGGCCTGGCCGACGTCCTCACGACCTGCACGGGCCTCACGGCCGGCGCGGTGGCGGCCCGCATCATGCGCGCGGTGGAGCGTTTCGCCTCGGACGCCCCGTCCGACGACATGGCGATCCTGGCGATGCGCGTCCCGGAGCCGCACCGGGACTAGGACAGCACAAAGGCCCCGCCCGAATGGGCGGGGCCTTTTCTTGTGGAGCCCCCAAACGGAATCGAACCGTTGACCTTCTCCTTACCATGGAGACGCTCTGCCGACTGAGCTATAGGGGCCGGTCACTTTTCGAGGTTTCCCTCGCGGCAACGGAATAGATCATACCCCGAACACAGCCGTGCTCCCAACCACGCTCAGAAGGCCGGCTGGAGCAGTCCGCCGAGCGCATTGCACGCGGACACGATCCGCTGCATGTCCCTTTTGGTCAGAGCGGCGTCGACCGGCAGCGCGAGCGTTTCATGAGCGGCCCGCTCGGTCTCCGGCAATGCCACACAGCGCCGGAAATCCGGCATCCGGTGCACCGGCGTCTTCACCGGCACCCGGCAGTCCACCCCCCGGGCCCGCACCGCCCGCGCGAACGCGTCCCGGTCCGGCCGCCCGTTCCCGGGCACCCGCACCACGTACTGCTGATAGGTGTGCCCGTTCCCGCCGTCGGGCGTGCGCACCCCCCGCAGCCGGGCATCGAGGTAGCCGGCCCGCTGCCGCCGCTGTGCGATCTCGTCGTACGGCGCCTCGGACTCCCCTTCCTGCAACACCAGCAGTCCGCGCCGGTGCCCGATATCGAGCAGCCGCCGCATGTCCGCCGGCCGCCCGAACCGGTGTACGGCGACCAGGGCGGCGGTCCGCGGCCCCACCGCGGCCTCGACGGCGGACGGGTCGAGGCAGTACGTCGCCGGGTCTATGTCCGCGAACACCGGCAGCGCCCCGGCCAGGACGACGGCCTCGGCGACTTCCGCGTTCCCGAAGGCCGGCACGATGACCTCGTCACCGACTCCGACACCTGCGGCCCTCAGCATCGCTGCAGTACCCATGGTGGGGATGGTGGTTGCGCTACGTGAACACCAAGTAACAAAAAATAAAAAAGGGTTGGACCCGGAACGAAAATCCCGGGTCCAACCCTTTGAATAATTGTTCGGCGGCGTCCTACTCTCCCACAGGGTCCCCCCTGCAGTACCATCGGCGCTGTAAGGCTTAGCTTCCGGGTTCGGAATGT